>CAMXIF010000008.1 GCA_947243845.1 uncultured bacterium
GGGCGTTATAGAAAGTGCCCTTATGATACCAGTCACTAAGACGGTGAGCCCTGATTTCTTTGGAGATGGTGGTAGGATCTTTGCACAGATACTTAGCGATCTCTTTGAAAGAAAGCCCCTGGTTTAGAGACTTTTCGATATACTTACGGTCATCAGAGGTAAGGTGCTTCTGGTTGCCTGGTATGTATTTACTCATGGAGAGCCTCCTTCTACTGCTGTCAGGAGGGCATGGAAAGTATAGCACTGCTATGTGAAAGAGTAAACGCTACTTATGCAGAGGTAAATTCCACTGAACTGTCTAAAGGTGGAATTTAAAATTTCAATTTTCGTCTATATCAAAAGTACCAGAAGGGGCTTCCTTTTATGAACGGTTCGTGATATGATATCTCAAAAAGTTTGTTTTGGTGAAAAGGAGCGATGCGAATATGTTAACGAAAAAGTCAGACTCCCGCTCTGGCAGCAAAATGAAGAGGAGTCTCAACGGAAGAATATTAAGAAGTACGACATTCAATATTCTAATATTGGTGGTAGTGTGTTGTACAATTATGGCGATTTCCATGCAATCTCTTGCGAACAATATTTTGTTGGACAGCCTACAGCCTATGGCCAGACAGTCGGCTAAGACAGTGGAGGCTAATATCCATATGCTGGCGGATCGTATGATGATGATAGCCGGTGATTCCAGAATGAATATTGTTAACATTGGGGATGAGGCAGAAGAGACGTCTGACGCCGCTGCGGCAATGGATAGCTGGGCAGCTGTGTTGACAGAGGCGGCTGAAATATATGAATTTCAATCGATTGGCCTGTATGATCTGAATGGCAGTCTGGTTCAGGAAACGGGTGGTGCGGCGGAAAGTCTGGACAGTGACTTTCTGGCGCTTTTGCAGGAAACGGATAATCTGACGACCCATACCAGTACGATTTCTCAAGAAGGGCTTGGCATCACCATGGGTATGCCGGTAAAAGAGGACGGCGAGACAACTTTTTATGTGGTCGGTGTCTATAAGTATGATACACTGAATGATGTGTTAAGCAGTATCAATCTGGGCAAGCATGGTGTGGCTTATATGGTGAACCGTGAAGGTATCGTTACAGGGCATCCGGATCAGTCAAAGATTACATCTGGAAGCAATCTGCTCCAGCTAAGCGGGGGCAATGAGGAAGCGATTAAAAGTGTGACGACAGGAGAGACGGGAGCTACGGAATTTGTCATTGACGGCCAACAGATGTTAGTAGCCTTTTCTCCCATTCGCGGCACGCAGTGGGCTTTGGTCATTCAGGTGCCAAAGTCAGATTATAATGGACTGATTGAAGGGGCAATGGCAGTGGCATGGGTGTGTACCCTGATGATGCTGTTGATTTCCGTTGTGTTAATTCTCCGTATGGCAAGGTCGATTTCCAAGCCGGTTAAGAATGTGACGAGCAGGATGATTTCTCTCTCTGATGGAGATTTGCATACGGAAGTGGCCAATATCCGGTCGGGAGATGAGTTGGAGGTCATGACCAGAACATTGGCTGATACAGTGGAGAGTGTTAATCGGTACATATCAGATATCAGGCAGGTATTAAATGGAGTTGCCAACGGCAACCTGCAAATTGAGCCACAGGTGGAATATAAAGGAGATTTTACGCTGATTCAGAACAGCCTTGGCACCATTTTGCAATCCATGAATGAGACGATATTAGGCTTTCGGGCAGCAGCGACCCGGCTTGCCAGTATGGCTGAAGAACTGAGCGGACAGTCCGGGCAGCTGCATCAGGCATCTTTAGAGCAGAATCAGGCAACCGAAGCGTTGGTTGATGAGGTGGCGCATGTCAAAGAACAGCTTGCCGGCGTTACGAAGAGCAGTGATCAGACGCAGACTATGACAGGGGAGATTACCAGAAGGGTACAGGAAGCGAATACCCAGATGGAGGCGCTCTCCAATGCCATGCATGATATCAGTTCTAATGCGCAGGAGATCACATCCATCGCCAAGGCGATTGATGATATTGCTTTCCAGACCAGTATACTGGCGCTGAACGCTTCTGTGGAGGCAGCTCATGCGGGGAGCGCAGGCAAAGGGTTTGCCGTTGTGGCGGAAGAGGTCAAGGATCTGGCGGGCAAGAGCGCACAGGCAGCCCAAAGTGCGGTGGAAATCGTGGCAAATACCAGAGCCGTTATTCAGACGGGTGTGGAACTCAATGTGAGTACGGCTGAATCACTCAAGGCTATTTACAGTGTTTCCACTGAGATCAGTGAAATTTCAGGCCAGCTGGTGGAAGCAGTACAGGGGCAGGAGAGTGCATTGACCAGTATAGAGGAGAGAATTGCAACTATTTCTAACATTGCAGATCGGAATCTGCAAAATGCAGGCGGAACAAGTCAGTCCAGTGGCTTGCTGGCGAAGGAAGCCGAAGAACTTCAGGCACAGGTGGGGAAATTTGCTTTGAAGGAGGGATATGACAGATGAAACGGATATTGAGTATAGTATTGATTTTGGTATTTATGTTGTCATTGACAGCCTGTGGTGAGCAGACAGGGCTTCAGGATGGTTATTATACCGCGCAGGCTTCTGAATTCAGTCATGGATGGAAAGAATATATCACGATTATGGTCAAAGGCGGGAGCATTGTTTCAGTAGAGTATAATGCGGAGAACGCCAGTGGATTTATCAAGAGTTGGGATAATGCATATATGCAGACGATGTTGCATGCCAATGGCACTTATCCGAACGAATATACCCGCTATTATGCCGGTCAGCTTTTAGAGGGACAGGGAGAGGAGAAGATAGATGCTCTGACTGGTGCAACTTCTTCTTACGGTTCCTTTCAGAAACTTGCCGCTGCTGTGATAGAGCAGGCAAAATTGGGGGATTCCAGTATTGTAGTTGTGGATACATCCCATTAAAAGTCTATTTGTCTGTATGCAATTTAAGTAACAAGTAAAAACAACAAAAGAACGGAGAAGGACAATGAAAAAGAAAAAACTGTTACGGGGGATCGGATTGCTGATTCTGTGCATGGCGCTTTTGCCGATCACCGCATTTGCAACAGAAGGGGAGGCAGAGTACACGTCTGCCATGTACGCTACTTTTTGGGCGCTGGTTCCGCCTATCGTAGCGATTGTGCTGGCGCTGATCACGAAGGAAGTCTACAGTTCCCTGTTTATCGGTATTTTGGTGGGTGGATTGTTTTATTCCGGGTTCTCTTTTGAGGGAACATTGACGCACATTTTTAACAATGGTTTTGTGGCCGTATTGTCTGACAGCTACAACGTGGGTATCCTGATATTCCTGGTGATATTGGGAGCTATGGTGAGCCTGATGAACCGGGCCGGCGGATCTGCGGCTTTCGGGCATTATGCCAAGGAGAAGATTAAGACAAGGGCCGGGGCACAGCTTGCTACCGTGGCACTTGGGGTTCTGATTTTTATTGATGACTATTTTAACTGTCTTACCGTGGGAAGTGTGATGAAGCCTGTTACGGATGAGCACAAGGTTTCCAGAGCCAAGCTGGCGTATTTGATCGATGCCACGGCGGCGCCTGTCTGCATCATTGCACCGATTTCATCTTGGGCGGCGGCGGTGTCGGGTTTTGTGGAAGGAGAGGATGGTTTCTCCATTTTTATCCGCGCTATTCCCTATAATTTCTATGCGATTTTGACCATTGTCATGATGATCGCACTGGTAGTGATGAATGTGGACTTCGGACCGATGAAGGCTCACGAGGCTAATGCCCTTAAGGGAGATTTGTTTTCCGCTAAGAAGGGTGCTCAGCCGAAGGAAGAAGAGGTTGTGAACCCCAAAGGGAAAGTGATTGATCTGTTGATTCCGATCATTACGTTGATCATATGCTGTGTGATCGGCATGATCTATACCGGCGGATTCTTTGAGGGTGCGGGTTTTGTGGAAGCTTTCTCAAACTCCGATGCTTCCGTGGGACTTGCGCTTGGCAGTATCTGTGCAATGATTTTGACGATTATCATCTATCTGATCAGAAGAGTCTTAAGTTTTACGGACTGCATGAAATGTCTGCCGGATGGTTTCAAGGCCATGGTGCCGGCTATCCTGATTCTTACTTTTGCCTGGACATTAAAAGCCATGACGGATTCTCTGGGAGCGGCAGTCTTTGTGGCGGATGCGGTACAGAAGAGTGCAGGCGGTTTCATGAATTTCCTGCCGGCGATCATTTTCCTGGTGGCATGTTTCCTGGCATTTTCTACGGGTACTTCCTGGGGAACTTTCGGTATTCTGATTCCGATTGTAGTAAATGTATTTCTGAACAGCAATCCGCAGCTGATGATTATCTCTATCTCTGCATGTATGGCGGGCGCGGTGTGCGGCGATCACTGTTCACCGATTTCCGATACCACGATCATGGCGTCTGCAGGTGCGCAGTGTGACCATGTCAACCATGTGTCCACACAGCTGCCGTATGTCATTGTAGTTGCCGGTATCTCGTTTGTGACATATATTGTGGCCGGCTTTGCGCAGAGCGCATGGATATCCCTGCCGGTGGGTGTTGTACTTCTGGTAGCTGCTTTGTTCGTGATCAAGAATATGAACAAGGAGTAAGTGAATATTTTATGGAATTGTCTGCCGGAAAAGGTTGTCCGGTAGAAAGTATATTGTTTATAGGAAAGGTATTGTCAACTGTTTTAACAAACGGGTTGACAATACCTTTTGTTTTTGTTAACTTAATAAGCGGATAAGTTATCAGGAAGAAACTGTAGGGAGAACTTTTCAGTAAAAAGTTCCGGAACGGAGGTCAAATGAAGCAAAAGAGCAGGATTTATAAAATGGCTATATGTAGTCTTTTCACGGCGTTGACAGCAGTAGGCGCCTTTATCAAGATACCGATTCCGGTAGTTCCCTTTACCCTGCAGTTTCTATTTACGATTCTGGCAGGACTTCTATTAGGCGCCAGGCTGGGGGCTGTCAGTATGGGCGCTTATGCATTTCTGGGTCTGGCGGGACTGCCCATCTTTGCGGAAGGCGGTGGTTTCTGGTATGTGTTGAAACCAAGCTTTGGTTATATTCTGGGGTTTATTCTGGCGGCCTATGTGACCGGCAGGATGACGGAGAATCTGGAGAGACTGTCTTTTGGCAGAATACTTGCCGCAAGTTTCATCGGGCTGGCCATCGTCTATGGGATAGGGATGGTATATTACTATATTATCTGTAACTATGTGATCCATACGCCGATCGGACTGTGGCCGTTGATTCTGTACTGTTTCCTGCTGGTGGTGCCGGGGGATATCTGTTTGTGCTTTGTGGCGACAGTCCTGACGAAGCGGATCAGGCCGGTGATTGCCAGAATGTAGATATTCTTCTCATGCAAGAGAGGCTTCAAACAGGGGTATCTTCTGCATAGATTATAGATATTGCGAAATGAAATCATGGAGGGACGGAAATGAGTTTTGTATCGGAAATGAAAGAGAAAGTACTGCGGGGAGAAGAAATTACCAGACAGGAGGCTTTGCAGCTTGCGGAAGAGCCATTAGCCGAATTGCAGGCGGCTGCAAACGAGATCCGCAAGACAAGATGCGGAGATGGATTTGATATCTGCACGATCGTCAACGGCAAGTGCGGCAGATGTTCTGAAGACTGTAAGTACTGTGCACAGAGCGCACATTATCATACGGCTTGTGAGGAGAGTTATCCTTTACTCTCCACAGAAGAACTGGTGGCAGGAGCCAGGCATAATGAGAAGCAGGGGGTCCTGCGTTATTCCATTGTCACGTCCGGCAAGCTCCTTTCTGAGAAAGAGGTAGAGCAGGTGTGTGAAAGCATCCGCAGGATAAAGGAAGAAACATCCATAGAGGTGTGTGTGTCTTTTGGCCTGTTGGAGGAGTCACAGTTTCGTAAGATCAAAGCGGCGGGGGCATCCAGAGTACACTGTAATCTGGAATCTTCAGCCCGGTATTTTCCATCTGTCTGTACAACACATACCTATGAAGAAAAGATAGAGACACTGAAGGCCGCAAAGCGGGCAGGACTGTCCATCTGCTCCGGCGGGATTCTGGGGCTGGGGGAAACTATGGAAGATCGAATCGATATGGTGCTGACGGCCAGGGAACTGGGGGTGAAGTCAATCCCGGTGAACCTCTTAAATCCGATTCCGGGAACGCCTTATGAAAAGAGGAAACCCTTGACCAATGAGGAAGCATGCCGATGCGTAGCGCTGTTTCGATTCCTGATTCCGGATGCTTCTGTCAGGCTGGCTGGCGGCAGGGGACTGGTGGGAGATAAGGGAGAAGCCTGTTTCTTAAGCGGAGCCAATGCGGCCATTTCTGGGGATATGCTGACAACGGCCGGAATCACGGTGGAGACAGATATGGAACTCATACATACGTTAGGATTCGAGGTGAAATGCTGCAATGGCTAAGAAGATTTTTATTACCGGAACGGGGACGGATGTGGGTAAGACCTTTGTGACCGGTCTGCTCGTAAAGAAGCTAAAGGAAAATGGTATCAATGCCGCTTACTATAAGGCGGCCATGAGCGGAAATGAACGAACCAGAGAAGGCAGGTTGATTCCGGGAGATGCACTGCACGTAAAGACAGTATCGGGTATTGATCAGCCCGTGGAACAGATGTGTCCGTATATTTATGAGACGGCGGTATCTCCTCATCTGGCTTCGCGGATAGAAGGAAATCCTGTGATCCTGGAAGAAGTGGTCAAGGGCTTCGATGCCGTCTGCCAGAAGTACGATTATGTGACCATGGAGGGGAGCGGCGGCATCCTGTGTCCCATCTGTTTTGACGAACGGGAACTGTGGCTGGAGGATGTGGTCAGGCAGCTGGGATTATCCAGCCTCATTGTGGCGGATGCGGGGCTTGGCACCATCAACAGCGTGGTACTGACCGTGGAATATATGAGGATGAAAGAGCTTCCTGTCAAAGGAATCATTTTCAACCATTTTCACCCAGGTGACAGGATGGAAGAAGACAATCTGCGCATGTGTGAGTACAGGACAAAACTGCCGGTAATTGCCTGTGTGCAAGATGGCGGCGGGGAACTGGATATTCCGATAGATAAGCTGACTGCATTGTATGAAACATGTGCCAAAGGAGATGAGTGATTATGATCTGGTATCCGTATCAACAGATGAAGACAATGAAAGAGCCATATAAAATCATAGATGCCGAGGGGGTATATCTTAAGACCTCGGAGCAGGAGATGATAGACTCCATCTCTTCCTGGTGGAGCGTGATCCATGGGTACAGGCATCCTGTTCTCACAGAGGCGATCAAGTCTCAGGCGGATCACTTTAGTCATGTGATGCTGGGGGGATTGACCCATGAACCGGTGCAGAAACTTGCTGACAAATTAAAGGACTTCCTGCCGGGAGATTTGGATTACTGTTTCTTTTCGGACTCCGGGAGTGTGGCGGTGGAAGTGGCCTTGAAGATGGCGCTTCAATATTATGTAAACCGTGGAGAGATGGAACGAACGAAGGTACTTTCTCTGACCCACGCATACCACGGCGATACGTTTAAGACCATGGAGGTGGGAGATGATGAGGACTATCATTTCATTCTGGAGGCATACGGGAAGAAGAAAAATGTGATACACATTCCCACGCAGATTCCGGCATTGGAACAGGCCTTTGAAAATTATCATCAAGAATTGAACTGCTTTATCGTGGAACCGCTGCTACAGGGAGCAGGCGGGATGCGGATGTATGATATTTCCTTTCTGGTAAAGGCCAGGGAACTTTGTGACCGCTATGGTGTGCTGCTTATCTTTGATGAGGTGGCCACAGGGTTTGGCCGTACGGGCAATCGTTTTGTGGCGGATCTGGTACAGCCGGATATCCTGGTGCTGGGCAAGGCTCTGACAGGCGGCTATATTGGTCATGCGGTCACGGTGGCGAACCGCAAAGTATACCACGGTTTCTACAGTGACGATCCGGACAAGGCGCTGATGCATGGCCCGACTTTTATGGGAAACGCGCTGGCGTGCAGTGTGGCGCTTAAATCCATAGAACTTTTTGAAGATGAGGACTATATGACCAAGATCCGCCGGATTGAAGCGATCACGAAACACGAGATGGAAGGATTTACAGACGAAAGGATTCAGGAAGTCAGGATTATGGGAGGATGTGTATGTGTAGAGGTAAAAGAGGCCGCTGCCCTGCAGGGGTATCAGCAGTTTGCCTATGAGCGCGGGGTATTCAGCCGTCCATTCCTAAACTGTATGTACGCTATGGTTCCCTATATCATATCGGAGGAAGAATTGGTCAGAGTCCTTGATACGATGAAGGCATGGTTTCGATAAAGGATTAGAAGTTATAAAGACATGTAACAGACAAGTAACACCACTTTTCTTTATTCTTTGTCTATGTTATAATGGGCGCAGACTCAGCGATTTATTTCATAGAAAGGAATTAAGTATATGCTGGTGCTTGTTAAGACATCTGTAGCATGTCTTTTATTTATGATATATATGACTTTGTTTTATTACAGCAAGCCACATATCCCGATCAGACCCACTAAGATATTTCAGTGGCTTATTGCTGTTGCATTGTTGAATTCAACATTTGATATGATTACGATCTGTACAGTGAACCGCAGGGATGTGGTTCCTGAACCGGTGAATCTGATTGCGCATATCATCTATTTGCTGTCCATATTGGGATTTATTTATCTGCTGTTTATATACATGAGGAGTTATCTGGAAACGACTCTGCATTTTTCCAAAACAGTGAGAATCATACAGAGTCTGCCGGTCATCCTGTCTACTTTGGGGATTTTGGTGCTGCCGATAACCTATGTCCATGGAAAGACAACAGATTATTCCCTGGGACCAAAGGCTTATGCGCTGTATGGCAGTCTGGTGGTTTATCTGGTTTTGATTTTGTATTACTGTCTCCGTTATTGGAAGATTATGGATAGAGAAAAGAGACTGGCAATCGTTCTTGCAGTGCCGCTCTATATCATTACGGCGTTGATCCAAATGCTGATCCCGGAAACATTAGTGGTGGTAGTCTGCTCCACATTGATTCTTCTGGGACTGATACTCAGCAATGAAAATACGGAAAAATATGTGGATGAAAATACAACATTATTCAATCAGTATTCATTTGAAAAAGTGCTGGATGAATTTGCCTTTGACAGACAGACGCTGGTCATAGCAGTTCTCTGCTTTTGTAAGATGGAGAACAATCTGGATTGGAAACAGGATGTTTGTATCCTGAACGATATACATAAAGAAATAAAACAATATCGACTGCATGGATACAGAGTAGGAGAAAATGGTGTGGTATTTATCGGCAATGCCCCGGAGAAGGCACAGTCGGTATTGGATCGGATCAAGAAAAGTGTGGAGAACAAATATGGAAAGGATGCCATAGATATTGAAACAAAAATCCTGACGGGAGATGCTGTTTCCACCAAATATAGTTGTATGCGTAATATTCTGGCATTTTGTTCCGAGGTGGGCAGCCGTCTGGCATATATCGACTACCTGACGAATATCCATAACCGAAATGCTTTGGAACGAGACTTGATCAAGCAGCAGGAAAAAGAGAATATATACTATTTTATAGCGGATTTAAATGATTTAAAGTTGACCAATGATACAATCGGACATTCGGCAGGAGATAGATTATTACAAGGTTTTGCATGTCTGCTGACGGATGCGGTGGGAGAGGACGGCAGAGCTTACAGACAAGGCGGAGACGAGTTCGCAGTCCTGTATGGCAAAGATGCAGGTAAGTTTATGAAAAAACTGGAGGAACGGTGCAGCGACTATAATAAGTCCAGCGCTGTCCCGATCAGCTATGCCATTGGTTATTGTTCTCTGGAAGATGAAGAGTTCCGGGATGTGGCAGATAAGATGATGTATGAGGATAAAAGACAGAAAAAGAAACAGGGTGGGGTATAATATGGAACTTATCAGAAAATTTCTCGAGCCTGTAGATATGACGGAGGGTTCGCCCTGGAAAAAGATTATTCTTTTTGCAGTTCCCATGTTGGTGGGAAATATAGCACAGCAGCTTTATAATACGGTAGACAGCGTAGTGGTTGGAAATTATGTGGGTGATAACGCGTTGGCGGCGGTTGGAAGTGCGGGGCCAATCTTAAATCTTTTGATCGTTCTGTTTGTGGGCATCAGTGTGGGCGCGGGTATCATGGTGTCCCAATATTTTGGGGCCAGAGAACGGGAAAAGTTATCGGTGACCATCGGCAACTGCATTACGCTTACGGCGATTGCCACCCTTTTTGTGATGATAGCTGCTTCCCTGGTAGCGAGACCGCTTCTGGAACTGCTGGATACGCCGGAGTCGATCATAGACTGGTGTCATTCCTATCTTTTGATTCTCTTTATCGGCTCGGCAGGTCTGGCTTATTATAATATATTGAGCGGTGTCCTTCGTGGACTGGGGGATTCTATGTCCGCCCTGGCTTATCTGCTTGTGTCTACCGTAATCAATATTGTATTGGATCTTGTGTTTGTGGCCAGACTTGGTATGGGTGTTAACGGCGTGGCATTGGCAACGGTAATAGCACAGTTCATCTCGGCGCTGTTATGCCTGCTTCGGCTGATGAAAATGAAAGAATATTTTGATATGCGGAAAACATATCTCAAGATACAGAAGAGATACAGTGGCATGATCATCCGTCTGGGGCTGCCTTCCGGTATCACTCAGGCCATTCTTTCCATGGCTATGATCGTGGTGCAGTCGCTGACCAACAGCTTTGGAGAAATGTTTATTGCCGCGAATGTAATTGTTATGCGCGTGGATGGTTTTGCCATGATGCCGAACTTTTCCTTTGGAACGGCAATGACTACTTACGCCGGACAGAACGTGGGAGCCAGACAGGATGAAAGAGTGGAGACCGGCGCTAAGCAGGGCACACTGATCGCAGTGGTCATTTCTGCTGTGATTACAGGACTGATTCTATTGTTTGGCAAATTCCTGATGGGAATTTTTACTAAGACGCCGGAACTGGTGGATTTGAGCCGGAATATGATGGGAATCCTGGCAGTGGGATATATTGCCATGGCGGTTACACAGAGTCTGTCGGGTGTGATGCGCGGCGCAGGAGATACGATGACGCCCATGTGGATCTCCATAGCTACTACCATCTTTATCCGGGTGCCAATTGCCTATGGCATTTCCTATCTTACCAGAACACCGCAGCTTCCTAATGGCAGACAGGAGTGTATTTTTATCTCTCTGTTAGTTTCCTGGATTCTGGGCGCACTGATTACCTACTTATTCTATCAGAAAGGGAAGTGGAAGGAGAAGGCTGTGTAGGTTTGGGTGTTTGCATGCTTTAATCTGTGGATAAGGTTTCAGAAACTTGAGATGCCTGAGACTGAGGGAGAGCCCTGCGGGGTTCTCCTTTTTTGATATACTTTTAACAGCAAAAAAACAGATAAACGCCATCGGGATCCTGACCTGATGTTGAAAGTCATTGCTTAGGTAGAAGACTAAAGATTTGCTATGAAAGCGAGGCCGGTCATGCTATGATATAACCATAGGATAATGTTGGCTTTGGAAAAGGGAGGGTATAACTATGAAGCAATTATTTAATTACGCAGACAAGTACATCAGGCAAAGCACCTGGAAAGAGTTAGCACTTCTCAAATTTTGCCTCTTTGCAATGGGTGTTCTGGTTGGCATCCACATACCGGAAAAGAACCGGAAACCAGTAGGAATAGCAGCCGTAGCTGTTTTTGCAGCCACGTATATTCCCTTGATGGCCAAATTTGCATCCGTTGTTCTGGAAGAGGATACAGAGGAGGATGCGCAAGAAGAAGCGGAAGGCAAGTAGTGATTTGAGAAATGAAAGAGTAAATAGCACGGGAGTCAGCAATTATGACAGATATCAGATATGTGCAGGTGGAAGATAAAGAGTTTTGGTACAGTCTGGACAGCCACTTACCACAATCAGAATTTGTAAATAAAGTCCGGGATAAAAGAGGTTATACCATCATGGCGGATGGGAAGCCGGTCGGTTTGTTGAGATATAATCTTTTCTGGGATAATACTCCCTTTTGTACCATGCTTTTTGTGGACGAAAGATATCGGGGCAGGGGATATGGCAGAAGTCTTATGGCATATTGGGAAGCGGATATGAAATCCCAGGGATATGGCATGATCCTTACTTCCACCCAGGTGGACGAAGGCGCCCAGCATTTCTATAGGAAGCTGGGCTATCGGGACTGCGGTGGGTTTGTCATCGATGTTTCGGGGTATGAGCAGCCGATGGAGATGTTTATGAGCAAGGCAATTTCATAGTATATATAAGGGTTATATTATTTTCTTTTTTAAATCTCCTGATTCTGCTGCAGGGCGGTCTGCAAATATTTTAACAGACGAAGCAATGGTCTAAACAAAATCAGCGTGAGTACAAAATTGCCGCCACAGTGGAGAATGTCATAGGGAATCCCGGCGCTCCAGTAGGCAATGGCGGCCCCGGGGCCACCGGTGATCAGGTATGGTATAGCGCACAGAGCGCCAAACAACAGACCGAATGCACCGGAGATTACAGCCCAGAGTAGAGCCGAGTCAATTTTCTGCAATACCAGCACAATGAGCGCCAGAATATTCCAGATATACAGATAACTGATCCACCAGATACCGAACCCGAATACCATTCCCTCCAGAAGAACAAAGGTAAAAATCACTGGAAAGACGAGTTTTTTGTAGGTCAGAGTATACAGGATGATCAGGGTGCTGACTACCTCAATATTAGGGAGAAATGCCAGTCCAAGCTGTCCCGCCAGCAAAATGGCGCTGAGCGCTCCCATGGTGACAAGTTGAATCGTTTTGTTAACATGACTGTTCTTTTGTGTCTGCATGGTTATCAATATCCAACCGTAAGGGTCAATTCATAGTTATCGCCATCTGCGATGGGTGTCTGGTCTGCAGATGTATTAAGTTGTTCGTTGCCCTTAGTGATACACCACCATTCCTGATTGGTATCGTCTGCAGTCTCACCGTCTACGGTGGTGATAAACATGCCATAAGCGCCGATATCTCCTGAGACGAGTTCTTCATCGGTAAGCACTTCCCCGAGGTATTCTCTGTCTGTATGGTAGTTAAAAGTTTTCTGTGAGCCGTCTTTGTGTATTACGTCAACGGTGATGCTTTTCGCTCCCTGTGTGACAGAGCCTCTTGTGAACTGATAGACGCCAAACAGCGCAGCGATAACGATGAGCAGTGCGGCGATGGCAAAGATTGAGCGTTTGATGTTTTTCTGTTCTTTTTTCATAAGTTCCTCCCATCTTGATGCAAGACGGCAGTATGAAAATAGCGATTTGTATAAGTGCAATACAATAAAAAAGGCTGCCGGGAAATTTCGGGCAGCCTGAACTAAGCTATCATCATGCTGTCATCCCTCGTAACACATGATCTTACCCAAACAGGCAGGTATTCTGACTAAGGTATCCCGGCACAGATGCGCCTTCCCGGTTTCCCAGTGGCATATTGATCTGCACTCCTCCCATACAGCGGCGTGACCGTGAAGTGTAACTTACTTCCCTATTCTCCCTTACGGGCACCTGTTCTTGTTCCATCATAAGCTACTTTTAAGTAGAATGCAAGAAAATTATAAAAAGACTTGACCATACAGTTACTGTACGGTATATGATTCTCCATGAAGAAGACAGAAGAAGAGAAATTTCGCCAAGGGACTTGTAATCCCGGCGTGAGGTGTTTCGGAATGGAGGAAAAGTATGGAAGACTCAAATGTATATGTAAAACCTGTAACCCTGAAAAATATTTTGCAATTTGCAGTTCCCACGATTGCGATGACGGTGTTTATGTCCTTTTATACCATGGTGGACGGTCTGTTCGTATCCAATCTGATTGGAACCAGCGCACTGTCAGCCATTAACCTGACAGCGCCGATCATTCAGCTTGTGACAGCTATTTCCACGATGCTTGCCACCGGCGGGAGTGCAGTGATCATGAAGAAGATGGGAGAGCAGAAAAGGGAAGAAGCCAAGGAGGACTTTACCTTCCTGATTCTGGTGAACGTTTTTGTGGGATTTGTGATGTGCCTGTTAGGCTATCTGTTGATGGATCGTATATTTGCAGGGATGAATCTTTCTGCAGATGTAGCCGGATACTGTGTGGAGTATTTGAGCCGTTACCTTTTGTTTACGGTACCCATTCTGTTGATGAATAATTTCACGCTGTATATGATTGCCAGTGAGAAGGCTACGCTGTCCCTGGTCTGTTCGGTGACCGGCGGCGTCCTGAACATGGTGCTTGACTGGGTGTTTATTGCAGGTTTTCATATGGGAATCAGTGGAGCAGCAATTGCAACAGGTCTGGGATATTCAGTGACAGCCGTTGTGGGGTTGGTGGTTTTTAGCCGCAAAAAGAGTCTGCTGCATTTTAAGAAACCGGTGTGCCGAATGAGAGTCCTTATGAATGCTGCCACCAACGGATGTTCCGAGATGGCCACGGCGCTTGTCACGGGTATCATCACCATGATGTTCAACTGGACTATGCTTCATTATGTGGGAGAGGACGGCGTGGCAGCAGTCACGATTATCATGTATGTACTTATGTTTGCAAGTTCTTTGTATACAGGGTATTCTTATGGTGTGGCACCTATGCTCAGTTATTATTATGGGGAACAGAACCATGAGAAGTTAAAGAAGCTGGTAGCGGTCAGCATGCGTGTGATTGCAGTGATTTCGGTGGTGACGGTGGTATTATCCTTCATCATGACCAGGCCTTTGGTATCCATCTTTGCCCGCCCGGATAATCCGGTGTATGATCTGGCGGTGACCGGGAACAGGATCTGTACGATCGCCTTATTCTTTATCGGCTTCAATATTTTTGCCAGTGGAATGTTCACCGCGCTCTCCAATGGTGTGGTCTCGGCCGTTCTGGCGTTTTCCAGATCGTTTGTGTTTATGCTGGTCACTATGATCGTACTGCCGCTTTTACTGGGTGTGAACGGCATTTGGCTGGCAACACCGGCAGCGGAATTGATGGCCCTTGTCCTGTCTGCCGTTATGCTCTTTAAATATAGAAGGCGGTATGGTTATTGATTAGATTTATTCCCGTGAGCAACGAGCCATGTGACGGTATAGTAGGAACGAACATAATAGGAATGAGGAAACATGAATTACACATTTTACGAATTGTCCATGCTGTTTTTTGGCTACTCCTTTCTGGCATGGCTTGTGGAAACGGTAGTTACTACCATCAAGGAAAGAAACTTTAGAAACCGGGGGTTTTTATCGGGGCCTTTTTGCTTTCTCTATGGTCTTACCAGTGTCCTGCTGACGGTGTTTTTACAGGAGTTGAGACAAGATGCTTTTTTCCTGTTTGCCGGCAGTATGACGGTGGCCACTGCCGTGCAGTGGTTTGCCGGTAAGACTTTAGAGCGGATTAAGCGCAAAAAGTGGTGGGATTATTCCGGCAAGACAGGAAACTTTGATGGTTATATCTGCCTGCAGTACTCCTTGTTGTGGGGCGTTCTGGGATTTCTGGCAGTGCGCTATGGAAACGGCATTTTGTTGGGCATATATGATCTGCTGCCGGGGATTGCCAGAAAGGTTGTGGTCTGGGGACTTATTGCAGTAGGGTTTGTAGATTTTGCGGGTACATTGCTGGCGGTCTGGCATGTGGAAGAAAAACTGCCTCGTCTTCTTTTCTGGAATCACAGACTGCAAAGAGTTACTTATCGGCTTACCGCAAGGGTCGCAGGATATGTGGACAGAAGGATCGGCAGATCATACCCCTGTGTTTTACAGGATAAGGCGGAGGAGAAGAGCACGGAGTCCTGTGGTTTCGTGCAGATATTCTGGATGTTTGTGATCGGGGCTTTGGCGGGAGATATCGTGGAGACGCTGTTCTGCCGAATCACATCAGGGGTCTGGATGAGCAGGAGCAGCCTGGTGTGGGGCCCGTTCAGCGTTGTGTGGGGACTGGCAATCGCGCTGGCAACCATGCTCTTGTATAAGGACAGGGACAGACAGGACCGTCATATCTTCTGGGTGGGCTTTTTTCTGGGCGGCGCCTATGAATATATTTGCAGTGTCTTTACGGAGATTGTGTTTGGTAAAGTTTTCTGGGATTACAGCGCCATGCCGTTTAATCTGGGCGGCCGGATCAATCTTTTGTACTGTTTTTTCTGGGGGATTGCGGCCGTGGTGTGGATCAAAGGGCTGTATCCGAATGTTTCACGTCTGATCGCTTTTATTTTACACAAGACCGGACAGATTCCGACCATGCTTCTGATGTTGTTTATGGCGTTCAATATCCTGATTTCTGTGCTGGCTTTAGTTCGCTATGATACGCGGGCAGCGGGGAAATCTCCGATACATAAGTGGGAACAGTCCATGGATGAATACTTTGACGATGAGAGAATGGAACGAATCTATCCCAATGGTAAAGCGAAGGGAGCCTTATAAGAAAGGATGCTTTATCCTTTAGAATGAATTGATTGCTATACAAAAGTATTTCTGATAGAATGAGAAAATGACAGAGAAAGCGGATGTCTGAGATTTTTATTTGACAGACGATCAGGGAAAGAGAGGACTACGGTTACGAAAAGGGTAAACAAGGTTACATTATTATTACGTGTGCTCGTATCGGCCTATGTGTTGTATCTGGCATATGGACTGATTAAGGATTATGGGACGGCTTCTAACCAGATGTTGTCGCTCGCGGCTATTATTATATTTGTAATAGGCGGGGGATTGATACTGGCCACATCGGCCTACAAGCTGATTACGAAGGACTATGACGATGGCAGTGAAGAGGATGAGGATTAGTAGATGAATGTTCCGCACACTAGAAGGATAATTTGAGCAAAGTTGTATTAATACAACTTTGCTCAAATGTACATGGAATATAAAATAATACTTGACTCCCTTCATGTATCTATATATAATGTATATAGTTTCGCGCAAGGGCGACACAAATGAGCACAACAACTTGCATACAGGAAGTTTTGTTACGCTCATTTTTTTCGTTAAATCTTCCGAAATCGATGACGGGAAGGAAGATGATAACTTATGAAAATGAGCAATGTGCACACATAGTACAACTTGACGCGGAGTGAATACAACTTGTCTGTATCAGACAAAATTTTAAGGAGGAAAAGTATGAAAAAGAAAGTATTAGGCGCATTACTCAGTGTAGCAATGGTAGCTACTCTGCTGGTTGGATGCGGCGGTGATGCAGCACCTGCAACAACAGAGGCATCCGCAGCAACAGGCGGCAAGAAGGTTGGTGTGGCAATGCCTACACAGTCTTCCGAGAGATGGATTAACGATGGCGATAACATGAAAAAACGGTTAGAGGAGCTTGGTTATGAAGTAGATCTTCAGTATGCTGAGGATGATGTACAGATGCAGGTTTCTCAGATTGAGAACATGATCGCATCCGGCGTTAACTGTCTGGTTATCGCATCTATTGACTCCGGCGCACTTGTAAACGTTGAGGCGCAGGCTAAGGAAGCTGGTATTCCGATCATTGCATATGACCGTCTGCTGATGGATACAGATGCAGTATCTTACTATGCAACCTTTGATAACAAGGGTGTTGGTACAGCGATTGGTAAGTACATTGAAGAGAAGAAGGATCTTGCTAACACAAGCGAGACTTTCACAATTGAGTTCTTCATGGGTTCTCCTGATGATAACAACGCTCATATGTTATACGATGGACTGATGGAAGTTCTTCAGCCGTACTTGGACAATGGTACATTGATTTGTAAGTCTGGCAGAACATCTTTTGATGACACATGTATCTTAAGATGGTCCCAGGAGACAGCACAGCAGAACTGTGAGAACTATCTGACAGGTTTCTATGCAGACGAAGATCTTGATATCTGTGCAACAGCATTTGACGGTTTCGCATATGGCTGTAAGGCAGCTTTAGAGGGCGCAGGCTACACAGAGGCTAACTGGCCGCTGATCACAGGACAGGATGCAGAGCTTATGGCTACCAAGAACATCATCTCCGGTAAGCAGACAATGTCTATCTACAAAGATACACGTCTCTTAGCTGAGAAGTGTGTAACCATGGTGCAGGCAGTGCTTGAGGGTGCAGAACCTGAGATTAACGATACTGAGCAGTACAACAATGGTAAGATTGTAGTTCCTTCTTATCTGTGTACACCGGTAGCGGTTGACAAAGATAACTACGAAGAAATCATTGTAAAAGGTGGTTACTATACAGCAGAGCAGTTAGCTGAGTAATCTGCTGAATAAGTATGAAATGGGGTGGCACAAGTATGTTGCCGCCCCCTTTTTTAAAGAAATATGTTTTGTATATACTTTCCATTTTATATGAGAACAACTGTGACTATAACTTAGATGGGGTAGCTGCAGCAAATTTAGAGAAAAGGAGTTGGGGGAATGTCAGATTACATCTTGGAAATGAATCACATTATCAAAGAGTTTTCGGGCGTTAGAGCGCTGGATGATGTCAATCTGAAGGTGAAGCGCGGTGAGATTCATGCTCTGTGCGGAGAAAACGGAGCCGGAAAATCCACACTGATGAATGTATTGTCAGGCGTATATCCCTTTGGGACGTATTCCGGTGATGTCGTATACAAGGGAGAAACCTGTAAGTTTCATAACCTGAGAGACAGTGAAGCCAAGGGCATTGTTATCATCCATCAGGAGCTGGCGCTCAGTCCTCTGCTTTCTATAGCGGAGAATGTATTTATCGGTAATGAGCAGTTGGCAGCCAAGGGCGTGATTGACTGGACTAAGACGAGACAGCGTGCGCAGGAGATGCTCGCACGGGTGGGTCTGGAACATGAGGATGTAAATGTTCCTGTTAATTCGCTCGGTGTCGGCAAACAGCAGCTGATCGAGATTGCCAAGGCGATGGCAAAGAAGGTTGAACTTCTGATTCTGGATGAGCCTACAGCGGCTTTAAATGATGAAGAAAGTAAGAAACTTCTTGATATTATGTTGGAACTGAAGAAACAGGGCATTACCTGTATCATCATTTCCCATAAGTTGAACGAGATTGAATATGTATCTGATGCGGTTACGATCATCCGTGATGGTAAGACGATAGAGACATTGGTTAAGGGTGTGGATGACTATACGGAAGACCGTGTTATCAAGGGCATGGTAGGACGTGAGATGACCAACCGTTATCCGGTAAGAGAAGGTGTTACCATAGGGGATACCATTTTTGAGGTCAAGGATTGGAATGTGTATCATCCTGATGACGAGAACCGTCAGGTTTTAAAAGATATTAGTATCAGTGTGAAAGCGGGCGAGGTTGTAGGGCTTGCAGGGCTGATGGGTGCTGGGCGTACAGAGTTTGCCATGAGCGTATTCGGACACAGTTATGGGCAGAAGATTTCCGGAACCGTCAAGATTAACGGGCAGGAAGTACATATGCACAATGTCAAGGATGCTATTAACAGTAAACTCGCCTATGTTTCGGAGGACAGAAAAGTTTACGGTCTGAATCTGATCGGTGAGATCAAGGAGAATATGACGATCGCTGCGCGTCCGAAGTTTTTCTCCAAACATGGTGTCATCAACAGCAATGATGAGATTGTGGCAGCGGAAGAATATAAGAAGAGAATCAACGTCAAGGCAAATTCCATCGAGCAGGTTGTGGGCTCTTTGTCGGGAGGAAACCAGCAGAAGGTTGTCCTGGCAAAGTGGATGCTGACACAGCCGGATGTGCTGATTCTGGATGAGCCTACACGTGGTATCGATGTAGGCGCTAAGTATGAGATTTACTGTGTCATCAATGAACTTGCTAAGGCAGGCAAGGCCGTGATAGTCATCTCCTCTGAGATGCCGGAAATCATTGGTACCTGTGACAGGACCTATGTACTTAATGAGGGTAGAATCGCAGGAGAACTGAGCAAGGATGAATTGACACAGGAGCAGATTATGCAATGTATTATGGCTCATAATAGAAAGGATGATGGAAATGAATGATAAGAAAAAAGTAGTAAATCTTGACATGAAACAGTACGGTATGTTTCTTGCCCTTATTGCAATTTACGTTATTTTTGCCATTATGACGGGCGGTAAGAATTTATCTCCTGCTAATATCAACAATCTGATCATGCAGAACGGTTATGTTGTCATCCTGGCAATCGGTATGCTGCTGTGTGTATTGACCGGTAACGTTGATCTGGGTGTAGGTTCCGTAGTAGCCCTTACCGGTGCTGCGGCAGGTATTATCTTGGTAGATTACAAAATGAATATGTGGGTGGCTATCCTCGTAGCGATTTTGATCGGTCTTGCGGTGGGTATGTTTGCAGGATTCTTCATTGCCTATCTGGGAATTCCGCCATTTGTGGTAACGCTGGCTACTATGCTTATGGGACGTGGTCTTACATACACTCTGTTACAAGCACAGACCAAGGGTCCTCTTCCGGATGATTATATTTATATCGGAGCTGGTTTCCTTCCTACGATTAAGGTGAATTTCGGTGACGGGACATTAGACTTGGTATGTATTATCGTTGCAGTTATCGCATCCATTGCTTTGATTCTTGCGGAGATGAAGAGCATTGCAACCAAGAAGAAATATAACTTTGCGACCAACCCGATGTGGCAGGTGGCTTTGAAATTAGCCGTTATGCTCCTGATTATCTGGTTCTTCTTCTACAAACTGGCTCGTTATAACGGTCTGCCGTTTGTGCTGGTTATCATGGTTGTGTTGATTGCATTGTATGCATTTATTACAAGCAAGACAGTATCCGGCCGTCAGATTTATGCACTGGGCGGCAACAGAAAAGCGGCTAATCTGTCCGGTATTGATACCAATAAAGTATTCTTCTGGGTATACACCAACATGGGTATTCTCAGTGCTGTAGCGGGTGTTGTCCTCACTGCACGTAACGCAGCATCCACACCGAAAGCCGGTGACGGATTTGAGATGGATGCGATCGCGTCCTGTTACATCGGTGGAGCTGCCGTAGCAGGTGGTGCCGGTACGATTCTTGGCGCCGTAGTCGGAGCATTCATTATGGGTATCCTGAATAATGGTATGTCCCTGTACGGATGGTCAACAGATATCCAGAAGATTGTTAAGGGTGCTGTGCTTCTGGGAGCCGTTACCGTTGACGTAATGTCTAAGAGAAAGAAAGGTTAAAGAGAACTTTTCTCGAAAGAATGTGAAATCAAGGGCTGTCCATTTATAGGGCGGCCCTTTGTGTAATATGAGAAACTTCACAGGAAGCTGAGACGCGAAGGTGTCATGGATGTGCGAGAGATTTTTGTGCAAAGGGGAGGAAACGCAATAAGATGGATAAGGCTTCGCCCAAATATTTGGAATTAGTCAGGTGGATCAATACACAGATTCAGGAGAAGAAACTTATAGCAGGTCAGAAAATATATTCGGAAAATGAACTGAAGGAAATGTTCGGTGTGAGCCGTCAGACTGTCAGACATGCAATCAGTGTGTTAGAGCAGAAAGGGATCATCCGTAGGGTACGGGGCAGTGGAACCTATGTCAATGACAACCGGTTTGCTAATATTTCCAAACGAATGCGGGTGGCAGTCGTTACGACTTATGTGGACGGATACATATTTCCTCGGACGATTCAGGGAATTGAGAATGTGTTGCTGGAGGAAGGCTATTCCGTGCAGATTGCCTTTACCAACAATCAGGTCGGAAGGGAAAAGACGATACTGGAGGATATCCTGAACCGGGATGAGGTGGCGGGTATTATTGTGGAAACAACAAAGAGCGGACTGCCAAATCCCAATCTGAATCTCTATCGTGAGATTTTAAAGAGGGGAATCCGTGTTATCTTTATCAATAGTTATTATCAGGGAATTGATATTCCGCATGTGTCTATCAATGACCGGATGGCAGGCTATAAGATGACGAAGCATTTGATTGACATGGGTCACAGAAGGATAGGCAGCATTTTCAAACTGGATGATGGGCAGGGGAGGCAGCGTTTTGCAGGATATATGGATGCTATGTTGGAAGCCGGTCTGGAGATTGATGATGCCAGGATCCTCTGGATTGATACGGAAGATTTGAAACATATGGATAAACTGACAGATCGGGTGATGGATCGCTATCGGGACTGCACGGGTTTGTTCTGTTATAATGATGAAGTAGCATTTGGTCTGCTGGAGGTCTTTAAAAAGGCCGGTATCAATGTACCACAGGACATCTCCATGGCCAGTGTGGATGATTCCGAGTTGGCGGTGCTTGGTGAAGTGGGGATTACATCGGCGCCGTACCCCATGGAGAATCTGGGGAAAAAGGCGGCGGAAAATCTGCTGCAGATGATAGCGGATCCTTTTTTTGATGCGAATTATGAGTTTGAGGTCGATATTGTGCAGAGAGATTCTGTGCGAAGATTGTAGCTAAATCCGCTGCTTTCGATATTCATTGGGGCTTATATGATAGCGGGCCTTAAACTTGCGGCAAAAATAACCTGCATTTGAAAAACCTGTTTCTACTGCAATGGTGGAGACAGGTTTTGTTGTGGTATAAAGAAGTTCGGCAGCCCGCATCAGACGGTATTGTATCAGATATGCCACTGGCGAAATCTGAATGCAGGATTGGAAAACGTGCAGGGCGCTGCTCTTACTGACGGAGGCAGAGTCGGCAATCTCAGCCAAAGTCACTTCTTCCTGATAGTGGTCATGGATATATTGCATCATGATCTGCAGCCTTGCCTGATTGCTATCTAAACGCTGTGGAGCTAAGGTTTCAGAGGACAGATCCATATGTTCATATAAAATGCTCCACAACTGTAAAAGGAGTTGTACGGTTTGGAGCTCTTGTTTGACAGGCGCTTCCTGTAATGCATAGATTTCTTTTAACAATAGAAGAATCTGGTTTTGCCAGTCAATCTGTGGATTGAAGATTTGACAGGCGGGAGCGTAAAGCAGTACCGGTTGAATGTATTTTTCATAGAGCAGGCTTTCCTTGGGAGATAGCAGAAGCGGGGAAAAGACGATGTTGGGAACCACAACGCTTGCCCTGGCCTCGAATCGATGGAGAACACCGCTGTTGATGAACATACCGTATCCTTTGGATAATTCTATCTGCTCAGTGCCAATCAGGCACGATTGGCTGCCTTCCATGACAGATAAAAACTCCAATTCATAATGCCAGTGCCAGTCAATACAATGAAAGTCTGCCTGCCAGATATCCTCCAGATAATAGGCCAGAGGAAAGTTATTGCTTCCGTGCTGGGTGGTTTCTCGGAGCGTGTCATCGGTGATCAGGGTGTTAGGTTTCATGGAATCCATTCTTTGTTTTCTCCGTTGGCTTATAATTTGTGATATTGTACCATAATCATGCGATAATATGCAATGATTTTACTTTGATTATGAGATATAATCCCATCAGACGAAAGAAGTGTCAATGAGGAGGAAATGAAAATGGAGAACCAATACAGGAAAACCATTACGGCATGTTTTGTGGGCTATATTGTACAGGCAATTGTGAACAATTTTGTACCCCTGTTATTTTTGACCTTTCAGAGAAGTTATTCGATTCCGCTGTCACAGATTACATTGCTTGTGACTTTCAATTTTGGTGTGCAGCTCCTGGTGGATCTGCTTTCAGTAGGGTTCGTGGATAAGATTGGCTATCGGGCTTCTATGATCATAGCCCATATACTTTCTGCGGCAGGACTGATTCTTCTGACCATTCTGCCGGAAACTCTGCCTTCCCCCTTTGCCGGTATTTTAATCGCGGTAATGATTTATGCTATTGGCGGCGGCCTGTTGGAGGTGCTTGTGAGTCCGGTGGTGGAGGCCTGTCCTTCGGATAATAAGGAGAAGGCCATGAGCATGCTGCATTCTTTCTATTGCTGGGGGCATGTGGGTGTCGTGTTGTTATCTACCTTGTTTTTTACTGTGTTTGGCATTGCCAATTGGAAGGTGATGGCAGTGATCTGGGCATTGATTCCGCTTGCCAATGCATTTGTGTTCGGCAAAGTGCCTATGGCGGAATTGATGGAAGAGGGGGAAGAAGGACTGAAGTTAAAAGATCTGCTTAGCATGAAAATATTCTGGATTTTGTTGATGATGATGATCTGTGCAGGTGCAAGTGAACAGGCGGTGAGCCAGTGGGCATCGACTTTTGCAGAGAAAGGGCTTGGCATTTCCAAGACGGCAGGAGACTTGGCAGGCCCTATGGCCTTTGCAATCCTGATGGGGACGTCCAGGGCTTTCTATGGGAAGTTTGGAGAACGGATTAAACTGGATAACTTTATGATTTATAGCAGCTGTCTGTGTATTTTATCATATCTGGGTATTGCCTTGATTCCGGTTCCGCAGCTAAGCCTGGCAGCCTGTGCGGTCTGCGGACTTTCTGTAGGCATTATGTGGCCCGGATCGTTCAGTAAGGCATCAGCAGCCGTGCCAAAGGGCGGGACGGCCATGTTTGCGCTGCTGGCCTTGGGCGGGGACGTGGGGTGCTCCGGGGGACCAACGGTAGTCGGTATGGTGTCCAGTCTGTTTGAGGACAATCTGAAAATGGGAATCCTGGCCGGGATTATCTTTCCGGTGCTTCTGCTGACGGGTATTATTCTATGCGGGAGGATAAAGACGTGGCAGACAGAAGAATAGAAGGAAAGAAAAGGAACTTAAAGGAAAGAAAGGGAAATTAAGAGAAAGGGAGAGGAAACAGATGGAGTTTTTAAAAACAAATCCGCAGTGGACGCGGAAACCAAAGCAGGCAGAGTTAGATGAAAGCAGAATTGTGATTACCACAGAAAAAGGAACGGATTTATGGGCGCGTACCTATTATGGGTTCCAGAATGATAACGCGCCGGTATTACAGACCAGGACAAGTGAAAAATTCTTTTCCTTCATTGTAAAAACGGAATTTGAGAGCTCCTGCAGATTTGACCAGTGCGGCGTGGCGATGTATCTGGACAGTGACAACTGGTTCAAGGCTTCTATTGAATATGAGGATGACAAAGTGCAGAGGCTGGGAAGCGTAGTCACGAATCATGGCTATTCTGATTGGGCGACTACGGATATCTCTTCGGATATCAAGAGCATGTGGTATCGTTTTTCTAGAAGAAACAGCGACTTCTGTATTGAATGTAGTCAGGATGGTGTCCATTTTATGCAGATGAGGATTTTTCATATGTGGGAAGGGGCGGAAGAGATTACATACGGAATCTATGCCTGTAGTCCTACGGAAGGGTCTTATCAGGCTGTCTTCTCCAATATGGAAATTACGGAGTGTCAGTGGAAGTCAGATGCTGACTGGCGGGCGGAAGATAATCAGTAAAACAGTTAACAACCTTCATATTAGGCAAGCAAAAGAGAGAAACAACGGCGTATTTCATAAAGATGCGCCGTTATTCAATTTTAGGATAAGGATATTGGGAGGGCTGTTATTTGGCGCTGAGATTCCACGTATAGACACTGCCAGTATTTTGCTTCGGATGGAGTATATATTTCGGGAAAAGAAAACAGGAAAATATTGCAGGTCGTGGGCCAGGTGTGTACAATAGAGAGCAGGGTAATATTAGGCGTGTGATGGGGAATCAGGAAGCGTAAACCTTCCGGACAGGTTGAAGTTGAACAGTTATTATGGAAAATGTGTTGGAACTTTTTGAAAAACAGACAGCAGACTGGTTTGTCAATACGCTGGGGGAGCCTACTCCGGTGCAGAAAGAAAGCTGGCCGATTATTGCGGCGGGAAGCCATGCGCTGATTTCCGCGCCCACAGGTACTGGTAAAACGCTGTCGGCTTTTTTTGTATTTTTGGATCAGATGAAGCGGCAGGCACAGGCAGGAGCGTTGCAGCAGGAACTACAGCTAATCTATGTTTCGCCGCTCAAATCTTTGGCGGCAGATATCAGGGAGAATTTAAAGCGCCCTTTAGAGGGAATCGGCGCCGAAGAGATCATTTCGGTGGGAATCCGGACGGGGGATACACCCCAGCGTGACAGACAGAGAATGGTTAAGAAACCGCCACATATTCTGATCATCACACCGGAGTCCTTATATCTGATGCTCACCAGTAAGACAGGACAGAATGTGCTGGCTACGGCCAGGGCGGTGATCATTGATGAACTTCACGCGCTGATTGATACCAAAAGGGGAGCGCATCTGATGCTTTCTCTGGCAAGGCTGGATTATTTGTGTGGACGGGTCCTGCAGCGTATCGGCTTATCTGCCACGATAGAACCTCTGGAAATAGCGGCACAGTATCTGGCGCCGGAGGAAGTCAGGATTGCGGCGCCGAATATGAAAAAACAGGTGAAACTGGAAATTTTAAGTCCTTATCCTGATACGGCCAGAGGCCCCAGAAAGGATCCCGTTTGGGAGGAATTGGGGAAGCTGGTCTATCAGTATTGTCAGGGCAGCCGCAGTGTGATCGCTTTCGTGGAGGGTAGGAGATATGCGGAAAAACTCGCATATTATGTAAACTTACTGGGCGGAGATGGATTTGCCAGGGTACATCATGGAAGCCTTTCCAAGGAACAGAGGATGGAAACAGAATTGCAGCTGCGGGATGGCAGGCTCAGGTTGTTGTGTGCTACATCGTCCATGGAACTGGGAATAGATGTGGGAGAGATCGATCAGGTATTGCAGGTGGGGTGTCCCCGAACGATTTCGGGAACCATGCAGCGGTTGGGACGGGCAGGTCATAATCCGGGGCGCGTCAGCGTGATGTATCTTTTTCCCAGAATGGCGGCGGAATGCGTGTCCTGCGGCATGACAGCCCAGCTGGCCAGGGAAGGCGGCATAGAACATGTCAACCCACCTTCGGCGTGTCTGGATGTGTTGGCACAGCATCTGGTGTCCATGGCCGCTTTTAGAAGTTATGAAATTGATGAAGTGATGGAGATTTTGCCCAGAGCATGGCCGTTTCGGCAGATTACCAGAGAGGATGTGAAAGCGGTTCTGGCCATGTTGGCGGGAGACTATGAACATGACAGGGATATTCCGGCGCGTCCCAGGATTCTCTACGACAGGATTCGTGAGCGGGTGGAAGGAGACGGTTACAGCCGGATGTTAGCAGTATCAGCCGGCGGTACGATTCCCGATAAAGGATTATATACGGTCAGGAATGAGGAAGGGGTTAAACTGGGTGAAGTGGATGAAGAATTTGTCTACGAATCCCAGACGGGAGACCGTTTTATCCTTGGTTCCTTTGCGTGGAAGATTGTGAATATCAGCCGGGATACAGTGACAGTGAAACAGGCAAAGATGGAAGGCGCAAGGCTTCCCTTCTGGCATGGAGAGATCAAAGGAAGGGATAAACGGACGGGAGAGGCATTCGGGCGTATATTTCGCTCTTTGCAGGGCGCTTATGAGGATGGGAAACTACAGGAAGCGCTTGGAGGGTTAGGACTGGATGAAGCAGCGGCTTGTCTGGCAGCCGGTTATCTGGAGCGGCAGATTAAGGCGGCAGGGAGCCTGCCGGATCATGAGACATTGATTGTGGAACACTTTAGGGATACGGTGGGAAACAGCCAGATGATGGTACATTCCATGTTTGGAAGACGGATCAATGCGCCGTTGTCTCTTCTTGCAGCACAGACAGCCAGGGAAGAATTAGGTATGGAAATCGGCAGTGTGGATGAGGAAGATGGTTTTCTGCTATATTCTTATGGCAATCGGAGTCTGCCGGAAAGATTGCTTCAGAGGATTGATGCAGATGCCTGCTTGAGGAAACTGGAGATTTTGCTGCCGGCTACACCACTTTTTAATATGGCGTTTCGCTATAATAGCGGTCGGGCCTTGATGATGGGCGTGAGGAAAAATGGGAGACAACCGTTGTGGATGCAGAGACTTAAGAGCGCAGAGATGCTGGAACAGGTGGTCAGAGAAAAAGAGCATCCACTGATTCGGGAGACCAGGAGAGAGTGTATGCAGCAACTGTGGGATGCAGTAGGTGTGCAGGAACTTCTCTATGATATCCGCAGCGGTGCGGTTAAGATTCGGGAAATCTATACGGACATACCGTCACCCATGTCGCTTCCTTTGCAATGGAGCCAGGAAGCAGCGGTTATGTATGATTATGCGCCAACGCCGAGAGGAATTCACGGGGCGGTAGAGGAGGCATTAAAGAAGGAAAAGCATCTGATACAGCCGGGAGACAGTGAATTGACAGAGGTGCAGGAGAGAAGCCGCCTGCCCCAAGATGAAAAACAACTGCACACGCTTCTCATGACAGAGGGCGATCTGGCGGCCGGAGAACTGGAAATCCCGGTGGAATGGCTAGACAATCTGGCGCAGCAAGGCAGGGTGCTGTACCTGGAACAAGGGTTATGGATCGCGGCTGAGAAAGAGGCAGAATATGCCTGTGCGCTTGAAAAAACAGAGGAACAGGAGAATGGACAGTTTGTCAAAGAGCAGCTTCACATTGTAAGACGTATGCTGCGCTACAGAGGCGGTGCGGATGCCGGGCAGACAGCAGACCGTTATGGCTGGCCGGTGGAGATGGCAGAGAAAATTTTGGAAGAATTGTGCCGGCAGAAGGCGGCGGTGAAACAGGATGGGAGATATTACCATGCGGTGTTATACAGGCGTGCCAGGGTTCGGACACTGAAAAACAGACGGGAGGAGATTCAGACCTGTGCCGGCGAACATTATGCTGCACTGATGCTGTCTCAGCTGGAATCCGGGGCACCGGCGGCTGAATGTGTGCAGAATACAATCAGACAGTATGCAGGAATGACATTTCCTGCGGCATATTGGGAAAAGATTTTGCTGCCCGGCCGGGTGAGAAATTACAGACCTTCCCTGCTGGATGCTTTCCTGTCAGAAGGAGAGTTTTTCTGGCATATGGAGACAAAGGGCGGCCTACGGTTTGACTGTCAGTCGGCCGTTGACTGGGAGACGGACAAGCCGCGCGAGGAGTTGACGAGGGAAGGACTGACGGAGGAAGAACGCGTTATCTATGAAGCAATCGTCAGACGAGGCGCCTGTTTTATGCAGTCGTTGAATGATCTGCTCCCGGCACAGTCACCGTATGATACCCTGCTTTCCCTGCAGGAGAAGGGGCTTGTCTATGCGGATAGTTTCTTGCCGGTGCGGCAGTGGATCGATCGGGAAAAGACGAAGAAGGCTGTAGTGAAGCAGCGCGTTAATCTGCGGGTGAAGGCATTGCAGACGGGAAGATGGGATATTGTCAGACCAGTACGGGAGAAGACTATAGAAGAAAAACTGGAAGCCTGTTCCTGTGTCAGTCCCATTATCAGCAAAGAAACTGCAGCTGCCTGTGGGCTTTCCTGGCAGGAGGCACTGTCGGTGCTTCGGATCTGGGAGTACACGGGACAGGCAAGGCGGGGATATTTTGTCAAAGAACTTTCCGGTGCACAGTTTATTCTGAGCAAGGATTATGAGAGTGTGCTGCGCAGGCTGCATGACCCGGAGAAAAAGCTTATCTGGGTCAATGCGGTAGATCCGGTTCAGCTTTGGGGAAACATACTGCCCCATAGGGAGGGACGTGGCTTCATTCATGTACCAGGGACGGCTGTTGCCTGTTATGGCGGAATACCGGTGGCTGTGATGGAGAGACAGGGAAAGGTCTTACGAGTCTGGCAGGAGGAACTGTTGGAGGAATGCATGCAGCTTTTTGCGGAGAAGTTCAGGCAGGGCAGTATCTTTGCCGGTATAAAGCGGATTGTGGTGAAAGAATATCCGGATACGGCGGGCGAGGCTCTGCGGCAGGCGGGATTCAGGAAAGAGATGCAGGATTATGTACTGTATTTATAAAGGAGGAGTATAAGATGGCAATAGAGAACGTTAAGGCGTATTTCAGAAAGTATGGTATAGAAGAAAAGATTCTGGAATTCGATGTGTCCAGTGCAACGGTAGAACTGGCGGCGGAAGCCCTGCATTGTGAGCCGCAGCGGATCGCGAAGACCTTGTCTTTCCTGGTAGCGGAACGTCCGGTATTGATTGTGGCGGCGGGGGATGCTAAGGTAGATAATCATAAATTTAAAGAACAGTTTGCCACCAAAGCGAAGATGCTCTCGCCCGATCAGGTGGAGGAATTGGTCGGCCATGCGGTGGGAGGAGTCTGTCCCTTTGCGGTGAAAGACGGGGTGATAGTGTATCTGGATGTGTCTTTGCAACGTTTTGAGACAGTGTTTCCTGCTTGTGGAAGCGCTAACAGCGCGATAGAACTCACAATCCCGCAGTTAGAGCAGTATTCCGGGTATACGGAGTGGATAGACGTGTGTAAAGGATATCTTTGATGGTATTGGGACGGTAATAACAGTTTTGAAAGAGAAAGGGAAATCATGGAAAGAGTAATCGAAAATTTTTTGGAGTATGTAAAAATAGATACACAGTCTTCAGAGGAGAGTACAAGTACGCCCTCTACCTCTAAGCAGCACGATCTCGCGGCAGTTTTGGAGAGACAGTTACAGGAGATGGGAGCGCAGGATATCGTCTATGATAAGGAACATTGTTATCTCTACGCTTCGATTCCAGCCACGGCAGGCTGTGAGCAGGCGCCGGTGATTGGATTTATCGCCCATATGGATACCTCTCCGGCGGTGACGGGGAAGGGAGTAAAGCCACGAATTGTGGAAGAATATGATGGGAAAGATATTGTGTTAAATGAGGAGAAGCATATTGTCATGAAAGTGGCGGATTTTCCGGAACTTATTTCTTATCAGGGTAAGAGATTGATTGTTACGGATGGAACCACACTTCTGGGGGCGGATGATAAAGCAGGTGTGGCGGAAATTATGACGATGACCGAATACTTGCTGCATCATAAGGAGATCAGACATGGCCGGATACGGATCGCTTTTACGCCGGATGAAGAAGTGGGGGCGGGCGCAGACCACTTTAACGTGGAACAATTTGGTGCGGATTATGCGTACACGGTGGATGGCGGCAGGCTTGGAGAACTGGAGTATGAGAATTTTAATGCAGCGGGAGCTAAAGTATGGATACATGGGCGGAGCGTTCATCCGGGAGAGGCAAAGGATAAGATGCGAAATGCTATCCTGATGGCACAGGAGTTTCAGGCAATGCTGCCGGTATCAGAGAATCCCATGTATACCTGCAGTTATGAAGGGTTCTATCATCTGGATCAGCTGCGTGGCACTGTGGAGGAAACCGTGGCGGAATACATTATCAGAGACCATGACCGGGAGAAGTTCGAGAAAAAGAAAGAGACCTTTGTACAGGTTGGGGAGTATTTGAACAAAAAATATGGGGCGGGAACCTTTGATATTGAGATAAAGGATTCCTATTACAATATGAAAGAGATTATTGTTAAGCATATGCATCTGGTGGAGTATGCGAAGGAAGCCATGGAAGAACTGGAAATCAGTCCGGTGGTAGTGCCGATCCGCGGCGGCACAGATGGGGCGAGACTTTCCTTTATGGGTCTGCCTTGCCCGAATCTGTGTACAGGCGGCCAGAACTTTCATGGCCGGTTTGAATATGCCTGTGCGGATGAGATGGAGATGATCGTGAGTCTTTTAATCAGGATTGCAGAGAAATACGGGGAAAAGCACGATTAGTTATGCGGCATTTCCGCCTCCATTTCTTTGATCTTATCATACAGCATTTGATTGACGGGAACATCCAGACCATATTCTTTGGCCATGGTAATCACGGTCCCGGCAAAGAGATCGACCTCAGTGCGTCTTTTCAGAATACCATCCTGACGCATAGATGGCATTCCGTCCGGATTCAGAGTATCTATCAGGGACACATAGTTGTTAAGGTCGTCTCTGGTAACACCGGTATTAGCACAGATGGAAAGGTTTAATACTTCTTCCATTGCAGCGATCATCATATCACGTTGTTTACCGGCTTCCTGAACAGTTTTGTAGGTGCCTTCAGAGACCATGACAACCTGATTGACGCCTACGTTCAGCATCCATTTTCCCCACAGACGGTGTATGATATCTTCCTCCACAATGCAGGGAATACCGGCAGTGTGGAGAAGCGTTTCCACCTGCTCAAGATAGGGACGCTTAGATGACTCGGGGGTGCCGATTCTCAGTTCGCCAATATGGGCGTAGGTCAGTTCGTTTCCAAGTTTTACGGCATCCATGCCTTGTGCGATACAATGGATGATATGGCCTTGTTTCATCCTGGAAGCAATAATCTCTTCGCTGCTGATGCCATTTAACAATGAGAGAATAATTGTGTTTTCATTTACGGCAGGGCGGGAGAGTTCGATTGCCTCTTCCAGGGCTGTGCCCTTGACAGCGAAAATCAGAAAATCGGCCGGTTCTGCTTTGGAAGCCATCTGAAAATCGCAGAGCTTTCCGTTACAGTAGACACTTTCTGTCTTGTATTTGTGGATACGTTCTTTGTCCGCCAGAAAGGTGACAGACTCCCGTCCAAGTTTTTGGGTGAAGATATCGCCGTACAGGATACCTAGCGCTCCCATGCCAATGATGGTGATAGATGGTGTTGCTGATAATTGTTTCATGTAATAGACCTCCGTGTTCATAATAAAAAGGAAAGGCTTGCGGATGCAAGGAGAGGAACTAACTATGTGGTTTTGGTTTGCATTATTATCGGCAGTGTTTGCAGCACTGACTTCCATTCTCGCCAAAGTGGGTATTGAGGGTGTCAATTCTAATCTGGCAACGGCCATTCGGACAGTTGTCGTAGTGGTGATGGCCTGGGGAATGGTGTTTTTAACAAACACACAAAACGGCCTTGCCCAGATAAGCAGAAAAAGCTGGATTTTCTTAATCTTATCCGGGTTGGCAACAGGGGCGTCCTGGCTTTGTTATTATAGGGCCCTCCAGATTGGTGAGGCATCTAAAGTCGTCCCGATAGACAAACTCAGTGTAGTCATTACGCTGATTCTGGCCTTTGTTTTTCTCCATGAATCATTTACGGCAAAGTCGTTTGCCGGCAGTGTCCTGATCACAGTCGGGACGCTAATCATGGTGCTTTAACAGATGTTTTAGCATAGGAATCAGGAGTTGCCAGGCGCCAGTCTGTTGATCCGCAGGATTTCCACAATGGTGTCCATGCCGTCTTGCAGCTTTGTGATATCTCTTTTCGTATTTTGAGCGAAAGTACGGAAAGAGAGGTCGAGATTCTCTAGTTTCTCGATGGTTTTATTTAGTTTGACATCCAAATATTTAAAATTATCATCGGCGCGGTCGAGCCGAGCATCCATATGGCTGAGTCTCTCTTCTACATGAGAAAGCCGGGTATCCATATGGTCGAGTCGCTCATGGATGGGCGTGAGTTCTGCCTTAAGTTTCTGATCCAACATATTAGAAATTGCCTGAAGATCGCGTTGCGTCAGAGCCACAAAGATTTCCTCCTTTTCCAATGAGATAATTGCGGGTTGCTGAATGTTTTGGTTTGTATTCATCTTATCTCCCTTCGTCTGTCAGCAAGGAAAGCTGATACTTAAGAAGGTCTGTTTTCCCTGCCTGTGTGAATAGTTTATTGGTAAGCAAGGATTCTAAAACAGATAAAATATCATAATGTGATATTTTAAAGAAAAAAGAATAAATGAAATTCCGTTAGAATATCAATGCTGTAGTAAAATGATATCAGCATTGCAGTGAAATGTCAAGGGCATTTATCAAAAAAAGTAATCCGTAATTTAGAAAAGAGGATTACTTTTTTTGATAAAGTAAGTAATTTAATCTAATGCCGAAAAAACAATGTTGCGTATTTTTCTTGTGTAGGCGGTGGTGCCTGTATCGGTTTTTTGAAGCATGAGTAAGAGGGTCATATCATCGGCAGGATCAATTGTCATATAAGTACCCATCCAGCCATCCCAGCCAAATTCTCCATGACGGCTTATAGAGATGGCGGCGCCGGGATCTCTCATGATACGCATCAGATTGGCATAGCTGCATCCGGAGAGACTTTCCCACTGCCAGACGTAAGTATCGAGAGCCGGGGCTAGGTGGGCGTTTGTCATAAAGTCAACTGTCTGCGGGGAGAGGAGAGTGACATTTTCAAAACTTCCTCTCTGTAGGAGCATTTGTGCAAAACGGGCATAATCATCAATGGTAGAGACCAGCCCTGCACCGCCGGATTCAAAAGCGGGAGGTGTCTTCATATCATTGCTGATACCGAGACGGGGAAAATGGAATTCTTCCAATCCTTTACCAATATCCTGGTAGGCTTTGGAGAGACGGGACTGTTTTTCCGGCGGAACAAAAAAGCCCGTGTCAAACATATTAAGGGGTTCAAATATACGTTGTCTTAAAAAATCACCAAAGCGCATGCCGGAGACAACTTCGATGACGGCGCCAAGTACATCTGCGGACATACCGTAGTGCCATTTTTCACCGGGGTGAAAAGCCAGGGGAATCCTTCCGAGGCGGTTCATAATCTCACGGGTGGTCAGTGCATGGGAAGAAGATAAGTTCGTGATTACCTCATCCATAAGCTGATCCGTACGGATCTCTGAAGTGCATCCTTCCCCCGGATAAGTCAGTCCGGATGTCATGTTCAGAAGGTCTTGTATAATGACAGGACGTTTTGCAGGTATGAGACCCCCATCTGTCATCACTTCCTGATTACAAAATCCTGGCAGATAATCAGAAACCGGATCATACAGGTCAATCCGTCCTTCCTCAAGAAGTATCATTGCGGCAGCTGCCGTGACAGGTTTGGTCATGGAATACAATCGGAAAATAGTATCTCTTGTCATCGGCAGTCCGGCCGCAAGATCACGCATACCGGCTTCGTAATAGCATTGTTCCTGTCCGCCCTGCAGGACCATGCAGTTTACGCCTGAGACAAAACTGGTCTCTGTCATTTCCCATAAAAGTTCCTGCAGGCGGGATAATTTTTGTTGATTCATACAATTCTTCACTTCGCTTTCTGTACTCAATACACACATTTTTTCTTTTATGCCTGTTGTATTAAATATAGCATAAAAGCTTCCTGCGGACAATCAGAAAAGAGCCGCTCCCCATAACTGAAAATCAGTTATAGAGGGCGGCCCCTTATAATGTCAGCTGATTTAAATGCTTAAATCCAAATGCCCGCCAGGCATTGGAACAGTAGTCTGTTCTTTGACCTCATCCCAATTAAAATTGGTAATTTTTTGAAGAAGTTCTTCTGTGCTGTCTGCATAGACCGTGGCGCGTTTGCTATGTTCATAGTTGTATTTGTCCTGCCCTTTGTCAGCAGCCTTTGCAGCGGCTTCTTTTGCAGCTTCTTTCTTGTCTTCCCGAATCTTATCCACGAACTCTTTCTGGCGCTCGCCGGCTTTTTCAAGTTCTGCAAAATAGGAGACTTTGCCATCTTTGCCAATGGAAACGCCGAGGCTTACAACTTCATCCTCTTTACCAGAGTCTTTCAATTCTTCTTTCATTTCATCGAGTTTGCCCACTGCCTCATCGAGCAGCGCAAGATTTTGTTTCTTGACATCTTCGTCCTCTGCCATGCGCTCTAATTCTTCGGGATCGATCAGTACGCTGTAATCTTTGGAACCGCGGGAGAGATAGGAAGCTGCCTCTTCTTCACTGTCATATTCAGCAACAAAAAAGTCCATGTTACTATACTGCTTTTTCAGATCCTGTAAAAGAGCCTTGGCCTTATCGCTTAACTGTGGTGTATTCTGACCGGCCTTTTTGGTGTCAGCAGTCTTTTGGGATGTGCCAGTCTTTTCGGACTTAGTATCCTTTCTGCTTTGTACGCTGTTATTGTAATAGTTGTTTTGGAATGTGTTATATCCGGCTACCTTGTTCATGTCTGTGCCCTCCTTAGCATAATCTGTAAATCCATTTACCGAATAGTGGACGCAAATACCCACCTGTTACCTTATATATCGTAATATGGATGTTTTTTCTTAATAGGTTCTATGATAAAAAAGGTAAATTCTCTCGGAAATAATCTTTCGAGCGCCGCCTTGCGGCTCACGGAAATAGGGGAAGAGGTTGTTATATAAAAAGACAGGCGATTCAATTTATGTAAACTGAATCGCCTGTCTTTTTAATCATTTGCCGCAATTTAAAGAATATTCCCGCATATTTACAAAATTGCAAAAGGGAAGAGCATCTTTCGTGTATCCGTTGGTACGAATTTCGATATTTCGATTCTGTTCCTTTTCACATGCCTCATCCAATACCTCAGAAAAGAATTTCCTTGCGAGAGTCTTGGATGGGTTCTGCTTGGACTGGTGATTTTTGTTCTTTTTCAACGGGTTAATCGCCATAACCGCTTCGATTTTATAAAGCCTTTCATCTGCATATATTGCGGTGATCCCTCCTTGGATTCAAATTTGTGCTTTCCTGATAATACCACAGTGTTTCCGTATTTAGAAAATGCACAGCGAACTCCTTGTTCTGATAATAATATCGGCAAGAATCACATTTTCTTAAGCTTATTTTAACAGATTTTTGTAATAAATGGAAGAGAAAAACTATAAATAATACATAAACAGAGAAAATATCTGACAATTCTAACAAAATATCGTTTGTTTCAGAATATCTCTTCAATCTTTACACTTGTGGGCAGAAGAACATGCTGTACAGGCAGAGGAGATTCGGTTCTTTCCATCCGGTTTAAGAGCATATTCATTGCGAGAACGCCCATCTCAGAGGGATTGGGAGAGTGGGAGATTGCATAGCCGAAAGGGGTCAAAATTTTCATCTCATCGTATCCGAGCAGATCTATATCTCCTGGGATGTCTGCATTGTACGTCATAAGGGTACGATAGCATACGACAGTGAAATCGGAACTGAAACTGATAAAAGCGGATGGCCTTGAAGCAACATTATATTGTTTCCTGACAAATTCCGAACAGGCATCTATTTGCGTTCCCTTAAAGATATGTTCTTCCGGAAGCGGAAGCCCGTGTTCGGTTAAGGCTTTTTTAACACCGCTGATATAGGATGCGGTGACCAGTGGATGATCATCATAGATCAGAAATCTAAGATCTCGATGGCCCTTTGATAACGCAAATTGAGTGAGTTCCTGTGCACCGTTTTGATTATCAATATAAATACTATCACACTGTGCTCCGGGCATTTTTTTGTCAAGACATACCACCGGAGTGCCGGTTGAGAGAATCTGATTGATGAGATCAGCGTTGGGGGAGTTTTCTACAGGTACGATCAAAATCCCGCCAACCTTATAGGATAAAAGATTCAGGATAGCCGAGCGTTCTTTTTCAGCATTTTCATTTGAATTACATAGTATCATGCGATAATTATTTTGGGAAGCGAGTTCATCTGCGGCAAACAGCAGCTTTCCGAAATAACCAACGCTTATATCGGGAACAATAAAACCAATGATGCGGCTTTGGGATTTGGAAAAACTGACCGCCAGTGCGCTGGGAGAGTAGCCGAGTTCTTTCATGGCTTTTAAGACCTTTTGTTGTGTTTTTTGACTGACATATCCACTGTTATTCATAACGCGGGAAACGGTTGACTGAGCAACTCCGGCTGCGTTAGCTACATCTTTTATATTGATTTTCATCTTTCTCTTCATTTCTGCGCTGCTTTTTGCGCATAAACGAGTTTGTGGCAAGCAGCGCGCAGACACAAATCCCGTGATTGAGAATCCTAATTTTCAATCTTGCACTATTTTTGTGGAACTGAATCCATATTATCATATCTTTAGAATAATCGCAACTGAAATTTGATTTGATATGGAAAATACAGGGATATATTGGATAATGATGTTTTTGATAAAGTGATTGACAATAAAAAAATATGGTGATATAGTGGAACTAGTTCCACAAGATAGGAGAAATGAAAAAGGAAAAGGTTAAGATTGAAAATCCAATTTTCAATCGCGGGATTTGTGTCTGCGCGCTGCTTGTCACAAATTCATTATGTGCATAAGCAGTGCAGAAATGGAGTAAAAAGATGAAAAAGAGAATTTTAGCTACGCTTTTAGCAGGACTTTGTGTGGTTGGAATCTGCGGATGCGGCCAGGAAGCAGGGGGAGAGGAGGCAAAGAATCTGCAGAACAAAACAGAGGCGGCGGTTGAGGAAACGACAGGCGGCGGAGCGGAAAAGACGGAACTCGTCTATTATACATGGGGAGATGAAGAGGGCTATATGTCAAAAGTGATTGACGCCTTCAATGCGCAGAGCGAGACAACGCATGTTACAGCTACGTATATTCCTTCTTCGGGTACGGATTATGATGAAAAGATTGTGTCCATGCTTTCCAGCCAGGCAGAGATGGATTTGTTCAGCGCATCCAATTTGAAGAGTCTGGTGAAATATATGGATGCGGATTGTCTGGCGGATATGTCAGAGGCGATCGAAAATAGCGATTTGGATATTACAAGATATGGAACTAGTTTTCTAAGTACTTCGAAAGAAGGGGAGTTTTATGGACTGCCTTATCGCTACAGTACAATGGCTTTGTTTTATAATAAGAAAATATTTGATCAGGAAGGGCTCCCTTATCCGGAACAGATGTCTTGGGACGAATATGCGCAGTTGGCCAAGAAACTGACGAAGGAAAGAGAAGACGGCACTATGCAGTGGGGTGGTTTCCTGCCGGATTGGCTGGGGGAGCCTATACTTACTGTTCAGCGGGGATCGAATGTTATGGATGAGGATACTTCAGCGCTTAAAGAATGGCTAGGATTATTGGAGAGGTTTTATATTACGGATAAGTCCCATATGAGTTTTGAAGAAATGCGCAGTACCTCAACGGATTGGATTAAGATATTTTTGGCAGGTGATGTGGCGATGCTGCCTAATGGGGAATGGACCATTGGAAATGCCATGCAGGAGATTAGCAATGATCCCGATATTCTTGGGGATTTTGAGATGGGAGTCACATTTATGCCGCTTCCGGAGGGAATGGACAATCCTATTACGGTCGGAGGTCCAAATACCTTTATTATGATCAATCAGAATACAGAAAAGTTTGACAGTGCGTTTGAATTTGCAGAATTTTTGTGCGGTCCGAAAGGAGCTTCTTATCTGATCGAAGGGGGAATGATTCCCGCTTATCTTGATGAGGACACGATCCAGCTTTACAAGGACACGGTGGGAGTGGACGGAGTTGAAGATATGCTGGCGGCTGATACGCTTTATGAAGGCGGTACCGATGGTGATTTTTCTCAGGTTGATACCATTTGGCGGGAGGAAAAAGAACTTTGCCTGATCGGAGAACAGACATTGGATCAGAGTATCGAGAACTTCGAGAGGCGCCGTGCCGATGTGAGATAGCGTTTTATGGATTTGAAGTCTCTGTCATGCAGTACTTGTCATTATGGCATGACGGAGATTTCCATATATAAGGAGTAAAAGAATGGCAAAACAAATCAGTGCAAAGCGACAGAAGGCAATCAAAAGAAATCTGACTGCGTATATCTTTATCTTGCCGTGTCTGGCAGGGTTTATGGTGTATTACCTGATTCCGATATTTGCAGGCATTGGTTTCAGTATGACTGATTACACGGGGCTGTCCATAAAGAATATTCATTTTATCGGTTTAGATAATTATAGGAATCTGTTTCAAAATTCTTATTTCAAGAAGGCGTTTATGAACAATCTTATCTATACGCTATTGTATACACCGATAACATTAATAGTGGCATTGTTTTTTGCCACAGTTCTGAACTATGTAAAGAGAGGCGTGAAATTTTTCCGGGTTTGTTTCTTTTTACCATATGTCACTTCTATGGTGTCGGTGGCAATCGTTTGGCGTCTGATCTTTAATCCCACAAATGGACCAATCAATATTTTGTTGGGAAATATGGGGATATCCAATCCGCCTAAATGGCTGATGTCCACGAAATGGGCGCTCTACGCAGTTATCATTGTAGCGGTCTGGAAAACCTTTGGCTATTATATGCTGATTCTTTTGGCGGGGATGCAGACAATTCCCGAGCATTTATATGAAGCAGCAGCCATTGATGGGGCTAAAGCCGTTCAGAAATTTTGGTATGTTACGCTGCCATTATTGTCGCCGACTATATTTTTATGTATTGTGACACTGGTGATTAATTCTTTCCAAGTATTTGATCTTGTGAATGTGATGACGGAAGGCGGTCCGGGAACGGCCACCAATGTTTTGGTATACCGTATCTATGAAGAGGGATTTAAGAACGCCAATATGGGATTTGCCTGTGCCATCGCTTACTTTTTGTTCGGAGTGACATTGGTGATTACTTTGGTGCAGTTTATTGGACAAAAGCGCTGGGTTCATTATGATTGACCTCTGGCAGAAAGGAAGAAGACTGAAAATGAAAGACAATCCTAAAAAAATAATTGGCAGAATATTGTTTGGTTTATTGCTTCTCCTGCTTGTGTTATGTTCGATATTTCCCTTCTTATGGATGATATCTACTTCTTTCAAGTACGATACGCAGGTGTTTACAAATCCAATCCAGTGGATACCTGATCCGGTAAAACTTGATAATTACAGGAAGGCGTGGAGCGAGATCCCGTTTGCTCTCTTTTTGAAAAACACGGCGTTGGTTGCAGTGACAGGAACATTTTTGCAGGTAATCTGCTGTTCGGCGGCAGCATACGCTTTTGCCAAAATGGAGTTTATGGGCAAGAATATTCTGTTTATGATTTTTATGGCGACTATGATGATTCCCTGGCATACGATTATGATTCCGCAGCATATGTTGATGGGACGGCTGGGGATGCATGACAAGCTGGCGACTTTGATATTGATGCAGGCTTTCGGTGCATTTGGCATTTTTCTTTTGCGGCAGTTTTTTATGGGAATACCAAATGAATTGCGCGAGGCGGCGCAGATTGATGGAGCGGGTGAGATCAGGATCTTTTTCAGCATCATGCTCCAGCAGGCGAGACCGGGGCTGGCAGCTTTGACGATCTTTACATTTATCACGCAGTGGAATGACTATATCACACCGCTGATTTATTTGAACTCGCCTAAGAACTATACATTGCAGTTGGGACTTAAAATGTTCGCAACGCAATACACAATGCAATATGGACTGACGATGGCTGGAACGCTCTGCTCTATGGTTCCGCTGTTTGTGGTATATCTGATTTTTGAAAAGCAGATTACGAAGGGAATTGTTTTTACAGGAATGAAGGGATAGGTATAAAGGAGAAAATATGAAACTTTGTCGTAATAAAGATTTGTTCTCACCAGATTATCACTTATACACAAAGGAAGGTTGGGTGAACGATCCTTGTGGATGTTCTTTGTATAAGGGGGAATATCATATTTTTTTTCAGTATCATGAGGAGCCAACACCGCTGGGCCCCGGGAAATGGTATCATATGAAAAGCAGTGATTTGACAGAGTGGGAAGAATTGGGTATCTGTCTTCGCCCTGAGTTTACTTATGAAGCAAACGGGTGCTGGACGGGAAGTTCTTTTGAGAACGAAGGAAAACACTATATATTTTATTCTGGGAATCTGGATGGGAGAATGCCGCAGCAACAGCCTGTTATGGCATGCAGTGAAGATGGGATCCATTATAGGAAATGTGTGGATATGCCGGTCATTACATCTCCTTCCCCGGACGGACATTGTGAGATGCGCGATCCTAAGGTATTTATCCGAGGAGAAGAATATTTTATGCTGCAGGGAGCCACACGCGGCGGAAAAGGGGAAGTGATAGGATATTCCAGCAGGGATGGTATTCACTGGGATTATAGGGGGATTTTCTTTCAGAGCAAAAAGTGGATGGGAAGTATGTATGAGTGTCCTGATTTTTTTTCACTGGATGGAAAGGATTTTCTGATTCTTTCGCCGATGAATTGGGTAGGGCATAAGAATATTCTGCTGTGCGGAAAGGCGGATTTTGAATCGTTCCGGTTTGTATGTGAACAGATGATAGAGCTGGATATCGGGAGCGATTTTTATGCGGCGCAGTCGTTTCCTCATAAAGATGGCGGAGTTGCGGTCATAGGCTGGCTTGGAAACTGGGGCAAGCCACATCCCGAGGACAGAATGGGATGGGCCGGAATGCTAAGCTGTGTTCGGAGAGTACAGTATGAGAAGGAGAGCGGGCAGATACGGCTTATGCCCTGCGGGGAATTAGAACGGATGCGGTTGGGGGAGGCAGTATGCTGGAAGGATGTGGTCTTGGGAAATGTACCGGTAACCCATCCGGCTTTAGTGGGAGCTCATAAAGATATTGTAATCGAAACGAGAAAGCGATCCGAACAGAAAGATGTCAGTCTGTCAATTTGTGTGGTCAGCGCGGATAAAGTAATCATAAAGGTGACTCTTGATTTCTGGAGAGGATTGGTCCGGATTGATAAGACTATGTCGGAAGAAGGCGATAACGGAGCCGCAATCGTTCCTTGCAGTCTCAGTTATAGGGATGAATTCAGGTTATTTTTGGATGGTTCTGCATTTGAGTTGTTTACAGGAAGCGGACAGGTGATTACCGAAAGAATCTATCCGGGAGATACGAAGATGTATGTTACCCTGCATTGCGAGACTGGTATGTTGGGCTGCGATATCACAGGATATGATATGGGAAGCTATTACCAAAAAGCATAATGCGTATTTGCAGATGTAAAAGAAAAGGTTGACAAGTGCCTACTAATTGACTTATATTAATGGTAGGCACTTGTCAACCTTTTGCGCGCAAAGAGTCACCAAGGAGTGGATGCATATGCAGTCTGGTTACTCGATTATAGAAAAAAGGGGTGGAAAATATGGCGAAAATGATACGACTGTCAGAGGCGGAATGGAAAGTCATGAACCTCTTGTGGGAAGAGGCACCTCAAACCATGATGCAGCTGACTAATCATCTGAAGGAGACTACGGGCTGGACGAAACATACGGTTATGACCTTTTTGAAGCGGATGGAGGAGAAAGGAGCTGTCCGTTATGAGGAGGGCGGCCGGGCCAAACTGTATTATCCGAAAGTTGATCGGACGGAAGCAGTCATACAAGAGACGGAGGAATTTTTAGAAAAGGTCTTTGATGGCCGTATGGGTCTTATGCTGAATACCATGGTGGAGCAACAGGCATTATCCCGCGAAGAGATCAGGGAATTGTATGAAATCCTAAGACAGGCGGAGGAACAGAGCAGGGAAGGAGGAGCAAACGGATGATAGAGATGGTGGTGACTTCTTCGGTGCTCATCCTGGCAATTCTTCTGCTTCGCAGATTTACGAACGGTAAGGTGAGTATGCGTTTTCGCTATGCATTGTGGCTGGCGGTAGCTTTGCGGCTGGTACTGCCGGTGTCCTTGGGAAACAGTGCGGTAAGCGTAATGAATCTTTGGCCGCAAAGCGTGCAGAGTGCTGCGGGTGAGGTCTTTGCATTGATAGATGGATGGATGCTGCCGGGAATCCGACAGACGGACGCTGTAGAAATAGAGGACAATATTGTGCCTGATGTTATGTATGCGGGAGAGTTGTCTTTGGGAGAAGTATCTGTTGAGTCGAAGGCAGAGGAAGTGATAGAGGGACTGTCGGAAAAAGATATTGTCGGAAGGGAAAAGGAAGAGCGGGAAAGTGCATCAACTAAGATAACTGCTGACTTGCCATCGGAAGCCGGTAGAATGACATCCGAAATATCTGGGGAAAGGGTTTCTGGAATTATCCGGATTGTGTGGCTGCTCGGAATTTTGACTGTAAGTACCTATATGATCATCAGTCAAGTGCGTTTCAGGCGGATTCTGTACAGGCTTCGCCGTATTGTTAGCGCAGAGAAGATTCCGGGTAAACTGGCAGACAGGCTTACAGCACGCCGGATAAAAGTTTATCAGGCGAATGGTTTGGCGAGTCCTTGTCTGGTGGGGCGGAATATTTATGTAGATACCAAACTTCTGAAAGATCGTCAGAAGTTTGGCCATGTATTGGCTCACGAGTACTGTCATGCGGCACAGCTTGATTCGTTCTGGGCTTTCCTGCGCAGTGCGCTGGTGGCGGTGTATTGGTTTCATCCATTGGTGTGGGTGGCTGCCTTTGCGGCCCGACAGGACAGCGAGTTGGCTTGTGACGAGGCGGTGATCAGGCTGCTTGGCGAGGAAGAACGTTTTGCTTACGGCAGGACGCTTTTATATCTGCTTGCCGGTGGACGTGGTCGGATTGACTGTGCGGGAACGGCGCTTACAATGGAAGGACGTAAACGGGACTTGAAAGAGAGGGTCCATATGATTGCAAAGAACGTGGAACGTAAGAGAGGGGTGGCGGCAGCAGTTGTCGTGATGATGCTCTTAGTCTGTGGCTGTGCTTTTACAGGAAGTGAGCGGGAGAAGAATGTCCGTCATGACGATGGGAAAGAGTCGGCACAGGAAGGACTGACTACGGAGGCGATACAGAAGCAGGCGGGCGGATCGCAGGTGATTGGGGATGCGTCCGATGAGGAGTCTGAACGTATCAGAAAAGAGTATGAGAATGCCATGGACGCTTTGGATACGCAGGAACAGACCTTAGGACAGGTGCAGGAGGATGCGTCCTTTGCTTTGGCGTTGGATTACCAAGGGGTGATGGCGGGCAAGGACGACAGTGAACTTGGCTTAGACCGGAAGCTGGATTATCAGGCTTATTATGACTATTTAGAAGGAAAGCAGGACGGTCAGGGCGGGGAACAAGAGGAGCCGCCGGAAAACGGCTGGTATCTGCTCTGCCGCAATGAGGAGGCACAGGTTTCCCTCTATGGACTTTATACAAAGGAGTTTGGCCCTCGCGGCATCAAGACACTGATTGGAGAGGATGTAAACACCTATGATATCTCCTGGTGTCCGAGCTCCGCGAACGGTGACCATTCCAACATCAGAGCCCTGGAGAGTGCGCAGGATGGTCTGCCCAGAAGATTTGTGTTTAAGATATTGGCAGAGAGTACGTCTGATAGAGAAATATGGAAGCTATTTAGTGGATTCCGGTATGATACGGGGACTGTGGAGATGGCGGAATTAACGGCACAGATGTATCGTGATTGGGTGGACAGGTATCTTTCTTTCGCGGTGAGTGAGTCAGGGGAAAAGGTACTGATTACCTATGACGGAGATATGGCACTGGAGCCGCTTGACATTTCCGCTTATCAGGACCAGAAAGTGGAGGATGCTCTGATCAGTCCCGATGTGGCCGGGTTCCAACTGTACAGTGATAGTTTGGCGGAGGGCCGTGAGGGGCAGGAAGATTTTGAGGGAGTCGTACTGCATCTGGCGGTTGGGTTAAAACTGGAAGGTATGGATGGCGTCTGGTTTGATGGTCTGCAGCCTCTGACGGTGGAGGTGTTATGCCGTCCGGAACAGGAACCGGCGTTTGTGATACATAGACCAGGAATTGCCGAGCAGGGGATTCTCCGTTCAAGGTCGCAGCAACAGCAGCTGGAAGAAATCCGCTCTGGAAAAGGCTCGGATGTGCAGGAGGATGAAGCGGAGGGCTATCTGAGCAGGCCGCTTGTTAACAACGAAGGGCATAATGATCTGGGGATTGTTTTTCTGAATCCCTGTCCTGAATATGACCGAATCTCAGACGGGTATGGGGAACGCACAAATCCTGTCACGGGAGAAGTTATTAAACACAATGGTGTGGATCTGGCAGCAGAAAAGGGAGCGGCTGTTGTGGCCGCAGCAGACGGCAGGGTTTATGAAACCGGATTTGATGCGGAGAATGGCAATTATGTGGTTCTCTGGCATGGTCAGAGCGGTCAGATGACCTATTATACGCATTGTGAGGAAGTATTGGTATCGAAGAAAGATCAGGTCTCGGCAGGTGATAAAATAGCTACGGTCGGTTCGACCGGCAGATCCACAGGGAGCCATCTGCACTTTGCGGTCAGTTACGATGAAGAGTGGCAAGAACCCTTCTGGGACAAGGTTGATTGAGGAATGAATAGAGTTTTTTATAAGATACGCGATAAGATGCTTTCTTATTGCGTATTTTTGTGGTATTATAATATAGGATTCTAATGTTTATCCATACAAACAGCGAAGAAGACAGGGGATAAGGATATACAATGAAATATAAAAAGATTAATGAAGCAACGGTACAATGTATCATCTCCGAAGATGACATGACGGAATACGGTCTTACACTGTCGGATATTTTTGAACGCAGTGAGAAGGGCGAAGAGTTTTTACGTGATATCATCGAACGGGCTCATGAGGAAGTCGGCTACCAGATCAACAATGGCAATATAGCCATGCAGATCACGCCTTTGAAAGACAAAGGCCTGGTGGTGACCTTTACGGATGAGGGGCCTGCGGCTTTTAAGGAGATGCTGCAGCATTTAAAAGAGGTTCTGCAGGATGTCAGCGCGGAACTGTCCCATCAGGATGAGATGGCACGGCAGACCCAGCCGGTAAATCAGGAATATGAAGAAAATTACAGGATATTTGTCTTTGCTACCATGCATCAGACCATGCAATATGTGGCAACCATTCCGAATACATATTCTGTAAAAAGCCATCTTTATAAAGAGGGCGGCGGCTATTATCTGGTGCTGGAAAAGAACCGTCTTTCCTATAAGACATTCAATAAGATCAGTGCCTCTGCTATAGAATTTGGCAATCTGGTCGCAGCATCTAAGGAGCGCCTGTTGTTTTTGCAGGAGCATGGGGAGTGTTTGATTGGAGAGCGGGCAGTGAGTAAGCTGCGCAGGATTCATATGGCCGGAGCGGGCAGAAAGAAGAAGTGATGTGAAAGAGCCTGTGACCGGACTTCTATAGGATTATGATCGGATTCCAAACTGTTGAGTTCTGAATCATGATAAAAACATGGAACGTTGGAGATAATGCTGCCATGCCTGTTTGTTGCAGGGGTTGGCAGCAATTATCATGTAAAAGCAAATGTGCGGCTTAAGAGAGCAGAGTTTTTCTAAGGTACGCATACAAAGAAATGGAGAGAATAATGAATAGCAGTAAAAAGAAAAACAATGAACAATTTGACAGATTCCTTGAGCAAGAGATTCTCACGCAGCATAAGTACGACAGTCTGTATGAGGAGAAGAAGGAGGAGACCGATCAGGAGAACATGCGCTATGAGGATGCGGGGATTGATGCAAGGATCCTGCGCGCGGTCCGGGAACTTGGATTTGAACATATGACACCAATCCAGGAACAGACGATACCGCTCTTTATGACAGGCAGGGATATCATCGGGCAGGCACAGACAGGAACGGGTAAGACGGCAGCTTTTGGAATCCCGATCCTGCAGAAGATCGATCCGGAGAATAAATCCCTGCAGGCGGTAATCTTATGTCCGACCAGGGAACTTGCCATGCAGGCGGCGGAGGAACTGCGGAAATTTTCCAAATATATGAATGGCATTAAGGTGCTGCCGGTTTATGGCGGACAGGATATTGTCAGACAGATTAAGAATTTAAAATGCGGTGTACAGATCGTGGTGGGGACGCCGGGCCGGGTGATGGATCATATGCGCAGACATACCCTCAGAATGGATCAGGTGCATACGGTGGTCCTGGATGAAGCGGATGAGATGTTAAATATGGGATTTAGGGAGGATATTGAGACGATCTTAAAGGAGATGCCGCAGGAGCGGCAGACAGGACTTTTTTCTGCGACCATGCCCAAGCCCATATTAGACATTACCAAAACTTATCAGAAAGAGGCGGCTTATATTAAGATGACCCCGAAGGAGGTCACAATCCCGCTAATCAAACAGGCATATTATCAGGTGCGTAAACAGGACAAAGAGGAGGTGCTCTGCCGCCTGATAGACTATTATGATCCTAAACGGGCGCTTATCTTTTGTAATACCAAGCGGATGGTGGATGAGCTGACTGAACATTTGAAGGCAAGAGGCTATGAGGTGGAAGGCCTTCATGGCGACCTGACACAGGGACAGAGAGATACGGTGATGAATCTGTTCCGGGGTGGGAATATCAATATTTTGATCGCCACCGATGTGGCGGCACGGGGCATTGATGTGAATGATGTGGAGGCGGTCTATAATTATGACGTGCCGGAGGACATTGAATACTATGTACACCGGATCGGCAGAACCGGACGTGCCGGCAAGACAGGAAGATCTTTTACTCTGGTGGTGGGAAGAGAAGCTTATAAGATCCGGGATATTGAGCGTGTCTGCCATACGAAGATTAAGGAACGCAAAGTACCGAATGCGGCGGATATCACATCCAGAAAGGCGGAAAAGATATTAAAAGAAGTGATGGCTGTGATTGAGAAAGAGGATATCAGCAGAGCCACAGAGTATATTCTGGATGCGGTTGCATTAGGGCAGTACAGCGCTACACAGATTGCGGCAGCTTTTATGAAGATGCGCCTTGGAGAGGAAATTGAGGATATTAAGGAAGAGAAGTTTTTCTTTGAGAAAAAGGGCAGGACGCCCGGTCGAGGCGGTAAGGACAGTAATGGAAGTAAGGGAAGCCGCGGCGGCAGGGGAGGCCGTGATGAAAGAGATGGTCGCGGCGGCAGAAGCAGCCGTGGGGACAAAGAAAGACGTGATGGACGTGCAAATAAAGGGAATTATAGTGATAAAGGCAAACGCGGACGAGAATACCTTAGCGAGGGCGAGAAGAAGCAGAAAAAACCCTTCAAGGGCGGTGCACTTGGCAGTATAAAGGCGAAAGATGTGAGAAGGGACGGCAGCTATGAAAGAAGAGACAGCGGCAGAAATAACCGCTATGGGTCGCTTCGCATCAAGACCAAGTAAGATTAAAGCACCAGTTCGTGCCCATGGTCTTTGAGCCATTTGCGATGGATACGATAGTCAGGGCAGACAAGTTCCACTGCCCGCCAGAAAGCGGCGGAGTGATCCATGTGGGTCAAATGGCATAGTTCATGAACGACCACATAGTCCAGAACGGCGGGCGGCGCCAGCATGAGTCTCCAGTTAAAAGAGAGGGTGCCCTTGGCGCTGCAGCTGCCCCATCGTGTTTTCTGGTCACGGATGGTGATACGGTGGTATTCGCCGCCAGTGAACGTCTGGAAATAGGCGGCCCTTTTGGGGAAATATTCCCGGGCTGCTTCTATATATCTCTTTTCCAACGCAGAGCGCTGGGTGTCGCTTAAATCAGACGAAGGCCGGCTTTTCGCTTTTTCCATGATTTCCAGGTAGTGCGTGATGATCCAGTGCTGTTTTTCCAGAAGAATATGACGAATCTCCCGTTCAGAAGTACGAAGCGGCACCCGCAGTGTGATCGCTCCATCAGGATTGATGCTGATGCCACAGGTCTTCCGGCGGCTGCGAATGACGGTGTAGGACAGAGTGTAGAGTTTGCTTTGGTATTTTATTTGGCAGCTGTTTTCCATAAAGTTGTGTTCCTGTATCTGTTATTTGTGTTTGCTATAGGAGATGTATACCAATTATATATCACATAATGTCTCAAAAGGCAAAGAATGTGGCCGCAAACAAATATGATTATGGAATAAATAGTATGAAAGCCGTGAAGTGAAGAGAAAATAACCTGGATTTATGGACAAAATCTTATAAATTGTGCTAGTATGATATGAATGCAAGAATTTCTATTAAGTAGTAATAAAGTAATAATTGAGAAGAAACAATCAGATAAAACAGGGGTATATTATATGAGTGAAAGAACCAGAGAACCGGATAGAACAGTACCGGAGCGGGAAAGAAGGTCTTCTGGCAGCAACAGTCAGGCGGCTGGGCAAAAGAGACCGCCCCAGAGTACCGGAGGAACGGTTAAAAGGAAACAATCAGCCGATATGGAAAACGGCAGGAGAGCAGGAACGGCTGAAAGAGACAGAAGGCCAGGAACATCTGAAAGAGACAGAAGGGCGGGAACATCTGAAAGAGACAGAAGGGCAGGAACATCTGAAAGAGACAGAAGGGCGGGAACATCTGAAAGAGACAGAAGGCCAGGAACATCTGAAAAAGGCAGAAAACCAGGAGCCGTGGAAAGAAGCAAAAGGCCAGGAACAGCGTCTGAAAGAAATAGAAGGCCATCGGACAGAGACAGCATGGATTATGACAGCCACATGTCCAGCCGTGAACTTGAGCGCGCCAGGAGAAGAGAAGAGCGGCTTCGGCGTGTGAGAAGGCAGAAAATTATTATGGCTGCTTCCGCTACAGTGATTGTGCTTTGTCTGCTTACGATTCTGATTTTCTTTATGTCTCCGGCTAAATGTATTCTAAGCTTGTCCAGAGGAGACAAATATGCCAGAAATGAAGAATATGACAAAGCGCTCGAGGCGTATCAGGAGGCGATAGAGATCAATGAGAAGTCTGTGCGTGCCTACCGGGGTGCAGCTGGCTGCCTGCGCATGAAAGAGCAGATTACAGAGGCGGAACAGCTTTTGTATAAGGGATGGGAGAAGACCAAGGATGAGGGGATTTTACGCTATTATAACAAACTTCTTCTCAACGAGGCTGTGGCAGATATCAATGCCGGAAACTGTACACAGACTACATTGGATAAATTGAACCGGGTACTTATGAACGATCCGGAGAATCTGGATGCGATCGCACTGTTGGATACCTGTCAGCAGAGAATGGCGGAAGAAGAATAAAAAAGACAATCATGGACTTTACAAATACTGGGTGATAGAGTTACCATTGTAGAGGGAGAATTGAACAGAAAAGGAGATAAGATCATGGGAAGAAAGAAACCTGCTGTATTGATGATTTTGGATGGCTATGGCCTGAATGAGAAAACGGAAGGAAATGCGGTTGCCCTGGCAAAGACACCGGTGATGGATAAACTGATGGCGGAATGTCCTTTTGTGAAGGGAAATGCCAGCGGCATGGCAGTGGGTCTGCCGGATGGACAGATGGGCAACTCCGAGGTGGGACATCTGAATATGGGTGCTGGCCGTATTGTCTACCAGGAACTGACCAGAATCACGAAGGAAATTCAGGATGGTACATTTTTTGAGAATCCGGCGCTGATGGATGCGGTGAATAATTGTAAGAAGAATGATTCTTCTCTGCATATGTTCGGCCTGATATCGGATGGCGGCGTACACAGCCATAATACACATCTGTATGGGTTGTTGGAACTGGCTAAGAGAAATGGTCTTTCCAAAGTATATGTCCATGCTTTCTTGGACGGACGTGACACACCGCCTGCAAGCGGCAAGGGGTTTGTGGAAGATTTGGAAGCAGAGATGGCAAAAATCGGTGTAGGTGAAGTGGCTACCGTGACAGGACGCTACTATGCGATGGACCGTGATAATAATTACGATAGAGTGGAGAAAGCATACCTGGTGCTCACGAAGGGCGAGGGGCTGGAGGCGGAAAGCGGACCGGCCGGAATCCAGGCGTCCTATGACAGGGATGAGACGGACGAATTTGTAAAACCTACTGTGGTGAAGAAGAATGGTGAGCCGGTAGCGACCATTAAAGACGGTGATTCTGTAATCTTCTTTAATTTCCGTCCGGATCGTGCGAGAGAAATTACCAGAAGCTTCTGCGATGATGATTTCAAGGGATTTGCAAGAGAGAAGAGACTGGATCTGACCTACGTGTGCTTCTCCGATTATGATCCCACGATTCCGAACAAGGAAGTGGCTTTCCACAAGATTTCCGTCAATAATACCTTTGGCGAATGGCTGGCGGCCAACCATATGAAACAGGCAAGAATTGCGGAGACAGAGAAATATGCGCATGTAACTTTCTTCTTTAACGGCGGTGTGGAGGAACCTAACGAGGGCGAAGAGAGAATCCTTGTTAATTCGCCCAAGGATGTGGCGACTTATGACTTAAAGCCCCAGATGAGCGCTTATGAAGTATGTGACAGACTGGTGGAGGCAATCAAGTCTAGTACTTACGATGTGATCATCATCAATTTTGCGAATCCGGATATGGTAGGACACACCGGTGTGCAGGAAGCAGCCATCAAGGCGGTGGAAGCAGTGGACGAGTGTGTGGGACGTGCGGTGGAAGCCCTTAAAGAGGTGGACGGCGTGATGTTCATCTGTGCAGACCACGGCAATGCGGAGCAGCTGATTGATGAGGAGACCGGTGCGCCTTTCACGGCACATACTACGAATCCGGTGCCTTTCATTCTGGTCAATGCAGATCCTTCCTATAAATTACGGGAGAACGGCTGTCTGGCGGACATTGTGCCTACGCTGATCGAACTGATGGGAATGGAGCAGCCGGCGGAGATGACAGGGAAGTCGTTGTTGGTGAAATAAGATAAATAAAGATAGAAAGGCTGTCGCACACTTTGATTGATTCAGTAAGGCGACAGCCTTTTGTGATAGGGCGCAAAAGCCGCACTAATACCATCGCACTATAATTGCCGCTTTTCCGCAATCATAATATCCATACAGTGTTGATGGGGGATGCCGCTGCTATTGCAGTTAAAAATGATTTCTTCTATCTTATGCAGTTTCCAATCATGATAGAGCATAAAGAGTTCTCCCGAATTCCAGCGAAAATGATCGGCATCTTGATCCGGTGGAACTTCCATAAACGGTTTATCCACAAATACATTGATGGCGTGTATGCCGTTTTGGGTTGTGTGTTCTTTCAGGTTTTCGGCAATTTCTTTCCTGATTTCCGGTTTGATAAAATGAAATACGCCGCTGCTGAAAATAATGTCATAGTATTTGGCAGCACGAAAATCGGTTATATCAGCTTTAAAAAAGTCCACATGAGTATTACATTTTTCGGCAAGCTTTTTTCCCTTTTCTATTCCGGATTCAGACAAATCGAAAGCTGTTACAATGTAACCGTTTCGAGCAAGAAAAACGGCGTCTTTCCCCTCTCCGCATCCCATATCCAACACTTTTAGCGGTTTGACGGGTGGTCGTAATTTCATTATTTCATAGCATAAATTGTTAGGCGTTATTCCCCAATAATAATCCGCTGTGTCATATCGTTTATCATAATCGGAAACTGCGAAAGATTTATATCCCAAAAGGGAATCAATACTTGTGCCCAGCACACTTGCGATCATGGGGAGCATTTCCATTTCCGGATAGTTCGTTCCATTTTCCCATTTTGATACTGCCTGAAAAGAAACATGTAACTTATCTGCCAAAGTTTGCTGTGTAAATCCTAAAGCTTTTCTCTTATTCATAATTACGGATCCAATATTCATATAGACATTTCCTCCTTTTCTTTGTTCCTATTTTACTATAAGAAATAGAAAAATCCATAACCGTGTTGGTTAGTTCATCCTATAAATTCAACCGGCAGTAGAAAATGTAAATTACGATATCATGAAGCAGGAGAACAGATATGGCGTTATGGTTGACAGATTCCACCAGATATTGTATATTAAGTGTACCATCACAAATAGTACGGTTGGTATGCCTGAAAGAAGATGGAATGAAGGAAAGGAGACGGCATGATAATCATAGATTACAAGGATACGAGGCCGATATACGAACAGGTTGTGGATAAGTTCAAGACATTGATACTGCATGGAGCCTTGCAGGCGGATGAACAGATGCCTTCTGTGCGCAGTCTGGCGATGGAACTGTCCATCAATCCCAATACCATCCAGAAAGCCTATGCGGAACTTGAGCGGCAGGGATTTATTTATGCGGTCAAGGGAAGGGGTAACTTTGTGTCCGGTGATGGACAGTTGGTGGAAGAGCGCAAATGTGAGTGTATCCAAAAGATTCTGGAACTGGCCAAGGAAGTGCTGGAGATTGGGATGACTAAGATGGAACTGATCCGGGAAATTGAGCAACTGCAGATATGACCGACAGGAAGAGAGGAGATTTATGATAGAGATACATAAGCTGACGAAAAACTTTGAAAATATCAAAGCGGTGGATGAAGTCAGTGTCACGATAAAAGAACAAACAGTGTTTGGGCTGATTGGGACCAATGGCGCCGGTAAAAGTACGGTGCTTCGTATGGTATCCGGCGTGTTAAAGCCGGATGAAGGTACGGTGGCAGTAGATAATATGCCGATTTATGACAATGTGGAGGCAAAGAAAAAGCTGTTTTTCATTGCAGATGAGCCCTATTTTTTTGCCAATGCCAATGCCCAGTCTATGGAGCATTACTATAGCGGTATTTATGAAAATTTTGATAAGGTGGAATTTTATAAATATCTGGAAAAATTTAATTTGGACAAGGGAAGAAGGATTGGCACTTTTTCCAAGGGCATGAAGAAGCAGTTGGCATTGCTTCTGGGTATCTGTGCACATACAAAGTACATTTTATGCGATGAGACTTTTGACGGGCTCGATCCGGTGATGCGTCAGGGAATTAAGTCAATCTTTGCCAAGGAGATGGAGGAGAGAGGGCTGACGCCTGTGATTGCATCCCATAACTTGAGGGAATTGGAAGATATCTGTGATCATGTAGGGCTTTTACATAAAGGGGGCGTACTGTTATCAAAGGATCTGGAAGATATGAAATGTAATATTCAGAAGATCCAGTGTGTGTTCTCTTCCACGGAAGATGAATTGAAGGCATTAAACGGCCTGACGGTACTTAAGAAAGAACAGAGAGGATCTTTGTGCACCATAACCGTGAGGAGTACCAGAGAGGAAGTGGAGGCGAGATTTGCCACGGTGGATATGATATTTTATGAAGTGCTTCCTCTGTCACTGGAAGAGATTTTTATCAGCGAAACGGAGGTGGTAGGTTATGACATCAAAAAACTCATTCTGGGCTAGCAGCAGGGAAAATCATAAACGGAGAATTTGGGTATGGGTTGTGGCCGTGCTTTCACAGCTTCTTGTATACTGTGCCATGACGACCATATATTTGAGCAGGATTAAGAATCAATATGAGATGGGGGCTTTTCGGACAGTGGAAGCTTTTCGCAGGGCTATGTACCAGGCTGCCAGGGATGCGCTTGCCTTCTCGGATAATCTGTGGCCAGTGGTTACTTTCCTGGGAGCTGTGATTGCCATGCAGGGTTTTTCATATCTGTATGACAGGCGAAAGGTGGATATGTATCACAGTGTACCTGTGTCAAAGAAGCAGCGCTTTGTGGTCATCTATATCAATGGTATTATCATTTATCTGACAGGAAATCTTTTGGGACTTCTGACAGGTACTGTTATCGCGGCGGCACAAAAGGCCGTTAATGTGGATGTACTGGCGAATGAGGGATTGGCTTTTATGTGGAATTTCCTGTTGTTCCTGGTGATATACCATGCCATGATATTGGCAGTGATGCTCACGGGCAGCCGTTTTGTTACGCTGTGTATGTTTGGCGTGTTTGTGACATATGAGATGATGATGTACTGGATTCTGGAGAGTATGAAGTGGTCGTTTTTTAAGACAGCTACCAGTTTTTATCTGTATACGGATCCCAAAGTTTCGCCATTGTATGATTGTATGGAAATGGGACTGGAACTAAAAAATGCAAGCGATGCGGCTTTGGCGGCCGGCATCTGTCTGCCTATTTGCGGTAAATGGATTCTGATCGCAGCAGTGCTCTTTGCAGCGGCATATTTTTGTTATAGAAAAAGACAGTCTGAGGCAGCAGGTAAGGCGATTGCCTATCGTGCTGCGGAGCCGATCGTAAAGATTGCAGTCGCCATCCCGGCAGGGCTTATAGTTGGAATGGTAGTATTAGATACATCCTACAATAATGAGATGCTGATGGTGATCAGTATGCTGGTCGGCGGTGTGATTTTCTGCGCGGCACTGGAAGTGCTGTTTGCATTTGATATCAAAAGTCTTTTCAAACATCTTTGGTCAGGCGGCATTGTACTTGTGGGTATATTGGTAGTATTTTGCATCTATAAGTGGGATGTATTCGGGTATGATAGTTATATACCGGAGAAAAATGAAATAGAAAGTATTGCAATTTCAGTATCCGAATACTATGATAACTATTGGAATGATAATTTTGAATATATCAGTCTGGCAGATTTTGAAAAGGAGCATATGTTCCTTACTGACACAGAGCCGGTTCTTACGCTTGCCAGGAAGTTTCAGATGGCCGATGCAGAACAGATGGCGGATGCCAGAAGTGTGCATGTATTGTACAGACTTCAGTCCGGCAGACAGGTGAACCGCTCCTTCATGATAGATTATGCGGATGCGGATGCGCAGACACAGCTGAACCGGATCATGGCATCGGAAGCCTACAAGAAGGGGGTTTTCCAGTATATGACGGAAGAACCTTTTCTGGAGAAGCTGACACGTGTCACTTATTCTAACGGCGCTGCACAAGTAGCCATTCCCGTAGAAGAAGCAGGCAGACTGAAAGAGGCATGGATGAAGGATATAGAGCAGTATGATTTTACACTGGTACGGGAGAATCATCCATGTGGACAGATTAATTTTCAGTATGTAAATTATATGTCTAATTATCTACAGGTTTACGAAGGGTTTGAGAATACGATTGCCTGCCTGCAGGAACTGGAAGCTTACTATCCAGTGAAACTGGATGCGGCGGATATTGATTATATTACGGTTACGAATTATCACAATGAATTGACGAAGCCGGTGCTTATGGATGATTCGGGCCACGATTTCTACCGGGGAGTGTATGGATCCGCAGTGGCGCTGGAAGCTGCGTATGTGGAAGACCTCTATGTGGATTATTCGGTGAGGGAGACTTTTTATGATGAGGCGCAGATTGCGGAAATCTTAGAGAATATCCATCCTATCTGGATGGTATCTGAATTTGCCGGCAGAGATGCAACAGAGGACAATTATTCAGTAGAAGTGGTGTTTAAGAAAGATACCTCGTATCCTTATGAGAGGGATTCGTATTATTTTAATTACTATTTCCTGGGCGGACAGGTACCGGAGTTTGTGGTGGAAGCGACCGCTTACGTGGAAGAATGAAAATGGAGGAGACGGTGGAGAGGAAGCAAAAGACAGAACCTGTCATATGGGTAAAGGATCTGTATAAGATATACCGGGTGGGAGAAGAGAGAGTGCGCGCACTAAACGGTGTCAGTTTCACCATCAACCGGGGGGATTTCTGCTCCATTGTGGGTACCTCAGGTTCCGGTAAATCCACGCTTTTGAATATGCTGGCAGGACTGGAGAAGCCTACTAAAGGCGAGATTGTGATTGCCGGAGAACATATGGAACAAAAGAGTGAAAACCAGTTGGTTGCTTTTCGCAGGGAACATATCGGGTTTATCTTTCAGTCCTTTAACCTGATGGGTACCATGAATGCCATTGAGAATGTGGCTCTTCCCCTGACTTTTCAGGGAATAGATAAGAAGAGCCGCAACAGAAAGGCAGAGGAGATGCTGGATTTGGTGGGACTTACCAGTCACAAGAAGCATAAGCCCAATCAGATGTCCGGCGGACAGCAGCAGCGTGTGGGTGTGGCCCGTGCTCTGGTAGTGGAACCGGAGATCATCTTTGCGGATGAGCCTACCGGCAATCTGGATTCCAATACTTCGGTGGAGGTCATGAATCTGATGAAAAAGGTAGTGCGGGAAAAGAACCAGACACTGGTGATGGTTACCCATGATAATTATCTGGCAGGATTTGCAGACATTATTCTACGGATTCGAGATGGTAAGATTATAGAGATAGAAGATCACAGAGGGGAAGAGATTCCGGACGAGATTATCAGACAGGCGTAAATTACGGGAATCTGGAAGGATGGAAAAATGAGCAGAGAACAGCGTAATGCAGGCAATACAATGATGAAAGGAAAACAGAGGGGGAAACTGATTAGCGCCATATCACTTGGGCTTTCCCTTATGCTTCTCATACCAGTTGTGGATCCTGACGGTATGATGAGCCGGGTTTATGCCACGGAGGACAGACCTGGATATGATGATTGGTATGAAGATGAAGACTGGTATGAGGACGAAGAGGTCAGTGAGAATCATACGAAGATCGAGTATCTGGAACGCTCCTCTGATCGGGTGATCACGGATGATGACCGGGCGGATGCCGATGCGGATATGCTCTATTATATGCAGAGTCTGGAAGTGCGATATAAACTGGATGCCAAGGTGATGGAGAACCTACATAAGGTGTTCGACAGCGCGGTTTATTATATTGCCAATACAGAGATGACGCTTACGGAGATGTGGGCTTATGTATCAAGCGCCAAATCTTCCATGGAGTCTGCGGCCGTGGAAAAGGTTACCATGACTACCAGCGAGTTTTTGCAGGTGGCAGATAACTGGGAGACGCCCATTGTCAGTTATGGACAGACGGTCTCCATTGTACTGCCTATCGTCAATTTTGGTACGGAGGAATTAAACGACCTGATCATAGAGCCTGTGACGTCTACGCTGGTGACGGAGTGGCCTTTCGAGCCGGATATGACGAACTATCTGCAGACAGAACCTTTTATTCCGGGGTGCGAGACTAAGGAAGCAGCTATGTTAAACCGCAGGGAGTTTACTTTTCATTTTACTACCAGAAGTGATGTGATGAGCGGCTACTATCCCCTGAAATTCGAGGTTTCTTATACCAAAGCAGGGATTCGAAGTGAAGAACCCATAGAACTGACTGTGTATGTCAAGACCATTGGTAAGCCGGGCAGCGGTATCATCGGCGGCAATGGGCAGGAAGCTTCCGGTGCAAAGCCGCGTATCGTAGTGACAGGTTTTGAGACCAATCCGGCCAGTGTTTATGCGGGTGATACCTTTACACTGACAATCCATGTGCGGAATACTGCCAAGGATGTTGCGGTGAGCAATGTACTGTTTGATATGCAGGCGGCTCAGGAAGGTGAGGATAAGACGAATACCTACTCGGCGTTTTTGCCCACATCCGGTTCCAGTTCGGTTTACATGGACAGGATCGGACCGGACACGGCGGCAGATATTGTGATTGAGATGACGGCCAAGGCTGACTTAGCGCAGAAACCTTACGTGCTTGATGTAAATATGAAATACGATGCCAGCACGGTGTTCGATCTGACTGACAAGGCCAGTGTGTCAATACCAATCCTGCAGGAGAGCCGTTTTGATACCAGTATCCCGGAAGTGGTGCCTTCCGATATTGAGGTGGGATCCCAGTCCAATGTGATGTTTAGCATTTATAATACGGGAAAGACTACGCTATACAATGTGCAGGTGAAATTCCTGGCGGATTCCATTGAGGAGGCCTCCGCTTTCGTGGGGAACCTGCAGTCCGGTAATACGGGCAATGTGGATGTGATGCTGACCGGCGCGTCAGCCACCATGGATGATGGTACAATCGTGATGGAGATTTCTTATGAGGATGAGGCGGGTAATGTGACAACCCAGGAAAAGACCATTACCTTGTTTGTAAATGAATTTGTCATGGATGATATGATGATGGGCGGCGATATGATGGGGGACGATATGATGATGGAAGAAGAACAGGGTCCTAAGAAAGGCCTGATCATTGGAATCGTGGCAGCCAGTGTGGTGGTAGCTGTAGGGATACTTATCGTATTCTTAAAACTGAACAAAAAGAAAAAGGCAGCCCGGGCATTGGCGGAAGAGATTGCCGATCTGGAGAAAGAACTGGAGCAGGATGAGGATAAGAAAGAATGAAGTATCTGGATTTGCTGCGCATGAGCAGCTCTAATCTCTGGAAAAGAAAAGTGAGGACGGTTTTGACGGTACTCGGTGTGGTGATCGGCGTAGCTTCTATTGTGGTCATGGTTTCACTGGGACTCGGATTGAGTCGTTCATTGATGGAACAGTACGAGTCCTATGGGAGTCTGACACAGATTGAGGTAAATGAACCTTGGGGAGATACTTCGGAGGAAGTGAAGCGTCTCGATCAGGCGCTGATTGAGGAGATTCTTTCCATCGAGCATGTGGAGTCGGTCTATCCGGTGTTGGATACTCAGGCAATGGCCAAATATGGAAGTTATGAAGGTTATTTACAGATACAGGCCATGCCGAAAGAGGCTTTCGCGGATATGAATATTGAGGTGGGACAGGGTCAGCTTCCCGGGAACGATGATCAACTGAAATTCTTCTATGGGTGTGAAGTGCTGCAGAATTTCAGGAACAGCAAGGGCAGCGGTGGAAGCTATTGGGAGACGGGTGTTTTGCCGGACATCGATTTGATGAACGATCCCATCTTTGTGATCTTTGATATGGATGCCTATTATGGTTCCGGGTCAACGGACGAGAACGGGGAGGTTATAAAACCGCCCAAAAAATATCTGATTGAGACCTGCGGCATGGAGAAATCGCCAGAAGAGAATCAATGGTCGCGGTACGGATGGTATACTTTTTGTGATATCGATCAGCTGATGGTGGAGTTAAAGAAGATTTTTAAGAATAAGCCGATACCGGGACAGCCCACTACGAAGACGGGCAAGCCCTACAAGGAGATATTCTATAATCGTCTTCTGGTGAATGTGGACAGCATGGATCATGTGGTAGAGATACAGAATTATCTGAAAGATTCAGGATACAATACCTACAGTCAGGCAGAATGGGTAGAATCTGAGCAGAAGACCATGGGTTATATTCAAGCGGTGCTCGGCGGAATCGGAGCTGTATCTTTATTTGTGGCGGCTATCGGTATCACCAATACGATGATGATGTCCATCTATGAACGGACCAAAGAGATCGGTGTCATGAAAGTGCTGGGGTGTGATCTTCGCAATATCCGAAGCTTATTTTTGATGGAAGCAGGGTTTATCGGATTTATCGGCGGGGTGATCGGACTGATTTTAAGCTTTATCCTTTCTGCTGTGGTCAATCATGTGGCCGCGACCATGTCGCAAAATATGACAGATATGTCGGGAATTTCCTATATCCCTATCTGGCTGGTGCTTTTGTCATTGATATTTGCGATATTGGTTGGTATGGTAGCTGGGTTCTTTCCGGCCAGAAGGGCGATGAGACTGAGTCCGTTAGCGGCGATTCGGAATGAATAGGGCCAAGAACTATTCATTTAGATATTGCAAGATGGGTTCGATATATTTTTTGTCGGAAATATCGTAGGACGAAGAAATCATTTTTATCATTGTTTGTTCTTCTTCTGTCTTATCTTTTTTGGCGTTGAGAGTTTTTATAAATATTTTCATCATAAGTTTAGAGGATGCAGACATTTTTTCATAACGGAAACCTCCCGGACAGTAAAAGGTTTTCACCTTTTTCAGTTCGGGCTCATTGAAGTTTCGTTTAAGGGCTATATCGATTTCCGGGTTGTCTATCGGGCTTGCTCCAACACAAAATGCAATCAGTTTCTTACCTGCCCACTTATCGATATTTCCCTTAAACCAACCGATTTTACTGATACTGCCCGCACAAGCCCAGCCTCCAAAAATAATTGCTTCATATGCCGCCAAATCCTTCTTTTTGGCGGCTGCTAATGCAAGGCAGTCGGCTCCGGCAGCTTCCGCGATCCATTCGGCATAGCGCTTTGTGAAGCCTGTTTGTGAATTGTAAATTACGATGGTTTTCATTTGCCTAAATCTCCATGGAGTATAAATTTTTTTCATTAGCAACCTGTTTTTCCAGATTCTCTATTCCGGCGTACAGTTTTGATAGAAGAACGAAAAGCGTTTCAATTTCTTTGTCTGTATACACTTCAAAAAGATATTTCAATTTTTCCTGATATTCTGAAAAGTCATTTATATAAAAATCATTTCCCTTTTCTGTGAGGCTGATACACGTAGCTCTTGTATCATGGGGATTTTGCTGAATCGTAATGAATCCTTTTTTCAGCAAGGCATCAGCCAGTTTTTTGATGTTTTGTCTTGAACAGCCCAATAGATTTCCCAATTGGGTAAAGGTCAGCTGTTCTCTTGACTGTCTGACGATTGATAGTAACATGAATTGCTTTAACGTTATCTCTGGGATATGGTTATCGAAAAGCGTTTGCAGCTTATTGCCGGCGATAAATAATGTGCTGAAGACAGCCTTTGTCTGGTTCTGCGTAGAACTTGAAAATTTGGTGATCAAATCCTCTAAATTCATAAAGCCCTCCTGATTGGCAACAAGTTACGCTTTTAATTATAGCAACTAGTTACCTATATGTCAATCGGAATGATAAAAGTGCATGGGATTCCGTAGTCGGCAACACTATAGAACTGGAGTTGATGCAAAAGAGAAGCTAGAGACTTTGACTTCACATAATATTTATGAATGTAAACAAATTTATTGGGGATAATTGTAAAAATTAAGAAAAATAAGGAAAAATTGCTTGCATTTTTATCCAAAAATGGTGTATGATAAATTTACATAAATATTTATTATGGTAATGATAATGGAATATGTATTGGAGGAGCTAAAATGAAAAAACATAGAATTGTACAATGGTGTATGGCTTTGTGTATGGCTTTGGGGCTGTTAATCCTTCCGGCGGCACGGATGGATGCGCAGGCGGCTGAGGTGATTGCAACGGTGCGCGGAACCGTTATGAAGGGAACCACATCTCAGTTGATGTATCTGGATACTTCCAGCGGAAAGATGGAGGTGAAGATTGATGGCAGTACGGACACCAGCGGGTGCAAGTTTTTACTGCCGGGGAAGGTGATCAGTGTCTCTCTTTCCCATGGCTCCGATGGATATCTCCATGCGGTAAAAATCAGTGCGGATGCACAGGATTCATCGGTGTCTCTGGATACTTCCAGTGTATCAACGGTGACGGGTACATTGAATGAGAAGACTAAAAATGATATCCTTTGTCTGGATACACAATATGGGCTGATGGAATTAAAATATGATAGTTCTTTGGATATGAGCGGCTGCACTATCATGGTGCTGGGACAGAACTATACAGTGAAATGCGCGAGAGGGTCTGATGCTTATATGCATGCCATCAGTATCAGTGACGCGTCCTCGTCCGGAGGTAGTACTGGCGGCAGTACGACTTCCTATGTGCCAAGCAACAGCAGTTCTTCCAGTTCTGTTACGGGTAAAGTTTCCAGTGATACAACACCGGATATCCTGTATCTTTCTACAGATTACGGAGTAATGCAGTTTAAGATTGACAGCGATGCAGATACCAGCAGAGGCATGGTACATACAAAGGGCAACAAGCTGACCGTGTATTTTTATCATGGTTCCGATGGATATCTCCATGCCACAGGCATTGTGGGTGAAAAGGAAAACGCTTCGGATGTGTCGGTGGATTCTTCCAGCACATCTACAGTATCCGGACAGGTCATGAAGAAATCAAACGAGAATATACTTCGTCTGGATACACGGTACGGAGAGATGGAACTGAAGATGGACAAGATTCAAAGCGGCAATAGTGGAAAAGCCCTTGTGGAAGATATGTGGGTGAGTGTGACGTGTGCGAGAGGTTCCGATGCCTACATGCATGCACTCAGTATCAGCACTCTCAGATAGTGCGGCGGACAGTGTCTGTTCTGCCATTTCCATACAAAGTAAACTTTCTGTAAGAGCTTGTCAGCAAGTATGAAAAATACCTTCTGTGCGCATACTACTACATAAAAAGTGCGTACAGGAGGTTTTTTATGGGAATGAAACTGCGGATTGTGGATGTACATGCAAGAGAAATCTTAGATTCCAGGGGGAATCCTACTGTGGAGGCAGAGGTTACCGTGGAGAAAGAGGTGGGTGGTCAACAGTATATTGGCCGTGCGGCGGTTCCGAGCGGCGCCAGCACCGGCAGGTTTGAGGCGGTGGAACTTCGGGATGGTGAGACCAGATATTTTGGGCTGGGAACGACTAAAGCGGTAAACAATGTGAACACCAAGATAAGAGAGGCGCTGATGGGGATGGATGCTCTGGATCAGGGACTGATTGATCGTATCCTGATAGAACAGGATGGTACGGATAATAAAAGTAATTTGGGAGCGAACGCCATGCTTGGTGTGTCCATGGCCTGTGCCAAAGTGAGCGCGATAGCGCTTGGCATTCCCTTGTATCGGTATCTGGGCGGCGCTTATACAAGACTTATACCGGTACCTATGATGAATATTTTAAATGGCGGAAAGCATGCAGATAATACAGTGGATTTTCAGGAATTTATGATCATGCCTGTACAGGCAGAGAGTTTTCGGGACGGTCTGAGAATCTGTGCGGAGATTTATCACAATCTGAAAAAGATCTGCAATGCCAGAGGATTGTCCACAGGGGTGGGGGATGAGGGCGGTTTTGCACCTTCCCTTCCCGATGCTTTTGCGGTCTTGGATTTGATTGTGGAATCCGTCAAGGCGGCAGGATATACACCGGGACAGGATATTAAGATTGCGCTGGACGTGGCAGCTTCGGAACTTTATAATGAAGAGGATGGTGTATACCATTTTCCGGGAGAGACAGAGTTGAAATTGCAAAGACAGTCTGTTGAAGGTTCCCAGGTGCATGAGTGTTATGAGGCTGGCTGTGGACCGACCGGTTGTGAAGATGTGCAGGAGATCACACGGAGTACGGAGGAGATGGTAGCCTATTATGAAGAATTGGTGGAGCGTTATCCCATTATTTCCATTGAGGATGGACTGGCGGAAGATGACTGGGATGGCTGGCAGATGATGACAAAGAAGCTGGGAGATAGGATACAGCTGGTGGGGGATGATCTTTTTGTCACCAATACGAAACGTCTGGATGCGGGCATTAAACTTCAGGTAGCCAATGCAATCTTAGTCAAAGTAAATCAGATTGGTACCGTCTCGGAGGCCATGGATGCCATAGAAATGGCGCAGAAAAACGGGTATAGGGCAGTGATATCCCACAGATCGGGAGAGACGGAGGATACCTTTATTGCAGATTTGGCTGTGGCTGTGAATGCAGGGCAGATTAAGACGGGAGCTCCCTGCAGGAGTGATCGGGTGGCAAAGTATAACCAGCTTCTGCGGATTGAGGAAGAATTGGGAAGTGTGGCGTGTTATAAGGAGCCTTTTAATAAGATATAAGTGCAGTCAGCGTAAAAAATGATAAATAGTCCAAAAGACATGTAAGCTGTCAGAGATGGCTGCTTACATGTCCTATCTTTTGCGGTGTATATGATACCTGTGCCAGATGTCGCGAAGCTGGTAAAACAGACAGGAAAAGTGAATAAATAACTTGGCTATAAAGATGAATGAGAGGATAATTGATATTCGGGAAAGGGTGAGTTCAAGATGAAGAAAATCGGGGTACTATCCGATACACATGGAAAACTTCGACAGGAAGTTATTGATGTATTACGGGGATGTGACAAAATACTGCATGCAGGAGACATCAACACGCCAGGGGTGTTGGAGAAACTGCAGGAGATTGCGCCAGTCTTGGCGGTGCGTGGCAACGCGGACAAAGAATGGGCTCAGACACTGCCGGTAATGTTAGAAGAGGAGATTTTCGGCCTGCGGGTTTTGATGGTACATAATAAAAAGGAACTGCCGGTGGATTTGGCAGGATATGATTTGGTCATTTACGGACATTCCCATAAATTTGAAGAGCGCAGGGAAGCGTGTTTCTTCTTGAATCCGGGAAGCTGCGGTCCGAGGAGGTTTTCCCTGCCGGTGACATTGGCGGTGGTGGAAGTGGAAGATGACGGGACGTTCCGGATCGTAAAGAAGGATATTGTGAATGTGCCGGATGGTAAGAACGTGGAGATTGGTACGGAAAAAACACTGGCCTTATTGCTGCGGGATGTGGATAAGGGCAGGAGTGTTGCGGAGATTGCCGACAAATATAAAATTGAGGAAGAGATGGCAGAGCAGATTTGCAGAATGTATCTGACGCACCCGGGTATTGGGGCAGCCGGAGTGCTGGATAAGATGGCAATGCCCAGAGATAGATAGGAAAATTCCATATCTGTTTTTGCGTTTCACTCGCCCAGAACATGAATCTGCTTCATTCACTCACTTCATTCTATAGTCCTGTCGTTGGCCTCAAATTTTAATCTGTGTCCACTTGCCCTTCTTAAACCGTGTTGAGGCAAAAAGGAAACGTGAGACCTGATCTGCCAGAACACCCAGCCAGATACCTACAATGCCGAATCCCAGTATGTAACCACCCACAACAGAACCGATGGTGCGGATAAAGGTGACGCTGATGGTGGAGGCCACAGCGGTGTAAAAGGTATCTCCCGCACCGCGCAGACAGCCCATGTACACTACTTGGCTGATCTGGAAGATTACTACGAAGATAATGACGCGCATGATGCTCACACCAATGGCAACTATATGTTCCTCTGCAAAGAAGAGATGCATCAGCGGTCCGGCGCCCACGAAATACACGACTGCCAGAAAGGCGGAAATGATGCCGCCGAACATTCTGCATATGCGGCCATATTCCTTGGCCAGGTTTTCATCTCCGGCGCCGAGACTGCGCCCGATCAATGCTACGGCAGCTGCCTGTAGTCCGTCTCCAAAGGAGAAGGACAGTCCCATGATATTCATTCCCACCTGATGGGCGGCCATGGCATCGGTTCCCTGCTTGGCGGCCATGATTGCCGTCAGCATAAAACCGATTCTCATGAGAAGCTGTTCAAAGAACACACTGTAGCCGACCTTGATCAGGTGTATGAAAGCGTCTGCGGCAGGCAGAACTCGGTTTTTTATAATGTAGGGGAGACTGATAAAACCTTCCGGTCTCAGGATGGAGAGGATGCTCATGATACAGGCAACCACTGTTCCCAGAACGGTTGCCAGCGCTGCACCATGAATGCCCAGTGCCGGAAAGCCCAGGTGACCATTGATCAGCAGATAGTTAAAAATGATGTTCACCGTGTTGGAGGTCACATTGGTGCGCATGGTGATTTTCGTGTTGCCTGCGCCTCTCTGGGCAGAATTAATGCCCATCTGGATACAGTTAAAGATCATGCCGCCCATAATAATCTGAAAATAGGCCACAGCACTGTCATGGGTTTCCGTTGTGGAACCACACAGATGTATGATGGGGCTTGCCAGAAGCACAAAGAGGATACTCAAAAGGATTGCCGCTGCAATAATAAATACGATGGCAGTGCTGAGAATCCGATTGGCCTCATCCGGTTTTTCCTCACCCCGTCTTCTGGCCACCAGCGCCGATATCGCTACGTTCAGGGCAAAGAACAACGCCAGACCAATGAACTTGGGCTGTGTCGTAAGTCCCACGGCGGCTACAGCATAGGAGCCGAGGGAACTGACCATCAGCGAGTCCACCAGTCCGGCGAAAGCCACGAAAAAAGATTCCACAATGGATGGCCATGCCATGTTGAAAGTGACGAGAATATTTTCTTTACTGTGTTTGGCCAGAAAGGATGTCTGCATTTTATATCAATCTCTCGTTATACAGGTTTTGGTATCCGAGGCTGCGAAGCAGTCCCCGCAAAGCTAATTCCAAAGGAATTTACTTTTATTTTTGTATCGCTGAATAGCCATATGCATTTGCGAAAGCGTCTATGGGCTGTTTTTCCTTGCACAGGGCACATTCCTCAGAACTGTAGGTTTTGTACTCCGGAATGTCAGAGGTGTTAAACAATGCGTTGATCGGTATGCCCATCACACTGTTAGCCGCGCTGAAAATCGCGCTTACGCCGCTGATGGTCGCGCCATAATAGGTCAGAGTCTGTACTGTTTTGGTGACAGTACGGCCCGTGGTGGCACTTGCTAAGAGGAGCAGTACGTTTTTATCTTTGATCATAGGAAGATAATTATCACGGAATAACATCTGTCCGGCAGTGGAATATTCCGGGGTAACAATATAGATTGTCTGGTGTGCATTTCGGGAATATACGCCAGCCCTTGTCAATTCTTCTGCTAAAAATGCGCCGATAATCTCACAGCCATCGATACAGACGATTGTATCCACAACGGTGGACAGCATAATCTGCCTGCTCAGTTCCTTGGCGGCTGTGGATGCCTCGCTCAGCCTGGTCTTCATAGTTGTCATATCCAAAAAGTGATTGATATGGGAGTTGGGGGTTACGAAGTGTCCGTGGATTGCCTTCAACTCGATGTTGGGGTGGCTTTTGGAGTGAATCTTAATAAGTTCCTTCATATGCATACCTCCTATCATGATAAATTTATTTGGGGCATAATATTTCCCTGAGGAATTATCATGCTGTTATAAATATTATACAGCCTTGACATGCGTAAATCAATCTCGGCTTGGTAAAATATCCTGTACATTTTGCAGGAGAGATGATAAGCTGTAGGGAAAATGACAGGTATCCTGGAATGGTATATACGGGAAAGAGTTAGATCAGGATGTTTTGCAGGAATGAGGTTTGAAATGCAGATTGTTAAAAGTAATAAGGCACAGTTTGAATATGATATCCATGCATTGGTAAAGGCTTTTTATCCGGAATGGGAATTGAAAGTACTGACACCGGATTCTGTGATTAGAGATAAAAAAATACTGGAAATTCAGCCGGTGATGGAGCTTTTGTTTGGAGATGCGGCAGTAGTGCTTTTTGTGCGGAATGGTTTACATAACTCTGAAAGACAACATGTAGTACAGGAAGAGAAAAGGGATAACGCAGATATAACAGATGCAGATGTAACAGATATAGAAGAAAGGCATGATAAGGAAAAGGAAGGATATCATGCATATTTCTGGAGGAATATAGAGCAAGTAGAGCCGAGGGCGTATAAAAATGCCTTTAAGCGTTTTCTCTACACATCCCTTCGGGAGGAGACAGGAATCTCTCTGCCTTGGGGAAATCTGACGGGGATTCGTCCTACCAAGATTGCGATGACCATGTTGGAGCAGGGCGGAAGTGAGGCGGAGATAGCAGATTTTATGCAGAAAGAACATTTTGTTAGCGATGAAAAGACAGCACTGGGTATCGAGATTGCCAAGAGGGAGCGGGATATCTTGAGCAGTCTTCATTATGAGGATGGGTACAGTCTTTATATTGGGATACCTTTTTGTCCTACAACCTGCCTGTATTGTTCCTTTACTTCTTATCCGATCAGCCTGTGGCGGGAACGGGTGGATGAATATCTGACAGCGCTGGAACTGGAGATTGATGCAGTGGCGGCCTTGTACCAGGATAAAATATTGGATACGGTCTATATCGGCGGCGGTACACCAAGTTCACTGACAGCGGCACAGATGGAGAGATTGCTGACTAAGCTGAGAAACACCTTCGCCTTTGGGACAGTACAGGAGTTTACCGTGGAAGCAGGGCGCGCAGACAGTATCACAGAAGAGAAACTGCAGGTACTATATGAAAATGGCGTCACCAGAATCTCCGTAAATCCGCAGACCATGAAGCAGGAGACTTTACAGCTGATTGGCAGACGGCATACGGTGGAGCAGGTAGTGGAGGCTTTTGGGCTGGCACGCAAGGCAGGGTTTGACAATATCAACATGGATATTATTCTGGGTCTTCCCGGAGAGACCGCAGCGGATGTGTCACATACCATAGCGGCTATCAAAGGATTATCTCCTGATGCCTTAACGGTACATTCCCTGGCAGTAAAGCGGGCATCTAAACTGCATCAATGGATCGAGGAGAACGGTGTGACAGCTTACAATAATACAGAAGAAACCATGAGGATTGCAGCAGAAGGTGCGGCGGATATGGGAATGGTTCCCTATTATCTTTACCGACAGAAGAACATGTCCGGTAATTTTGAAAATGTGGGATACTCTAAAGAAAATAAATATGGGATTTATAATATATTGATCATGGAGGAGATGCAGACCATTGTGGCTCTTGGCGCCGGTTCGATTACCAAGAGGGTATTTTCGGACGGACGGATTGAACGGTGTGAAAATGCCAAAGATGTGGAGACTTATATGGGGAATATCGAGGAGATGATTGGGAGGAAGAGGAAGCTTTTATAAAGATAGCGCTAAGGCGTATGGGAAATAGTGGTTTCATACGTCTTTTATCATTTTGTGAAGTGATAAGAAATTTCTGAATTTATAATCCCAAAATCATCGAATCAGAAGAGCATAGCCAAGGCCAGACAAATTCCATCACGCTTGTGACTCCGCCTACTGCACATTTCTGGCTGCCCTGTGGAACTGTGTGCCTGGCAAAGGGCAGAAAGTACTTGCTTTTTGAGTTAAATCATACTATAGTAAACTTACATTTCATATCGTATCACTTTTCACAAAGATATGATATCTGGATTCCGGAGCATCCGGGAGATGAAGGAGCAGTTCGCTCCAATGTTACCAACTTTTAACCGACAGAAAAGGCAGGACAGTGGGGGCAAATTAATCTTCGGGGATAATATCCTCTGTTCCCAATTCCTCAGGGATTATGCAGATTTAGAAATTCTTCGGAATATCCGTCCGGAGGATATCGAGGATGTATCGGAACGATACGTACTATTGTATAGTTCTCAAAGGGACAGTGATACTGTTAAGAAGGTAAATATCTCCAGATATCTTTCTGCTGAGGAAGACGAAAATCCACTTGAATTGCCACTCTATATTGTTTCTCTAGTTGAACATAAGACAAAAGTGGAGTACAATGTATGCATACAGATATTCCGGTATATATTCTGTATCTGGGATGACTACGAGAGACAGATGGAAAAAACGCATCCTGGAATTAGCGCCAGACGAGATTTCAGATATCCGCCAATTCTCCCCATCGTGTACTATGAGGGAACAGATAGATGGACGGCGCCGATGGATTTGGCAGACCGGATACTCTGCAAAGAATTGTTAGGTGATTATCTTCCGCACCTTACCTATCAGGTGGTAAGACTGCACGATTACAGTAATGAGGAACTCCTGTCAAGAGGGGACGAGATATCCCTTGCCATGCTTGTCAATAAGATTAGATGTCCGGAGGATGTGGAGATTTTTACACAGCTTCCCAAAGAAAAAATGGACGGAATCTTGCAGGATACTCCCACCTATTTGTTGGAAATCATGGCAAAACTGGCACGTGCGTTGTTTTACAATATGGATATACCGGAGGATAAGACTGAGGAAGCGGTAGCAAAGATAAAGGAGCGCAGGATGGGAAAATTATTTGAAGGGATAACATTTGACTATCAGGCTGAGATGAGGAAGATGAGGGAAGCGACAGAGGCGGCGCAGCGGGAAATAGAAGCGGCACAGCGGAAATCGGAGGCAGCGCAGCAGGAAATAGAAGCGGCACAGCGGAAATCGGAGGCGGCGCAGCAGGATATGGAAGCGGCAAACAAGAAGATAGAGTTGGCTGAAGAGATGGAGGCAGAAGCACAGAAAAAGAATGCAGAAGCAGAAAAAGTAAGAGAGGAAGCCAGTCAGAAGGTCAAGATTTTGAGTCATATAGCAAGAATGGCGTTCTGCCACCATACGGCCAGTGAAATTAAATTTTCTTTGATACAGGAATTCGGTTTGACAGAAGAAGAGGCAGAAGAGGAATATCGGAGGGTTGTTGAATAGCCGGTTCTGACCAAGGCGGATGATTAAAGTTATGAGGGGGTTCCATGAAGATTACAATCATTCACGGGCAGAGCCATCATGGTTCTACCTGTCACGTAGCCAGGATGCTGGCGGAAGAACTAAATGGCGAAGTGACGGAATTTTTCCTGCCGCGGGATTTTGAAGAAGATTGCGTGGGTTGTACGACATGTTTTGAAAAAACAGAGACTAAGTGCCCGCATTATACAAAACTATCACCCATCACACAGGCCATGGACGAGGCAGATGTGATTATTATGGCGAGTCCTGTTTATGTATATCATGTGACCGGAGCCATGAAAACATTTCTGGATCACTATGGTTGGCGTTGGATGGTACACCGTCCTGAAGAAAAGATGTTTTCCAAACAGGCAGTTTGTATTTCCACGGCTGCCGGTGCGGGCATGAAGAGTGCCAACAAGGATATGGCTGACAGTACCTTTTTCTGGGGTGTGGGTAAAACCTATCGTTATGGGACGGCAGTGAGGGCGGTTTCCTGGGACTGCGTCAGCGACAGGAAGAAGCAGCAGATCGAAAAGGACATGAAACGACTGGCACGAAGGATTCAGAGCAGAAAAGGCCATGTAAGAACGTCCGTGAAGACCAGACTCTTTTTTAATGTCATGCGGCAGCTACAGATACGCGGCTGGAATGAGGCGGATGCAGTCTACTGGCAGGAGAAAGGTTGGACGGGAAAGAAGCGACCGTGGAGATGACGGTAATCGTTCATGTGCTTTCAGGCTTGAAAAACGCTCCAAAAAAGAGTAAAATCTAACAAGTATACTTATCGATAGGAAAAGAATAACAGGGAGGCATTATGGCACTGAATAAGAAACCGGTCACCGGCATGAAAGACATCCTGCCGGAAGAAATGGCAATCCGAGATTATGTTATCGGTGTGATCAAGGAAACCTATGGGAGTTTTGGATTTACATCAATCGAGACACCCTGTGTGGAAAATATTGCGAATTTAAACTGTAAGGCGGGCGGCGAGAACGAGAAGCTGATTTTTAAGATTTTAAAAAGAGGTGAGAAACTCCGTCTGGCAGAGGCTAAGAGTGAGGAGGATTTGGTGGACGGCGGGCTGCGTTATGATCTGACAGTACCGCTGGTGCGCTATTATGCCAATCATGCCAATGAGCTTCCTGCCCCTTTTAAAGCATTGCAGATGGGCAATGTATGGCGGGCGGACAGGCCCCAGAGAGGGCGCTATCGACAGTTCATGCAGTGTGATATTGATATTCTGGGAGAAGCCGGGAATCTGGCGGAGATTGAGTTGATTCTGGCAACCACTACGACTTTGGGAAAGTTAGGGTTTCAAAATTTCCAGATTCGAATTAATGACAGGCAGATTTTAAAGGCTATGGCGGCATACAGCGGTTTTGGCGAAGCGGACTACGACCAGATTTTTATTATTCTGGATAAGATGGATAAGATTGGCACAGACGGTGTGGAGGCCGAGTTATTAGAGGCCGGTTATGCCAAGGAATCTGTGAGCAAATATATGGAGCTTTTTAAGGGCGTGGAGACGGCAAAGACACCGGTGGCTTATTTGACAGAGGCTGTGGCTGATTTCCTGCCAGAGGGTGTCAGGGAGAGTTTTCAGGAGATCATCGACAGCGTGGAAGCTGTCAAGGGAGATTTCTTTGAGTTGGTGTTTGATCCCACACTGGTGCGCGGTATGTCCTATTATACAGGCACGATCTTTGAGGTAGCGATGCCGGAGTTTGGCGGCAGCTGCGGCGGTGGCGGAAGATATGACAAGATGGTGGGAAAGTTTACCGGGAACGATGTGCCGGCCTGCGGGTTTTCCATTGGGTTTGAGCGTATCATCCTGTTACTTTTGGAGAGTGGTTTCAAGGTGCCGAAAGCAGGACGCAAAGTGGCTTATTTGATGGAGAAGGGACTGCCTGCGGATAAGCTGCGCGATGTGATGAAGAAGGCACAGGCGGCACGTGCGGCAGGAGACCAGGTATTGGTGGCACGCATGAATAAGAATAAGAAGTTCCAGAAAGAACAGCTTACGGCTCAGGGATATGAGGACTTTGAGGAATTTTATAAAGAGGCTTTTAAGGAGAAAAATTAAAAAAGCATGAGGAGGATACGACAATGGCAGAGTCCATGAAAGGATGGAAAAGATCTCACCGCTGTGCGGAACTTGCCACAGGCAATGTGGGTGAGCAGGTGACCGTCATGGGATGGGTACAGAAACAGAGAAATAAAGGCGGTATCATATTTGTCGATCTGCGGGATCGTTCCGGGATTTTACAGATTATATTTGAGGAAAAGGATTGTGGCGCGGAGGCCTTTGCTAAGGCTGAGAAAATGCGCAGTGAGTTCGTGATTGCCGTGGTCGGTAAGGTAGAGAAGCGTTCCGGCGCCGTCAATGAGAATCTTAAGACCGGTGAGATTGAGGTCAGGGCTGCACAGGTGCGTATTTTATCGGAATCTGAGACGCCGCCGTTCCCGGTGGAAGCCGATTCCAAGACCAAGGAAGAGATCCGTTTAAAATATCGATATCTGGATCTGCGCCGTCCGGATCTGCAGGAGAAGATGATACTGCGCAGTAAGATTGCATCTGAGATGCGCGCGTTTATGGCAGGGGAAGGTTTTCTGGAGATTGAGACGCCGATCCTGTGTAAATCCACGCCGGAAGGGGCCAGGGATTATCTGGTGCCCAGCCGTGTGCATCCGGGAAATTTCTATGCGCTGCCGCAGTCACCCCAGTTGTATAAGCAGCTTTTGATGTGTTCCGGATATGACAGGTATTTCCAGATTGCCAGATGTTTCAGGGATGAAGATTTGCGGGCGGACAGACAGCCGGAGTTCACGCAGGCGGATATGGAACTTTCTTTTGTAGATGTAGACGATGTGATCGATGTGAATGAACGGTTGATCAAACATATCTGTAAGGAGGCGATTGGCCTGGATGTGGCATTGCCCCTGCCCCGTATGACATGGCAGGAAGCCATGGACCGGTTTGGGTCCGATAAGCCGGATACTCGTTTTGGTATGGAGCTTACCGATGTGTCCGAGGTAGTGGCAGGCTGCGGTTTCGGGGTGTTTACTTCCGCTTTGGAAAATAAAGGGTCTGTGCGCGGCTTCACGGTCAAAGGACAGGCGGCCATGCCCCGTAAGAAGATTGATGCACTGGTGGATTTCGCCAAGGGGTATGGGGCGAAAGGGCTGGCATATTTGAGTGTGCTGGAAGACGGCACATATAAATCTTCTTTTGCTAAATTTATGACGGAGGAAGAACTGGACAAGCTAGTAAAAGCCATGGGCGGTGAGAAGGGCGATCTGCTTCTCTTTGCGGCAGATAAGACTAATATTGTGTACAGTGTCTTAGGCGCACTGCGTATAGAACTGGGCAGACAGCTGGGACTGATTGATGAATCCAAGTATAATTTCCTCTGGATTGTGGAGTTCCCGCTGTTGGAGTGGAGCGAGGAAGAGAATCGTTTTATGGCTATGCACCATCCTTTTACCATGCCCATGGAAGAGGACTGGCAGTATATTGATTCCGATCCGGGCAGAGTCCGCGCGAAAGCCTATGATATTGTCTTAAACGGTGTGGAACTTGGCGGCGGTTCTGTGAGAATCCATCAAGATGATATTCAGGAGAAAATGTTTGAGGTGCTTGGTTTCACGAAAGAGCAGGCCTGGGAACAGTTCGGTTTCCTCTTAAGCGCATTTAAGTATGGAGTGCCGCCTCACGCAGGGCTCGCTTATGGACTGGATCGTTTTGTGATGCTCTTAACCCATGCGGACAGTATCAGAGAGGTGATTGCATTTCCGAAGATTAAGGATGCATCCTGTCTGATGACGGAGGCACCGGGTATGGTAGATGATAAGCAGCTGGAAGAATTACAGATTGCAATCACGCAGGCAGCGGAGAAAGAGGAGGAAGAGGCATGAATCTGCAGAATCCGGCAGCACTGTTACAGATGATGAATCTCTGGAATCGTTTTGAACGCAATCATCCGAAATTTCCGCTGTTTTTAAAGGCAGTGGCCCAGAAAGGGATCAAAGAGGGCAGCATCATTGAGATTAGGGTGACAACAGCGGATGGAGAGAATTTTGATTCCAATCTGAAAGTGAGTGCGGAGGATATGGAATTGGTCGAGCAGATGAAAAATCTATTCGGAGGATTATAAAAAGGAGTTATCATGGCTGATCAGAAAATAAACAATCAGGCATTGGAAGAGGCAATAGCGGCATTTGCGGCCGACAGGGAGAAGGATAATTATGTAAAGGTGATGGAACTTTTGGAGAAATCCATCGTGCTGATGCCGGCCATGCCGCCTCAGAATCTGGATCCAGAGACGGAGAAGCAGATGCGGGCAGGTAAACCGGTACAGTTATCAGGAGAATCCAGGATTGTTCCCTGTCTTTTGCGCAAGGAGAGCGGAGAACAGGCACTGCCCATTTTTAGTTCTGCGGCGCAGATACCACCGGATAAGAAGAGTCCTACGGTGCTTGCCCTGCCGTTTTTTGCCTGTGTGTCCATGGCAATGGCGAATCAGGAGAAAATTGAAGCTGTAGTGCTGAATCCTTTTACCCAGAATATGGTGCTGAATAAATCCATTCTGGAAGTGGCGGATAAGCGCAGGAAACAGATTGCGGAACTGGCAAAACAGGGCCAGGCTGGGCAGAAGAGCATTCAGGTGACCGAAAAACAGTTTCAGGATCTGGTGCACAACAGGGTGGCACTGATGCTTTTACCCAAATATTTGTTTGAGCATAAAGAAGAGGGCCTTAAGAAACTGCAGAAAGAGGAAGGCGAGTTTTTGCTGTATTTCTATGATGAGGTATATCCGGAAGGCAAAAAGGCGTCTTTCAGGGCGGACGATTTCTCTGTGATGACGCTGAATATCACGGATACGGTGCAGCTTACCAGGGTGGACATGCCGGACGAGGCGGTGAAAAAGGGCATGTGTTACCGTGTCTATGTGGTTTGGAAGCGGGATACTGAGGAAGTGGTTTATTATGTGCTGGAAAAAACCAAAGAGGGGAACTTTATTGCGCAAGTGACGTCTGATGGGAAGCATGAGGTGATAGAACCGGCGCCTGATAATGGGGCGGAGATTGAAGCAATCATGGGGCTTACCGCGCAAACGCCCTGAAAGAAGGATGACAATGATAGATACGATCATATTTGACTTAGATGGCACCCTGCTGGATACTTTGGAAGATTTAACAGATAGTGTCAATTATGCCATGGAACAATTTCAGCTGCAGACTAAGACGATAGAGGAAGTGAGAATGTTCGTGGGAAACGGCGTGGCAAAGCTGATTGAACGCTGCATCCCGCAGGGAGTACAGAACCCTATGTATGAGCAGATATTAGCCACATTCAAAGAACATTATGCGAAACACTGTGAAGACAAGACGCATCCTTATGAGGGAATCTTGGAGCTGCTGGCCGAACTTTCCAGAAAAGGATACCATATGGCGATCGTCTCCAATAAGTTTGACGGCGCTGTCAAGAAGCTGAACGAGAAATATTTTAAGGATTATATTTCTGTGGCGATCGGAGAGAGCGCCACCGTGAAGAAAAAACCAGCGCCCGATACGGTGTATCAGGCGCTTTTAGAACTTTCCTGTGATGTGTCGCGGGCAGTCTATGTGGGTGATTCCGAGGTGGACCGGCAGACGGCTGGTAATGTTCCCATGCCCTGTATCAGCGTCACCTGGGGGTTCCGCACCAGAGCACAATTAACAGAGGCCGGTGCAAAGGAATCCTGTATGATTAATTCTCCTCAGGAACTTCCGGCGTTTCTGTCTGGGTTTCCTCAGGAAGTGTGATCAACACTTTGACGATACGGTTATCCTGAATACCGCAGGCCTGCAGGGAAATGCCATTTTCCAGAACAATGGTTTCTTTATCCTGGGGCAGGCGGTCTAATTTTTCTATCATCAGTCCGCCGATGGAATCATAGTCTTCAGAATCCAGGGAAATTTCCAGGGCATCGTTGATGTCGTCAAGTTTCATGCCGCCCTCTACCAGATACTGGCCTTCTTCGGTCTCCTGAATCAGTTCCTCCTCATCGGCATCGTATTCATCCCGGATTTCACCGACCAACTCTTCAATCATATCTTCCATGGTAATCATACCCACCGTAGCGCCGTATTCGCTCAGGACGAAGGCGATGTTACAGGATTTTTCACGGATTTCCATCAAAAGATCGGACACATTCTTGTATTCATATGTATAATAGGCTTCCCGCAGGATTTTTTTCAGATTGAATTTTTCCTTATCTTTGACCAGAATAAAATCTTTGATGTTAACGATACCGATGATGTGGTCGGGGTCATCATCGTAGACAGGGATTCTGGTGAACATAGATGCCTGGAAGGTGGATAAAAGTTCCTGATAAGAGGCATCGATGGATACGGTTGTCATCTGGATCCTGGGAATCATGATGTCTTTGGCGACTGTGTCCCCAAAATCAAATACATTGTAGATTAGTGCCCGTTCTTCCGATTCGATGACGCCGCCCTCATGGCTGACATCCACATAAGTTTTTAATTCCTTTTCTGTGATGCTGAAATTGTTGCCCTCGGAACTGATGTGCAGCAGCTTTAAGATCCAGTTGGAAAGTTTATCTACCAGGAAAATCACCGGGGTTAAAATCGTCATCAAAAGGTGAATGAGGCCGCTGAAGACAAGCGTGATGGGCTCGGCTCTCTGCATGGCCCAGGTTTTGGGGATGATTTCACCAAACATCAGCACCACAAAAGTTAATACGCCGGTAGCAATGCCTACGGCACGGCTGCCCCAGGTATTGATGGCGAAAGTAGTGGCCACGGAAGAGGCGGACAGATTAACGATATTGTTGCCGATTAAGATTGCACTCAACATCTTGCCATACTGATCCAGTATGCCGAGTACCCGAATAGCCCCTTTGTGGTTTTCTTGGGCAAGTGTGCGAAGACGTACACGATTCACTGTCGAGAAAGCTGTCTCGGCAGATGAGAAAAAAGCAGATAAGAATACAAGAACTGCTAAGGAAACGAGTTGTATGACACCTGTGGTATCCAATTTAAAAGTTCACTCCTTCTTTGTGTTATATTTTGCTATCGGAAAGTCCTGCCGCGCAGCTAAGGTCGCGAAGCAAATTTCCTTTTTTGTATGTAGAAAATATTACTAGAAGCATAAGATTGTGTCAAGTTTTTCTGACAGCCGGAATAAAATATAGCAGAGTAGAAGACATATGGACAAGGGGGAAGTATGGGAAAAAAGGAAATTTATACGCAAAAGGTGATTTTTGTTACAAAGTGCATGTTAGCAGCTTATATTCTGACGGCAGGACTTCTTTTGCTGCTTGCCTTTCTGCTGTACCGTTTTGGCCTTTCCGAGAAGGTTGTATCGGTCTGCATTATTGCAATCTACATAATTGTAACTTTTCTGGCAGGATTGATTGCAGGCAAACGTGCGGGAAAGAAACGATACCTGTGGGGGCTGGCCATGGGGGTCTTGTATTTTGGAATTCTGGTAGTTGTGTCCATGGTGGTGAATAAGGGGCCTCAGGATGTAGCGGGAAATATGATGACGGTGTTTTTCCTATGTGCGGGAAGCGGGATGTTAGGGGGGATGATCAGTTAGGATATAAAAATTTAAGAAAGTGCTTTGCGTAACGGAAAAACTATGATATACTACTTTAAGTTATTGAGACAGCATGCAAAGGGAAACGGAACGAGGGCATACAGAACGTAGCGCTTCCCAGTATTTATTACATAAGGAGGACATATCGATGAAGCATATTAAAACATTATCTACCAGAGATTTGAAGGAATCTATGAAGAAAGGCGGCTGTGGCGAGTGCCAGACTTCCTGCCAGTCAGCTTGTAAGACTTCCTGCACAGTGGGCAACCAGAGTTGTGAGAAGGCAAGATAGGAATCCTTTATCAGTAGTTCAAATGAGAGGAAATATAAGCAGCGAGTGTATCGCTGCTTATTATGCGTTTTCATTTAGTTTTGGCTTTTACTGCTAAGATGGTGCAGACAAGGATAGAACAGATAGGAGAAAAAAAGTGATACATCGGTATATAAATAACGGATATCATATTGTACTGGATGTCAACAGCGGCTCTGTTCATGTGGTGGACGAACTTGCTTACGATGTGATTCCGATTGTGGAAAAACTCCTGGCACAGAAGGTGGAAGGGAAAGAACAGATTGTGGAAGCGGCGGCCCAACAGCTTTCCAGGAAGTATTCCGAAGTGGAGGAGACCGTGGAAGAGATCTTTTCTTTAAAGGAAGAAGGAGTGCTCTTTACGGAGGATATTTATGAGAAGTATATTGACAGTTTTAAGAACCGGGAGACTGTGGTAAAGGCGCTTTGTCTGCACATAGCCCATGATTGCAACCTGGCCTGTAAGTACTGCTTCGCCGGGGAAGGGGAGTATCATGGACATAGGGCGCTTATGAGCCTGGATGTGGGAAAGAAGGCATTGGATTTCCTGGTACAAAATTCAGGAAACCGGGTAAATCTGGAAGTGGACTTTTTTGGCGGGGAACCGTTAATGAACTGGCAAGTGGTAAAGGACCTGGTGGCTTACGGCAGGTCTTTGGAGGAACCGCATCATAAGAAGTTCCGGTTTACGCTGACTACCAATGGCGTGCTGTTGGATGATGAGGTGTTGGCCTTTGCCAACAAGGAGATGTCCAATGTGGTCTTGAGCATAGACGGCCGCAAGGAGATACATGATCTGATGCGGCCGCACAGGGGCGGTCAGGGCAGCTATGATGAAGTGGTGCCGAAATATAAAAAGGTGGCGGAATCCAGAAAGCAGATGGATTACTATGTGAGAGGCACTTTTACCAGAAACAATCTGGATTTTGCAGAGGATGTGAAACATCTGGCGGATGAGGGATTTGAGCAGATTTCGGTGGAGCCCGTGGTGGCACGTCCGGAGGAAGCATATGCACTGCGTATGGAAGATGTGCCGGCCATCCTGAGAGAGTATGATGAACTGGCTTTGGAATATATTCGCAGAAAAAAAGCAGGAAAAGGTTTTAATTTCTTTCATTTTATGATAAATTTAGAAGGTGGTCCCTGTGTGGCAAAGCGATTGTCAGGCTGCGGATCGGGCACGGAATATCTGGCGGTGACGCCCTGGGGGGATTTGTATCCCTGTCATCAGTTTGTTGGGCAGGAGGAATTTCTCATGGGAAATGTGGAAGAAGGAATTGTTCGCACGGATATCCGGGATAAATTTAAGGCATGTAATGTCTATGCGAAAGACCAGTGCAGAGACTGTTTTGCCAAGTTTTATTGCAGCGGGGGATGTGCCGCTAATGCTTATAACAACAGTGGTGATATTAACGGGAGCTATGAACTTGGCTGTGAATTGCAGAGGAAGCGTGTAGAGTGCGCGATCATGATAAAAGCGGCGCTGGCCGATGAGGAAAAGGAGAGTTGATGATGAAAAAGAGCAGAGCGGTTGTTGGTCTGATCGTCTATGTCCTGATACTGGGATTGCTTGGCTATACGGCGATCTTTGGTGTCGGTGCGGACAAGTCAGGCTCGGCAGGAAGCATTAAACTGGGACTGGATCTGGCAGGTGGTGTCAGCATCACCTATCAGGTGGTGGGCGATGAGGAACCTAACTCCGAGGACATGAGTGATACCATCTATAAGCTGCAGCAGCGTGTGGATGGCTACAGTACAGAGGCACAGGTATATCAGGAAGGCAAAGACCGGATTAACATCGAGATTCCGGGCGTCTCCGATGCCAATGCTATTCTGGAAGAACTGGGTAAACCGGGAAGCCTGTACTTTATTGCACAGACAGGCAGTGATGGCAGTAACAACTATGATCTGATTGGTTATGGTATTGATGCGCAGGGAAATCTGGCGCCTCAGTATCAGTTGAATAAGACCATGGATGAACTGATGGCCGATGGTTCCATCGTATTAGATGGTACGAAGGTGGAAGATGCACAGGCCAAGGCACAGCAGGATTCCATGGGAAATCTGGAAAATGTGGTGGCGCTTTCCTTTAATGCAGATGGCAGGGATGCTTTCGCGGCGGCAACGAAGAAAGCCTATGAGAGTGGAGAGACGATTGCCATTTATTATGACGGAGAGTTTGTAAGTGTACCAAATGTACAGGCCGTGATCACAGACGGTAACGCGGTCATCACCGGACAGCAGTCTGTGGAGGAGGCGCAGCAGCTTGCTTCCACGATTCGTATCGGTGGTCTGAAACTGGAGTTGGAAGAACTTCGATCCAATGTGGTAGGCGCGCAGCTTGGTTCGGCGGCGATTGAGACCAGCCTGAAAGCGGCAGCGGTGGGATTTGCACTGGTGGTCATTTTCATGATTGCAGTGTATTATATTTCCGGTCTGGCGGCTTCCCTGGCGTTGTGCTTATATACGGAACTGTTGGTCATTTTACTGTATGCTTTTGAGGCAACACTGACATTGCCTGGTATTGCGGGTATCATCCTTTCCGTTGGTATGGCGGTGGATGCAAACGTGATCATCTTTGCGCGTATCAGAGAGGAACTGGCCACTGGCAAGACCGTGCAGTCTTCCATTAAGATTGGTTTCCAGAAAGCGCTGTCTGCGATTCTGGATGGTAATATCACCACATTGATTGCGGCCCTGGTGCTCTACTTTATGGGAAGCGGCACTATCAAGGGATTTTCCATCACCCTGATGCTGGGTATTTTCTTATCCATGTTCACGGCGCTTTTTGTTACCAGATTTCTGGTTAACATCTTCTTTGCGCTGGGTGTACAGAGTGAGAAGGCATACGGGGTGGCAAAGGAGAAGAAACCTATTAATTTCCTCTCCAAGCGTTTTGTTTTCTTTGGTATTTCTGTGGCGGTGATTTTGATTGGCTTTATCGTTATGGGTGTGAACAGTTCCCAGATTGGTATGCCCCTCAATTACAGCCTTGACTTTGTAGGCGGTACTTCCACTACCATGACATTGAATCAGGATATGAGCATTGAGGATATTGATGCCCAGATCGTTCCGCATGTGGAAGATATCACAGGAGATGGTAATGTACAGACCACAAAGGTGGCCGGTTCCAACCAGATCATCATTAAGACCAGAACCCTGAATGTAGAGGAACGGCAGCAGTTTGCCGATCTGATGGCCAATAATTTCGGCGTGGACAAGAGCAGCATTACGGCGGAGACCATCAGTGCCACCATCAGTTCTGAGATGCAGACGGATGCAGTGAAAGCAGTCCTGTTATCTACGGTGTTGATGCTTCTGTATATCTGGTTCCGGTTTAAAGATATCCGCTTTGGTGCAAGTTCCGTGATCGCTTTGGTGCATGATGTATTGGTGGTGCTTGCTTTCTATGCGGTGGTACGGATTTCCGTGGGCAATACTTTTATCGCCTGTATGCTGACCATTGTGGGTTATTCCATCAATGCAACCATCGTTATCTTTGATCGTATCCGTGAGAATCTGCGGGAGATGGGCAGGAGGGAAGACTTGCAGAATCTGGTCAATAAGAGTATTACACAGACATTGTCCAGAAGTATTTTCACTTCCCTGACGACATTCTTTATGGTGGCGGCTCTTGAAGTGTTCGGTGTGTCGTCCATCAGAGAGTTTGCACTACCGCTGATGGCGGGTATTATCTGTGGTACGTATTCTTCCATCTGCCTCACAGGAGCCATGTGGTATGTTTTCCGTACAAAGCTGGTGCAGAAGGTGGAAAAGAAATAATAGAGAAACGTTGCTAGAGTAATAGATAAAAGAGGGACGTCCTATCATGGTGAGAGCCGTGGCAGGGCGTCTGTTTTGTTGTTCAGGATGTCAATGATAAATGAAGATAGCAAATTTTATGTCAGCGTCTTTGATACCCTGAGCATTGTGTGTAAGTCCTTTACTTAATTGAAGCTGCTATGTGAATTATGCAAAGTTACTGTTGGTATCTGAAAATGCCATATGAAGTACTATAAATTACCCTTTAAAAATGTTACAATATCTATGGTTATAATTCGTAACGATAGTTTTGAGGTGTTATATGAGTAAATGGATGGTGTCTGCCAAGAAGGCGGATTTTCAGGAGATAGCAGGAAAATTCCAAATCGATCCGGTGATTGCCAGGATTATTCGCAACAGGGATATTATCGGGGAAGAACAGATAGAAAAGTTTCTCCATGGTACGCTTGAGGATCTGCATGATCCGGCAACGTTAAAAGATGCTGACCGGGCAGTAGATATCCTGTGTGAAAAGACGCTGGCCCAAAGCCCTATTCGGGTAATCGGGGATTATGATATTGACGGTGTGTGTTCCACCTATATTTTAGTTACTTGTCTGGAACAGGGCGGAGCCATCGTGGATGCGGTGATACCGCATAGGATTCAGGACGGATACGGACTGAATGATAAGTTGATCGAGGGGACCCATGAAGCGGGGATTGACACTGTGCTTACCTGTGATAATGGAATCGCAGCCGCCGGGCAGATTGCCCTTGCCAGGGAACTTGGGATGACGGTGGTGGTGACGGATCATCATGAGGTGCCGTATGATGTGGGAGAGGACGGCAGCAGGACAGAGCGGCCGCCGGCGGCAGATGCGGTGGTGGATCCCAGGCAGAGCGATTGTTCCTATCCATATAAGGGAATCTGCGGTGCAGTGGTGGCCTATAAGTTGATGCAGCTTTATCTGGAAAGGATGACGATACTTTCGCCGGACAGGTTCCCGGCAGGTAAAGTGCAGGAGATGATGCGGGAAATGCTGGCCTTTGCAGCTTTTGCCACGGTGGGGGATGTAATGGAACTGACAGATGAGAACCGGATCATTGTCAAGTATGGTCTGCGGCAGATTGAGCAATCCGGCAATTATGGGCTCCGGGCTTTGACAGTGGTGAACGGTCTGCAGGATAAGAGGCTTTCGGTGTATCATATCGGATTTGTTCTGGGCCCCTGTCTCAATGCCACGGGCCGTCTGGATACAGCCAGTCGGGCGCTTTCCATGTTCCGAACGAAAGACAGAGCGGAAGCGGTCGCCATAGCAGGGGAACTGAAAGAGTTAAATGACAGCAGAAAGAGTATGACGCTGCAGGGGATAGACCAGGCAGTGGAGCTCATAGAAAATACGAAGCTGAAGAAGGATAAGGTATTGGTACTTTATCTGCCGGATTGTCATGAGAGTCTGGCGGGAATCATTGCCGGGCGCATCAGGGAACGTTATCATAAACCGGCTTTCGTCCTCACGAAAACCCAGGAGGGTGTGAAGGGATCGGGGCGTTCCATTGATGCCTACCACATGTATGACAAGATGAGTGAATGTAAAGAGCTATATACCAAGTATGGCGGCCACAAGCTGGCGGCGGGTGTGTCCATGCCGGAGGAGAATGTGGAGGCGTTTGGCAGATACCTGAATGAGCATTGCGGTCTGTCGGAAGAAGATTTTGTGGAGACGATACATATTGACGTGCCTATGCCCATGTCTTATGTAACAACAGATTTTGTCAGACAGCTTGCAGTGCTAGAACCCTTTGGCAACGGAAATCCCAAACCTGTCTTTGCGCAGAAAAAGGTGAAGATACTAAGAGGGAGCATCTTAGGTAAGAATAAGAATGTTGGGAAATACCGTGTGGAAGACGAAAACGCCGGACGGTATGATATGATGTATTTTGGGGATTTGGAAAGCTGGCATGCTTTTTTGGAAGAACATTTCGGGGTGCAGGAAGTTGACAGATTGTATGGAGCAGGCAGCAATGTAATCTGCATCAGCATTGTGTACTATCCGGACATCAATGTGTACAGAGGACAGGAAACAGTACAGATGATCATGCAGGATTATTCCTGTTAGGGTTAAGACGGCATCCTGCCGCCAGAAATGGGGTAGAATATGGATAAAATACTGACAGTAACACTGAATCCGGCTGTGGATAAGACTTATACCACACAGAGGCTGGCTGCAGGACAGGTGAATAGGATGCGCACAGCGCAGAACATAGCAGGTGGTAAAGGCGTCAATGTGACGAAAATACTCAGACAGTATGGTTGTGAAGTAGTGGCTGCCGGTTTTTTGGGCGGTTATACGGGCCGTTTTATTGAGGAGGAACTGAAACGCCGGGGTGCTGCATGTCAATTTGTGCAGATAGGCGGGGAGACCCGCTGTAATATGAATATACTGGCGGATGATGGTTATGTGACGGAGATTCTTGAACCGGGACCGCAGGTTTCGAAACAGGAACAGGAACTCTTTTTGGAGCAGTATGAGGCGTTGCTTGCCGGGTGCAGACTGGCTGCCATATCCGGTTCTGCGGCTGAGGGCATTGGAGATGATATCTATCAAAGGCTTATTATCATGGCAAGAGAACAGGGGGTGCCGGTGTATCTGGATTCCAGCGGGGAGAGTATGCGGAAAGGACTGTTGGCAAAGCCGTATTTTATCAAGCCGAACTGGAAGGAACTGGAGTATCTGGCGGGCCATAAGATAGCAGACCGGGAAGGAATCATTGAGGAGGCGCAGCGCTTGCATCGGGAAGGCATTGCCAAGGTGGTGGTGTCCATGGGCAGCAAGGGACTTCTCAGCGTGACTGACAGGGGCGTGCTGTATGCCAGGGCAGAGGGCGTCCGGGCGGTCAATACGGTGGGAAGCGGTGACAGTGTGGTGGCTTCCTATGCTATGTCCGCTGTGTTCGGGGAGTCGGATGAGAAGGCGATTCTGCGTGCCTGTGCGATTTCTGCGGCTAATGTAACGACATTGGAGAGCGCCTGTATTCCGATGGAAACCGCGGAGTCTCTGATGAATAAGATGGTAGTGGAAAAGATTGCCGGGTAAACGAGAAAGCCTGGGAAAATCCCAGGCTTTTTCGTAGTTTTCTTATGAGGGGGAGATAGTGAATTCCTCAACTATCTTGATTCTTATCATAAGCGGTAATTGTGTCCAAAATGTGTTTAGATTGTTATAAAAGAATAAAAAAACATTAAGAAACCTTAAAGAGAAAATAAAAGAAAATATAAAAGAAAAAATCTTATTACAAAAAAGGGCGACATACGCGGGAAATGTCCGCACAAGTTGAAAAGATAAGGTTTTCGTGCTATCTTAGTAAGAGGATTTGGTAAAGGAGAGAATATATGGCAGTATTGAGCAAATTACTGGAAAAGATCAGTTATGAGTGTATGCAAGGCACTCTGGACAGAGAGATTACCGATATCATATATGATTCCCGAAAGGTGGTGCCGGGCAGTATATTTGTCTGTATCCCGGGGGCAAAGGCAGACGGACATATCTATGCGGGGGATGCGGTGAAAGCAGGCGCTGCTGCGCTCTTAGTGGAACGGGAGGTAGAACTTCCTGACGGGGCGGATGTGACAGTGATCAGGGTGGAAGATACCCACTATGCCATGGCTTTTCTTTCCGCTGCCTATTTTGCATATCCGGCAGAAGAAATGCAGATTATCGGAATAACTGGCACGAAGGGTAAGACCACCACAACGTATCTGGTTAAATCCATTCTGGAACAGGCGGGCAGGCGTGTGGGGCTGATCGGTACCATAGAGACCATTATCGGGGATACGCATATCCATGCGGAGAACACCACGCCGCAGTCTTATCTGATTCAGAAATATTTCAGACAGATGGCGGATGCGGGCTGTGATACGGTGGTGATGGAAGTGTCTTCCCAAGGGCTTATGCTGCACAGGACACAGGGATTTATCTTTGACTTTGGTATTTTTACAAATCTGGAGCCGGATCATATCGGTGAAAATGAGCATAAGGATTTTGAGGATTACATGCGGTGTAAAGGGCTGCTGTTCAAACAGTGCAGGATAGGGATTGTCAATCATGATGATACACACTGGGAAGCGGTCACAAAAGGGTGTACCTGTGAGTTGGAAACCTATGGGATTGATACGCAGGCAGATCTTCGGGCGGAAAATATTGAGTTTTTGAATGAGGCCGGAACGCTGGGAATGCGGTTTCAGGTGAAAGGGCTGCTGGATTTTCCGGTGGAGATTACTTCTCCGGGTAAGTTTAATGTTTATAATGCACTCACAGCCATTGCTATCTGCCGGCATTTCGGGGTACAGGTGGAGAATATCAGGGCGGCATTTCTCGCGGCCAAGGTAAAGGGCAGGACAGAGATGGTCAAGGTGTCGGATGACTTTACATTGATGATTGATTATGCTCATAATGCCATGGCATTAAAGAGTCTTCTGACAACGATGCGGGCCTATCATCCGCACCGTTTGGTCTGTCTGTTTGGGTGTGGCGGTAATCGGGCGAAATCCAGACGGTATGAGATGGGGGAAGTCAGCGGCAGTATGGCTGATTTAACGATTATTACCTCCGATAATCCGCGCTGTGAAGAGCCTCAGGATATCATCGATGACATTAAGATCGGGATTGGAAAGACAGCGGGAAAATATGTGGAGATCTGTGACAGAAAAGAGGCCATCGCCTATGCGATAGACCACGGCGAGCCGGGGGATATCATTGTACTGGCCGGCAAAGGACATGAAGATTATCAGGAGATTAACGGGGTGAAATATCCCATGGATGAGAGAGTGCTGATTCAGGAGATTCTGGAGGAACGCCGGAAAGGCTGATGGAAGAAAGTGGGAGGAGATGCGGCCTCATGAGAGAGCGGTATGCGGATATCATAGTGGACATATCCCATGAAAAAGTTGACAGACCTTTTCAGTATATAATTCCGCAGGAACTTGTGGATGCAATCTATCCGGGCGTGAGAGTGCATGTACCTTTTGGCAGGGGAAATCAGGATAAGACAGGGTATGTGGTGGATCTTTCGGAAGAGACAGAATATCCCGTGGAGAAATTAAAAGAGATCACTTCCGTGGATGAAAAGGGTATCTCAGCCGAGGGCAGGCAGATTCAGATTGCATACTGGTTAAAGCAACAGTACGGATCCACCATGATCACTGCCTTAAAGACGGTACTGCCGGTGAAGCAGCAGATGAAGCGGCCGGAGAAAAAGAAGATTGTCCGCTGTGTGGATAAAGAAAGATTGCAGGATGCCATTGAGCAGTGCAGAAGAAAGCATCAGGTGGCTAAAGTGCGGGTGCTCACGGCACTTATTACAGAGGAAGAACTGCCCTATGAACTGGTCAGACAGAAGCTGAATGTGGCGCCGGCAACGCTGCAGGCGCTGGAAAAGCAGGGGTATCTCGTGATGCAGCGGGAATCCTACTATCGGAATCCAGTCAGACAGATGGGCAGGGAGGAAGAAAGGCCCTGTCTCACTGAGATGCAGGCTCATATCATAGAAGACGTCCTTGCGGATTACCGGGCGGGGCATCCCGGCACCTATCTGGTGCATGGAGTGACCGGCAGCGGTAAGACGGAGGTATATCTGGGAATTATAGAGCAAATGATCTCTATGGGCAAACAGGCCATTGTGCTGATTCCGGAAATCGCTCTGACTTATCAGACCCTGCTTCGTTTTTATAAAAGATTCGGGGATCGGGTATCGGTGATGAATTCCACTTTGTCCATGGGTGAGAAGTATGACCAGATTGAACGGGCAAAGGCGGGGGAACTTGATGTGATCATAGGTCCCAGGTCGGCGCTGTTTACACCCTTTGCAAACCTGGGGGTTATCGTGATGGACGAGGAGCATGAGGGCAGTTATAAGAGCGAATCCAGTCCCAAATATCATGCCAGAGAGACAGCCATCCGGATTGCGTCCATGTATGGAGCCAGTGTGGTGCTGGGTTCTGCAACCCCTTCCCTGGAAGCATATTATCGGGCCAGAATGGGACAATATAAATTATATGAAATGCGCAGCCGTCCCGGCGGCAGTATACTGCCCCGTGTGAGTATCGTGGATCTGCGGGAGGAGTTAAAGCAGGGAAACCGTTCCGTGTTCAGCAGGCAGTTAAGAGAATTGCTGGAAGAGCGTCTGCGGGCGAAAGAACAGAGCATTCTCTTTTTAAACCGCAGAGGGTATGCGGGCTTTGTCTCCTGTAGGGCCTGCGGACATGTGATAAAATGCCCCCATTGTGATGTATCCTTATCGGAACACAGGAATGGTAAGATGGTGTGTCATTATTGTGGTTATGAAGAACCTAAGATGATGAAATGTCCATCCTGCGGCTCCAAATATCTGATGGGATTTAAGGCGGGAACGGAACAGATTGAGGAGGCTATCCACCGGGAATTCCCGGAAGCGCGGGTACTGCGCATGGATGCGGATACCACCCGCACCAAGGAAAGTTATGAGAAAATTCTCTCGGCTTTTGCAGATGAGAAGGCGGATATTCTGGTGGGTACCCAGATGATTGTGAAGGGACACGATTTTCCCAATGTGACACTGGTGGGTGTGCTGGCGGCGGATCTGTCGCTGAATCAGAATGATTACCGGGCCGGCGAGCGTACCTTCCAGCTGCTGACACAGGCAGCGGGGCGGGCAGGACGGGGGGATAAGCCCGGTGAAGTGGTAATACAGACTTATCAGCCGGAACACTATAGCGTGATTCATGCAGCGAAGCAGGATTATGAGGGATTCTATGAAGAAGAGATTGCTTACCGGGACTTTCTGCAGTATCCGCCGGTGGCGCATATGCTGGCGGTGCTGATTATTTCCCAGATACAGGAACAGGGAAAACGGTTGAGTGAAGAAATGACTGAATTGGTCAATGTGGAAATGAAAGAGACAAAAGATCTGCATGTGATCGGTCCGGCAGAAGCTGCCATCGGCAAGCTGAATGATTTATACCGCCATGTGTTTTATGTGCGGCATGAGGAGTATCAGGTGTTAGTGGAAGCGAAGGATAAGCTGGAGACTTTTTGCAGGGAACGGGAATTGAAAAATCAAATGGTACAGTTTGATTTTGATCCGATGAATACATATTAAATACATAATTAGAAGAAAGGAAGATAGGAAGATTATGGCGACCAGAAAGATCAGGGAGATTGGTGATCCGGTTTTGACAAAACAGTGTAAAGAAGTAACGGAGATTACGCCCAGGCTACAGGAGTTGATTGACGATATGTTTGAGACATTGTATGAGGCTAACGGGGTAGGACTGGCAGCCCCTCAGGTGGGTATCTTAAAGAGGATTGTGGTGATTGATGTTACAGGGGAGGATCCGCTGCTGTTGATCAATCCTAAAATATTGGAGACCAGCGGGGAGCAGGAAGGCTATGAAGGGTGTCTGAGCGTTCCCGGCAAGACAGGACATGTGACGAGGCCTAATTATGTCAAGGCTATGGCTTATGATGAAAATATGATGCCTTTTGAGATAGAAGGAACGGAACTGCTTGCCAGAGCGATCTGTCATGAGCTGGATCATCTGGAGGGGCATCTTTATGTGGAAAAGGTGGAAGGCCCGTTGATGAATACGGAAGAGCTGGAGGAAGAGGACGAGGAGGAATAGAGAGACGTCCGATTTGCAGGGAAGAGCCTGTCTAAGAGAGTGAGGAACAAAGATATGAGAGTCGTATTTATGGGAACGCCAGATTTTGCGGTGGGCGCCTTGCAGGCGATTATAGAAGCCGGACATCAGGTGACAGCGGTGGTGACACAGCCGGATAAACCGAAGGGCAGAGGGAAAGAAATGCAGATGACACCGGTAAAAGCCTGTGCACTCACCCACAGTATCCCGGTTTTCCAGCCCGTGAAGATCAAAGAAGCGGAGGCTGTGGAAGTACTGCGCAGTTACCAGGCAGATATTTTTGTGGTGGCTGCTTTCGGGCAGCTTCTGTCGGAAGAGATATTGGCCATGCCTAAGTATGGATGCGTGAACATTCATGCCTCTCTGCTCCCGAAGTACAGAGGGGCAGGCCCAATCCAGTGGGCTATTATCGATGGGGAAAAGAAGACCGGCATTACCATCATGCAGATGGAAAAAGGATTGGATACCGGCGATATTCTTTTTCAAAAGGAAGTGCAGATTGATGCAGGGGAAACCGGAGATTCTCTGCATGACAAACTGGCGGCGGCAGGAGCGGAACTGATCGTGGAAGCGCTGTCAAAGATTGCGGCAGGACAGGTGGTGCCCCGCAGACAGAACGATGCCGAGTCCTGTTATGCTAAAATGCTGCAAAAGTCTATGGGAAAGATTGACTGGAATATGCCTGCCGGGAAGTTAGACTGTCTGATTCGTGGATTGATTTCCTGGCCGGGAGCTTCAACTACATGCCGTGGTAAAAATCTGAAAATCTGGGAGGAAGAACCTGTGGCGGAAGAGGAGTTTCACCAGCAGACTTCCGAATGGATTCCGGGAACGGTTCTTGGAGTAGAAAAAGATGCTTTCTATGTGCGGGCCGGTGAGGGGGCACTCAGGATTCTATCTGTGCAGTTGGAGGGCAAAAAACGGATGGCAGTGAAAGATTTTCTGCTAGGCTATCCATTGCGGGTGGGAGAGCGCCTGGGTGACTAAACGGTGTGCAAATGTTTGAAGGAGTGCAAACGCGTTTGCAGCGTGATATGGAAAGGATGATATAATGGGTTACGGATATTATGGTTATTATTTTGACCCCACATATTTTTTGGTGCTGATTGGGGCGGTTTTGTGTATTTATGCACAGATGCGGGTTAATTCCACCTATCATAAATATGCCAGAGTACCAAGCAGGACAGGGATGACAGGGGCACAGGCAGCGCAGCGTATCTTGGAACTGTCAGGAATTTATGATGTGCGGATTGAGCATATACGAGGAGAATTGACAGATCACTATGATCCGGCCAATAAAGTCCTGCGTCTTTCGGATACGGTGTATGGATCTTCTTCTATTGCAGCTATTGGGGTGGCGGCCCATGAGTGTGGTCATGCCGTGCAGCATCAGCAGGAATATTCGCCTCTTAAGATTCGTTCGGAGCTTGTACCTGCGGCAAATATTGGATCCAAGGCAGGGATTCCCCTGATTATTCTGGGCGCTATCCTGGGCATGAATCAGGTATTGATTCAGATTGGAATTTGGGTATTTTCTTTGGCAGTATTATTCCAGCTGGTGACGCTGCCGGTGGAATTTAACGCCTCCAGACGCGCGCTTGCCATGCTGGGCAATTATGGGATGATGGAGCGGGATGAAGTGAGTGGCTGCCGCAAAGTATTAAAGGCTGCTGCCCTGACTTATGTAGCTGCTGCGGCATCGGCAATCCTGCAGTTACTCCGACTGGTACTGCTGTTTGGAAGACGGAGTGATGACTGATATGAATCTGAGAGAAATCGTGCTGGATATTTTGCTCGAATTATCCAGGGGTGATGAATATAGTAACATTCTGATCTCGGCTGTACTGGACAAGTATGATTATCTGGACAGCCGGGAAAAGGCTTTTATTAAGCGGGTGAGCGAGGGATGCATTGAGCGCAGGATACAGATTGATTATGTGTTGGATCTGTATTCCAAAACGCCTGTACGTAAGATGAAGCCGTTGATTCGGGAATTGTTGCGGATGAGTACCTATCAGCTTCTTTTTATGGAGCATATTCCTGATGCGGCGGTCTGCAATGAGGCGGTGAAACTGGCCAAAAAGAGAAAATTCCAGGCACTGCAGGGCTATGTGAACGGCGTCCTTCGAAATATTGCAAGAGGCCGGGAGCAAATTGTTTATCCGGATCGAAATACTTCCTACAGAGAATATCTTTCCGTGCACTATTCCATGCCCCTATGGCTGGTGGAACACTTCATGAATTCCTATGGGGAGGATTCCTGTGAAAAGATTCTCCAGGCCTATCTGGAAAGAAGGTCAGTGGGAATCCGTCTGCGGGAAAATCTGCCGGAGGGGGAGCGGAAACGACTGATTGATACCTGGGAACAGGCGGGGATTCGTGTCAGGAGGCATCCCTATCTGCCGTATGCGGTAGAGCTGGAAGGCGCCGAGGGAATCCGCAGGATGAAAGGATATGAGGAAGGTCATTTTGCGGTGCAGGATGTCAGTTCCATGCTGGTGGTGGAGGCGGCCGGGATTGTGCCGGGAGATACAGTTGTGGATGTCTGTGCGGCACCTGGCGGCAAGGCGCTTCACGCAGCGGATAAAATGACCGGAGCAGGACAGGTGATCGCCTGTGATGTGACGGATTATAAGACGGCCAGAATTGTAGAAAATCAGACGAGGCTTGGAGTGCGGAATATGTCTGTCAGGGTACAGGATGCACGCATTCTGGAGTCTTCTCTGGTTAAGAAGGCGGATGTGCTGCTGGTGGACGTGCCCTGTTCGGGGCTTGGCGTTATTGGCAGGAAGCAGGATATCAAATACAGGGTGACATATGAGTCCCTGCAGGAGATCAACCGTTTGCAGAGAGAGATTGTCACTAATGTGGCAAAGTATGTTAAGCCGGGCGGTATCATGATGTACAGTACCTGTACCATGAACCCGCTGGAGAATGAAAAGATGGCGGCGTGGATTTGCGAAGAACTGGACATGGAAAAGGTAACTATAGAGCCGTCCTTACCAGAAGTATTACGGCGGGATGTGCGAGAGAATACCTTACAGCTTCTGCCGGGGATACATGAGACGGACGGATTTTTTATGGCGAAGTTCAGAAAGAGATAAGAAGTTTGGAAAGAGATAAATGGAAGCAGTAGACAACAAAGACACTATGAAAGATATAAAATCCCTCACGCTGGAAGAATTAAAGGAAGAGATGATCGGACTTTCGGAGAAATCGTTCCGGGCAGTACAGCTGTATGAGTGGATGCATAAAAAGCTGGTGCGTAGTTATGACGAGATGCCTAACATTCCCGCATCGCTTAAGGAGAAATGCCGGGAACGCTTCAACTATACGGCGCTTAGGCTGATAGAGGTACAGGAGTCAAAGATAGATGGGACAAAGAAGTACCTGTTTGCTCTTGCCGATGGTAATGTGGTGGAGAGTGTTTTGATGCACTATAAGCATGGCAATTCCGTCTGTATCTCTTCCCAGGCAGGATGTCGGATGGGATGCCGGTTCTGCGCTTCCACACTGGACGGATTAAAGCGTAATCTCCTTCCCTCTGAGATGTTGGATCAGATTTACGAGATCACGAGAGAGAGCGGGGAGCGGGTTTCTAACGTGGTGGTCATGGGAACGGGAGAGCCATTGGATAACTATGCGAATCTTCTGCGGTTTATCACCCTGCTCACGGATGAAAACGGCCTGCACATCAGCCAGCGGAATCTGACCATATCCACCTGCGGAATCGTACCGGGAATGCGGGAACTTGCCCGGGAAAAATTACAGATTACACTGGCCCTGTCCCTGCATGCGGCAACGGATGAAAAAAGAAGGGAACTGATGCCCATCGCCAATACCTATTCCCTGGCAGAATTGATGGAGGCCTGCGCCTATTATTTTGCACAGACAGGCAGGAGAATCACCTTTGAATACAGTCTGGTGCGGGATGTCAATGATACGAAGCAGGATGCAATGCAGCTGGTAGAGTTGATAAAGGGACAAAACTGTCATGTCAATCTGATTCCGGTCAATCCAATTAAGGAAAGAGACTATGTGCAGTCAGAAAGGCAGTCTGTGGAGGCTTTCCGGGACAGGCTGGTAAAGAGCGGCATCACCGCTACCATCCGCAGAGAGATGGGACGTGATATCGATGGAGCCTGCGGGCAGCTCAGACGAAGATTCCTGGAGGATCAGCCCTGAAATGACTGGTAAAGAACCGGGGCAAGGGCATCCCTGAGGCTGTTATACTTGCTCTTTTGATGCTGATATGTTAATATTATTAACTGGTAAAAAGTCATGGAGGATAACACTGTGATCAGGTCTTATGCGTTGACAGATATCGGACAAAAAAGACAACTGAATCAGGATTATATTTACCGCTCGGAGACCCCTGTCGGGAATCTGCCCAATGTGTTCATTGTTGCGGATGGAATGGGGGGACACAATGCGGGGGACTATGCCTCCAGACTTGCGGTGGAGACCGTGGTGGAGGAGATCGGTGCTTCTTTTGAGAAAAATGCCGTTAAGATCTTGAACAATGCCATAAGGCGTGCTAACGAACAGTTACGAAAGCGCGCCAGAGAAGACAAAGCTTTAAGCGGCATGGGGACAACGATTGTAGCGGCTACCTGCATTAGCAGATATCTGGAAGTGGCGAACGTAGGAGACAGCAGACTCTATGTGATAAGCGATGAGATCAGACAGATTACACAGGATCATTCGCTGGTGGAAGAGATGGTACGCATGGGCGGCCTCGACAAAGAAACGGCCAGGAATCATCCGGATAAAAATATCATCACGAGAGCGGTTGGCGCAAGACGTGATGTGGAGGTAGATTTTTTTAATGTAGAATTGCAGACAGGAGATTTGGTTTTACTTTGTTCTGACGGTTTGACAAACATGGTGGATGACGAGATGATATGCCGGATATTAAAAGGTGATGGAAATCTTGAGGACAGGGTAGAAGAATTGATGAAGACTGCCAATCAGAATGGCGGTAAGGATAATATTTCCGTGATTGTTATTGAGCTGTTAGCAGATGAGGTGAAACATGATTAAGATAGGTATAATGATAGGAGACCGGTATGAGATCCTGGAAAGGATCGGCACAGGCGGTATGTCTGATGTATATAAAGCCAAAGACCATAAACTGAACCGGTTTGTGGCAGTAAAAGTGCTGAAACAGGAGTTCAGTGAAAACGCGAATTTTGTTTCCAAATTTCGTGTGGAAGCACAGGCGGCCGCCGGACTGATGCACCCCAATATCGTCAATGTTTATGATGTCGGGGAGGAACAGGAAATCTACTATATTGTCATGGAACTGGTGGAAGGCATTACCCTGAAAAAATATATTGAGAAGAAAGCGCGGCTTTCTGTAAAGGAGGCTATCAGTATTGCCATTCAGGTATCCATGGGCATTGAGGCGGCGCACAACAATCATATTATCCATCGTGATATCAAGCCGCAGAATATCATTATTTCCAAAGAGGGTAAAGTGAAGGTGACAGACTTTGGTATTGCCAAGGCGGCCACCAGCAACACCATCACTTCCAATGTGATGGGTTCTGTGCACTATACTTCACCGGAGCAGGCCAGAGGCGGCTACAGTGATGAAAAGAGTGATATTTATTCTCTGGGTATCACTATGTTTGAGATGCTTACGGGACGGGTTCCTTTTAATGGGGAGACCACGGTGGCAATCGCGATCAAACATATACAGGAGGAACTTCCCTCTCCGAGAGATTATGTGCCGGAGATTCCGATCAGCGTAGAGCATATTGTGTGCAAATGCTGCCAGAAAAGTCCGGACAGAAGATATCAGTCCATGGCGGAACTGATTGTGGATTTGAAACAGTCCCTGATCAATCCGGACGAAGATTTTGTTAAAGTGATCGATCCTGATGAGGAAGCTTCTACCAGAATGATCACGGACAGGGACATGGTGCAGATTAAACGCCAGTCCGACAGCAGGGATTCCATGGATGAGGCGATGCGTCTTAGAAGGAATAATGCGCGCACATATGAGGAATATGATGACGAAGACGAGGAAGATGATGAGGACTGGGAGGATGACGAGGAAGATTATGATCCCAGGATGGAGAAGGTCACCACGATCCTGGCGGTTGTAGCGGCGCTTCTGGTCGGCGGTATCCTGATCTTTTTCGTAGGCAGGACGCTGGGCGTATTCAGCATGGGAACGGGAGAAGCAGATACGGAACAGGAGACTGTGGAGCAGGTAGAAATGATCCGTGTGGTGGGCATGGATGTGGATGAAGCGAAACGGGAACTTCTGGCACTTGGTCTGACGCCGGAGATTCAGTATGAGGTGTCAACTGCATATAAAGAGGGAACTGTCCTGCGCGCCAGTGTTCAGGATGGTATCATGGTAGATAAAAACAGTAACGTTATCCTCACAGTAGCACAGGAGACAGAGGGGATAACAGTTCCATCAGTGACGGGTAAATCCCAGGAGGAGGCCACCTCGATTCTGGAGAAGGAAGGATTTGTAGTCAATGCCGTTGAAAGTTATGATGCTTCTGTGGAAAACGGCTTTGTCATTTCCCAGTCTCCAGAGGCGAATACTATGGCGCCGGAAGGTTCTTCTATTATCATACGGATCAGTCAGGGGTCGGAGGAGAATAAAGTCAGAGTTCCCAATGTGGTTGGTATGACGGAGATGGATGCCACAGCTCTTTTGACGGAGAATGATCTTGTGGTGGGCACCGTTACAGAAGAAGAAAACGATGATCCAGCGCTGGCAGATAAAGTATGTTATCAGAGTTATTCCATGGGTTCCTATGTGGATAAAGGAACGGCAATCGATATCAGGATCAGTATAGGGCCGGCCCAGCAGATGTATCGTTATGCAGAGGGGATTACAGGGCCTACGGAGGACGCGGAATATCAGGGCGGTATGCTGGTTAATGTCATCGTTACGGCGGCAGATGGCACGCAGCTTTTGAATACACAGACGTCAACCTTTCCGGTGACGGCTAACTTTACAGGCATTAAGTCCCCTACTGGTGTGATCACGTTCACCTTTACCGTGGAGAGACAGGAAACTACGACAACAGATCCTGAGACCGGGGAAACGGTGACGATACCAGGTTCATCGGAGACCAAGACAGTGCACCGTCCAATCACTTTTGTGGAAGAGTAGACAGGCAAGAGTCTGGGCAGCATTGTGAAAGAGATAAGCTGAAGGAGAGTATGCAGGGAAAAATCATCAAGGGAATTGCCGGATTCTATTATGTCCATGTGGAGGGACAGGGAATCTATGAGTGCAAGGCCAAAGGAATATTCAGAAAAGAACATGTAAAGCCGTTGGTCGGTGATAATGTAGATATGGACGTGCTGGATGAAAGAGACAGACTTGGCAATATCCGCAGGATTTTGCCGCGAAAGAGTGCACTCATCCGGCCGGCAGTAGCCAATGTAGATCAGGCGCTGATTCTGTTTGCCATTGTGAAGCCGAATCCCAATTTTAATTTGTTGGATCGATTCCTGATCCGCATGGAAAGGCAACATCTTTCCACGCTCATCTGTTTTAACAAACAGGATATTGCGACCAGTGAGGAGAAGGAGTCTTTGCGCAGGGCATATGAGACCTGCGGATATCAGGTGCTTTTTATCAGTGCGCTGGAAAATGAGGGGCTGGAGGAGGTTCGCGGACTGCTTCATGGAAAGACTACCACCCTGGCTGGCCCCAGCGGTGTCGGTAAATCATCCCTGATCAATAAGCTGGCTCCGGCAGCAAATATGGAAACCGGAGCTATCAGTGAGAAAATAGAACGGGGAAGGCATACGACCAGACATTCGGAGATCATTGCACTGGGGGAGGAGACTTATATTGTAGATACACCGGGATTTACGTTCCTTGACATCTCTGAGATCACGAAAGAGGAACTGGGGAGATATTATCCTGAATTTTTACAGTATGAACCAGAGTGCAGGTTCCGGGGCTGTGCCCACATGAGCGAACCTTCCTGCGGTGTTAAAGACGCCGTGGAGGCAGGGAGAATCAGCCGGGTGCGGTATGATAACTACAGGGTACTGTATCAGGAGTTGAAAGAAGTAAAACGATATTAATGTTGTATCAGTCCGTTATCTGTTATGGGTACATAATGGGTAGCGGATTTTTTGCATCTGTCTATCCGTAATTGCTTTTTTGCCCTTTTTATGGCATGATAAATAAAGAAAATATCGGTTTGTAAAAAGAAGAGGACATGGGCAGTAAGTCCTTTTTGGGGGAAACAAATCTTATCAAGACAGGAGGTATGTTATGCGGTTATTAGTGATTGGCGGTGTGGCGGCAGGTACAAAGGCTGCTGCGAAATTTAAGAGAGTAAATCCGGAGGCGGAAGTAACCATTGTCACGAAAGGAAAAGATATTTCCTATGCGGGCTGTGGGCTGCCGTATTACGTGGGAGGAGCCATTCCGGAGAAAGAACAGCTGATTGTGAATACACCGGAAAAATACAGTTCGCTTACAGGTGCAATGGTCTATCCCCAGCGGGAGGTGGTTGCGCTTGACCCTGTTGGGAAGAAAGCGACAGCCCAAAACATCCGCACAGGGGCAGAGGAAATCTATGAGTATGATGCCTGTATCGTAGCCGTAGGGGCTTCTCCGGTGGTTCCGCCCTTGCCGGGGTTAAATCTGCCGGGTGTTTTTGTGATGCGTACACCGGATGACGCCATTGAGACAAGAGATTATATTGCAAGAGACGGTGTGAAACGTGCCGTGGTAGTGGGCGGCGGTTTTATCGGTCTGGAAGTGGCAGAGAATCTGCTGGAGAAGGGTCTGTCGGTGACCCTGATTGATATGGCGCACCAGATTATGCCGGGTTTTGATGCAGAGATGGCAGATTATGCGGTGCGGCATTTGGCAAAGAAGGGCATTAAGGTAATGACAGCCACAAAACTGGAAGGTGTGACGGGAGATGAGAGAGCGGAAGGCGTGCAGACAGATAAAGGGCTGCTTCCCGCAGATGTGGTAGTTCTCTCCATCGGTATCCGTCCAAATACAGGATTTTTACAGGACACCGGGATGGAAATGTTTAAAGGGACGATCTTGGTGGATGAGAAGATGGCTACCAATCTGCCGGATATTTATGCGGCCGGTGACTGTGCTATGGTGAAAAACCGTCTTACCGGGGAAAGACAATGGTCCCCCATGGGGTCTTCCGCCAATATGGAAGGCAGGACGCTGGCGCTCTCACTGGGCGGCCGGGATGTGACTTATCCGGGCGTGCTGGGTACGGGAGTGGTAAAATTGCCGGGACTGTCCGGGGGCAGAACAGGATTGTCGGAGGAACAGGCCAAAGCGGCGGGGTATGCGCCCATCTGTGCGCTGGCAGTGACTGATGACAAGGCGCATTATTATCCCGGCAGCGCCTGGTTTGCGATCAAACTGGTGGCGGATACGGCAACCCACAAACTGCTGGGTATCCAGGTGTTGGGACCGGGCGCCATAGATAAGGTGACGGATATTGGTGTGATGGCAGTGACCTTCGGGGCCACATTGGAACAGATGACCTGTCTGGATCTGTCCTATGCGCCTCCCTTTTCCACAGCAATCCACCCCTTTGTACAGGCCGTACATATGCTTTTGAATAAAATCCATGGGGACTTGGACAGCTTCACGCCGGCGGAATATCTGGCGGGGGCAGCCAGGGAATATCGTGTTATTGATGTGAATCCGGCAGGCCCCACGATTGCTGGTGCGACTTATGTGGATTTACTGAAAGTAAAAGGGGAAGTGCCGGGACTTGGCAAGGACGAGAAATTGCTGCTTGTCTGCGCGAAGGGTAAGAGGGCATATCTGTTACAGAACAGACTGAAACGCTATGGTTATACAAACACGAAGGTGTTGGAAGGCTCTTCTTTCTTCAATGTGGTGAAAGTGGAGAGTAAACCGGGTGTGGTGACGGTTCCGGCAGAAGAAATCACCCGTGTGAAGGCGCTTGGCTGTCTGCACAATAAGGGGACGGACAATTTTAACGTCCGTGTGATCACCAGAAACGGTAAAGTCACCGCTGCGGAGCATAAGAAGATTGCGGAAGCGGCGCAGATGTTTGGAAGCGGAGATGTGGTCATGACAACGCGTCTGACCATGGAAATTGTGGGAGTGCCTTTTGATAAGATTGAGGACGTGAGGGCATTTCTGGCGGAAGAAGGATTGGAGACCGGCGGCACGGGTTCCAAAGTGCGTCCGGTAGTGGCATGTAAGGGAACCACCTGTCAGTATGGCCTTTTGGATTCCTATGCCTTGTCTGATAAGATACACGAGCGGTTCTTCCATGGGTATGCATCCGTGAAACTGCCGCACAAGTTCAAGATTGCGGTGGGCGGCTGTCCGAATAATTGTGTGAAGCCCGACCTGAATGATTTTGGCATAGTGGGACAGAAAGTACCGGTAATCGATCTGGAGAAATGTCATGGCTGTAAGATTTGTCAGGTTTCGTTAGCATGTCCGGTGGAGGCATCTCAGGTAGTAGACGGCAAACTGGTGATAGATCCTGACAAGTGCAATAATTGCGGACGTTGTGTGGGCAAGTGTCCGTTTAAGGCATCGGAAGAAAGCCAATATGGTTATCGAATCTACATTGGCGGACGCTGGGGCAAGAGAGTGGCCCATGGACAGAAGCTTAATAAGATATTCCTGGATGAAGAAGAAGTACTTTCTGTTTTGGAGAAGGCAATCTTGTTGTTCCGTGAACAGGGACATACGGGAGAACGTTTTGCTGATACCATCAGCAGACTGGGATTTGAAAATGTACAGGAACAGTTACTTACAGATGATCTGCTTGCTCGAAAGGAGGAGATCATCGGGGCGAAGCTGCATTTGAAGGGCGGCGCTACCTGCTAAAGAGATAAAGTGCTATGGTGATAAGCGATGGAGTGTATTAGTATTAGCCACAAGACAGCGGCGTCCGGGGTGCGGGAGCGGTTTTATGTGCCGAAGGACGAAGTGGGGGATTTCCTGCGAAAACTCCGGGCCGCTGCGGGGGTAGAGGAGTGTGTACTGTTATCTACCTGTAACCGTACAGAGATTTACGTACAGGGAGAGGGTAACAGCTTCCGGGGATTAGAGGAAGTTCTGGCAGAAGCCTCAGGATGCGCCGGAGAACAGATTCGGAATCTGATCAGAAGATATCAGGGGCGTAATGCGCTGCATCATTTGTTCCGTGTGGTCTGTGGAATGGAGTCTATGGTGATCGGGGAAGATGAAATCCTTGGACAGGTGCGGGATGCTTATTGTTATGCCAAAGACGCAGGATATACAGGGTATGAACTGAATAGTGTTTTTCAGGCGGCGCTTGCCTGTGCCAAGCGGGTAAAAACGGAGACCATGATTTCCAAAACAGCGGTGTCCGTGGCAACATTGGCGGTTAATGAAGTGATACATCTGCCAATGGCGAATAAGACAGTGCTATTGATGGGCAGCAGCGGGAAGATGGGTGGTATTATCCTGAAAAATCTGCTGAACCAGAAAAATATTCGTATCATCGCCACAGTGCGGTCGCACAACGGCATCAGCCACAGTGGCAGCGCAGGAATAGAACACGTGGATTATCAGGATCGATATGCCAGTCTGGAGGCAGCGGATGCAGTTATATCAGCCACATCCAGCCCGCATTATACCCTGACGGCAGGGCGGGTCAAGGAGGCGATACGAACGCCGAAGGAAAGGCTGTTTCTGGATATCTCCATGCCGCCGGATCTGGATGCGGAAATCGGAAAAATGGAGCACTGTCGTCTGGTAGCGTTGGATGATATCGAAAAGCTGGCGGAGGATAATAACAGGTTAAAGCAGCAGGCCTTTGCGGATGCAGGGGAGATTCTGCACGAGGAACTGGAGAAAATCTGCAAGGTGCTGGCTTTTCACCGGTTTACGGAGGATGACATGCGCTGGAAAGAGCGGTATGCGGATTGTTCGGCAGAAAAGATATTGTACTTGCTGCGGGATAAACTGGACAGCAGTTCTTTTGAGGCGGTCTTGAAGGTGTTGGATGGCGCAATGACATAAGTGGGAGAACCGGCATGGGATATTTTCCGTTTTTTATGGAATTAAAAGGAAAGAATGGCATTGTTGTGGGCGGTGGAAAAGTGGCGGCCAGAAAAGTAGAGAAGCTTTTGCTGTTTGATCCATCTTTAATAGTGATTGCACCTGTGATAGAAGAATGTATGAGGGTACAAGGAGGGCTGCCGCAAAGGGATGCGGCGGCTTCTCTTCAGTTTGAGGAACGCGAAGTGCAGATGGAAGATTTGGATGGGGCGGATTTTGTGGTAGCAGCAACGGATGATGAGGCATTGAACGGACGTATTGCGGAGTATTGCAGTGCAGAACGGATTCCGGTCAATGTGGTGGATGACAGGGATAAGTGCACTTTTTTCTTCCCGGCACTGATCAAGGAGGGGCCGCTTACCATTGGGATTTCCACAGACGGCAAAAGTCCGTTGGCGGCGTCATGGGTGAGACAGGAGATTTCCGGTAAGCTGCCGAACGGAATAGGAAACGCAATTGACTTGTTGGGTCAAATACGACCTGCCGTGATGCAGTTGGAGATGGAGGAAACTGACAGAAAGAAATTGTTCGAGAAGCTGTTTCATTATTGTCTGGAAAAAGAGGAAAAAGTATCGGTGGAGGAACTTATGGGCCTTTTGCAGGCAGATTTTGAAAAGTGACAGAAGGGGATTCGACTATATGATCAGGATTGGGACAAGAGGGAGCAAACTGGCATTGCGGCAGGCAGCGCTGGTGCAGGAAGCGCTGCTACAGGTGGATAGTCAGATAGCGACAGAACTTGTGATATTACATACCAGAGGCGACAGGATACAAGACAGACCGATTTCTGAAATCGGAGAGAAAGGTATCTTTGCAACGGAACTGGAGCAGGCATTGATCAGAGGGCAGATTGACCTTGCAGTACATTCGGCAAAAGATCTGCCGATGAAGTTAGCGGATGGTCTGGTGATTGCGGCTGTTTTGCCAAGGGCTGATGTGCGGGATGTGCTTGTGGTGCCCAAGGGAGGAAGAACGCCTTTTGTAAGGCAGGAAATGGATGATGGATGCGGTATGGAACTGTTTAAAAGTGGGATAGTGCAGTACCAAAGGCATGCAGGAGATATTTCCTGTCCATCTTATAGAATAGGGAGCGGCAGCAGGCGGCGGCAGATGCTGGCGGGAATGGTATGGGAGCATGTAATCTGTGAGGAAATCCGTGGCAATGTAGATACCAGACTTCGCAAACTAAAAGAAGGCAGTTATGACGGCATTCTATTGGCAAAGGCTGGTTTGGATCGTTTGGGTATTGCGGCTGATCAGGAAAAGGATTTTGATTTTTATCCACTTTCCCCGGAAGTATTTTTGCCGGCGGCCTGTCAGGGAATCATTGCGGTGGAGGCTTTACAGGATTCTGAGATAGTTCAAATCTGCAGAAAGATGACAGACAAGGAGACGGAGTTGTGTTATCTGGTAGAACGGGAAGCGCTGGCACAGCTTTCGGCGGATTGCAGTGAGGCTGCAGCTGCCTGGTGCAGACGGATGCAGAATCAGCAGACCTGTGAAGCGGTGTGCGTTACGGCGGAACAGGATCATGAAGCGGTGTGCGCTACGGGCGGGTCGTGTACGGAATCAGCGGACATAGCGGATAACTTGATTTTGGATGTGATGTATGCACAAAGCAGGGTAAGGCTCGCCTGCCCGGCCATAGAGGAAGAAGGCAGACAGCTGGCATGTCAGGCGGCAAAGATGGTCAGAGCAAAGAAAGCTGAGGGCAGATAATCAGAGGAAGCAGTAGACACTGATGCAGGAAAAGGGATTCGGAAAAGCGGCGAACATGCTGCGGGAAAAGGAGAATGCAGGAACTTGAGGGAAGGTAAGGTATATCTGGCGGGCGGCGGCTGCGGCGATGTGAGCCTTGTGACGTGGAAAACATTAAACATTCTGAAACACTGTGACACGGTGGTATATGACAGTCTGGTACCAGAAGAACTTCTGCAATGGACCAAGCCGGATTGTGAAAAGATATATGTGGGAAAACGGTATGGCAGTCATGCCAGAATACAGTTGGAGATCAATGCCCTTCTGGTGGAAAAGGCGCGGGAGGGAAAGCTGGTTTTACGGCTCAAAGGCGGTGATCCCTATGTATTTGGCAGAGGAGGGGAAGAGTTTATTGCGGTGCAGGAAGCAGGGATTTGCTGTGAAGAGATACCGGGGATTACATCGGCGATTGCGGTTCCGGCGGCGGCCGGGATTCCGGTTACCCACAGAGGGCTTTCGGACAGCGTCACGGTGGTGACAGGAACTGCGGCAGACAAAGATGGGCATGCGGAATTAAACATGGATTTTAATGCGCTGGCGCGCCTTTCCGGGACGTTGGTCATCCTGATGGGAATGCATCATCTGGCTCAGATTGTGACAGGACTGCTGGCGGCCGGAAAGAACCGGAACACGCCCTGTGCCATTATCATGGACGGAACCACCAAAAGGCAGAGAGTCTTAAGGACAGTATTATATGAACTTCCGGCAAGGGCGGCAAAACAGGGTTTTACATCACCGGCGGTGATTGTGATCGGCGCGGTGGCCAGGCTGGAATTGACAGCAGAGGAAAAAGGCGGAGGCTATACGGAGTGGACAGAAGCAGGCAAGGCCCAAATGGATGCTGCCGGGGCGGATGATGTCCGGGTTGACCGGGAAGTCCTGGTGGGGGTGACAGGAACGAGACATTTTGTGGATAAACTCTCGTCCATGCTTCGAAACAGGGGAATATCCGCGTTGGATATGGGTTTTATGGAAATAAAGCCGGACCGGGAAGCCCTGCCGGAATTTGCAGACTATGGATGGCTTGTGTTTACCAGTCCAAACGGTGTCAGAGTGTTTCTTGATAAAATGAAAGAAGAACAGCGCGATTTGCGGACGCTTTCTGATAACCATATCGCAGTGATTGGCCCAGGAACAGCGGCAGCGCTGCAGGATGCCGGAATTTATGCAGACTATATGCCCACTGTTTTTGATACGGCGCATTTGGCACAGGGGCTGGCTGATAGAATATTGGCGGAGCAGATAGAGGAAGGCACCGGGAAAAGATGTCCGGCAGTTTTCCTGCGGGCAAAACAGGGAAGCGATATCATGCCGTCCATTTTTCGGGAGAAAGGAATTTCTTATATGGAATATCCCCTCTATGAACTGGGCGTGCAGGAACAAAAAAGGAATGCAGTTTTGACAAATCAACCGGAATATATTGTTTTTGGTTCCGCCATGGGAGCAAGAGCCTATTTTGAAGGTCTGCAAGAAAAGGAACTGCAAAATACAAAGAGCCGTTATGTCTGCATCGGGGAATGGTGCGCAAAAGAAGTACAAAAATATGTGCAAGCCCCTTTTCTGATTGCAGAGGAATCCAGTGTGGATGCTGTAGCGGAATGTCTGTGCAGAGAGATAGATAGCAAAGAGATTGGAAAGGGAGATAATGATGTATCGATTTAGAAGACTGAGAAGAGATGAGAGAATCCGTGCCATGATGCAGGAGACAAGGCTGCATCCCAAAGATTTCATTTATCCCATTTTCGTGATTGAAGGGGAGAAGATTCGGAATCCGGTGGAGTCTATGCCGGGGGTTTTTCAATATTCCATCGACTGTCTGGAAGAGATTCTGGAACAGGTAAAGGCAGCGGGCATTGGCGGCATCATGCTTTTTGGGATTCCACAGCATAAGGATTTGCAGGGGAGTCAGGCCTATGCGCGGGACGGCATCACACAGAGGGCGGTTCGATTGATTCGGGAAAAGTATCCGGAGATCTATATTGTGGTGGATGTATGCCTGTGCGAGTACACTTCCCATGGCCATTGCGGGATGGTGTGCGGTGAAGAAATATTAAACGATGAAACCCTGCCATATCTGGTGAAAATGGCAGTGAGTCTTGCGGAAGCCGGCGCTGACATGGTGGCGCCCTCGGATATGATGGATGGCCGGGTGGCAGCCATACGGGAGGGGTTAGATCAGGCGGGATTTACCCAGGTTCCTATCATGGCTTACAGCGCGAAATTTGCTTCCGCTTATTACGGGCCCTTCCGGGATGCGGCACATTCGGCACCAGGATTTGGAGATCGCAAAAGCTATCAGATGGACTTTGCCAATGGTCAGGAGGCATTGCGGGAGATCCGGGCGGATATAGAAGAGGGGGCGGATCTTGTGATGGTCAAGCCGGCGCTTGCTTATCTGGATGTATTAAAAGAGGCGGCGCTTGCCTTTGAGATGCCGCTTGCAGTGTATAACGTGAGCGGTGAATATGCGATGGTGAAGGCAGCTGCGGCCAATGGATGGATTGATGAGAGAAGGATCGTGTTGGAGAATCTCACAGCCATGAAGCGGGCCGGCGCAAAGATTATCATTACCTATCACGCGCTGGATGCAGCAAAGTGGATTGTGTGAAGTATTGTGCTTTGCATGCAGAGAATGCCCTAATATAGGTGTTTCTGCATGAACTTGGGAGGAAAGTATGAATTGGGATAAATCGGAAAATCTTTACGATAAGGCGCAGGAGTTGATTCCCGGTGGGGTCAATTCTCCGGTCAGGGCCTTCGGTGCGGTGGGAAGACATCCCTTTTTTGTGGAAAAGGCGCAGGGAGCGTGGCTCTATGATGTGGATGGCAACCGGTATCTGGATTATGTCTGCTCCTGGGGACCGGGGATATTGGGGCACGCCCATCCCAGGGTGGTCGAAGCAGTACAGCAAGTCTGTGCCAACGGTCTTACTTTTGGCGCGCCGACTGCCGGAGAGGTGGAACTGGCGGAACTGATCCATGCCTGTGTGCCGGATGTGGAGATGGTGCGTCTGGTCAGTTCCGGGACAGAGGCGGTGATGAGTGCCGTGCGTGTGGCAAGAGGGTTTACGGGCAGGGAGAAGATCATCAAGTTTGCAGGAAATTATCACGGTCATTCCGATGGCTTGCTGGTGAAGGCAGGATCCGGACTTATGACCCAGTCGGTTCCGGACAGTGCCGGTGTGCCGTCCGGATATGCGGCCAGTACGTTGACAGCGGTCTATAATGATGAAGCATCCGTGCGGGCGTTGATGGAAGAAAATCATGGCCAGGTGGCGGCAATCGTGGTGGAACCGGTGGCGGCTAATATGGGTGTTGTTCCGCCGAAGAAAGGCTTTTTGGAATTTCTGCGCCGGATTACCACAGAACAGGGAGCGCTTTTAATTTTTGACGAAGTGATCACGGGATTCCGGCTGGCGCTGGGAGGGGCCTCACAGTACACGGGTGTCCATGCCGACTTATATACCTTTGGCAAGATTGTGGGCGGCGGCATGCCCCTGGCGGCTTATGGAGGCAGAAGGGATATCATGTCCTGCGTTGCACCATTGGGGACGGTCTATCAGGCGGGGACCTTGTCAGGCAATCCGGCGGCGGTTACGGCAGGGATTGAGACATTGAAGATTCTTATGGAGGATCCGGGAATTTATGAGCGGATTGACAGACGGGCACAGACGCTGGCAAAGGCTTTTCAAGACCTCGGTCTGACGGTGAACCGGGCAGGGTCTTTGCTCTCGGCATTTTTTACACCGGGATTTGGGGAGAAAGAGGGTCAGGTAGAGAATTATGAGGAGGCCTGCCAATGTGACAGAGAGGCTTTTGCAGCGTATTTTAACAGGATGCTGGAGCGGGGGATTTATGTGGCGCCGTCCCAGTTTGAGGCGATGTTTGTATCGGATGCTCATACGGATGATCTGATAGAGATGACTTGTGAGGCGATTGCAGAAGAGCGCCCTTTTTACAGTACCAGAGCAACAGGAAATTGGCCGGCCAAGGAACGTTAGCCGGGCGGAACAGTTAAGAAAAGGGACTTTGCTTCTGATATACAATACCACCGCATAACCTATCGACAGCCGCCGCAGTAGTGCAGACGGTTTTACCGTTAGAATGAAACAGACATAGAACGGGGATTGTTTTACATAATTGGGTATGGTATATTTTTCCCAGTATAAACCGATAAATTGCAGTTTGGCATACTGGAAAATCGGAATTTGAGGAGGAAAATATGGAAAATATTTCGCTATTGTTAATAATAGCTGCCATCATCTGTGCCTTATTTTCTGATCAAATAGATATGGCAGTAAAAGGAGATAAAAAGGTTAAAAAAGTGGTTGTCATATTTAGCGGGGGAGTATTATTGGTTTTCACGATTGTTATTCTTGTAAGTATCTTATCGTGAATATCACAAATGACAACTTCCAGTTTACCTAAACAGCCATTATACAATCACAACAGAAAAACTAACACAGCGTCAGAGCGTATAGAACCCGTCTATGCGCTCTGTTTTTATGTAAAGGAGCGAGAATATGGCAGAAACTAAAAACATGCAACGGCCCCACAGTTTCAAGCGAAAGTTGGAGAACACCACTTACACCGTCAAGGTACATTTCAGTAAGGACACTAATACAACTCTTATCAGATAAAGGTTTTTAACGGTATGGACGCTGGAAAGGCCGGTCAGATAGAGGATATGTTGAAGCGCGGTTCATGTGAGCGCGGATGTAAAACAGTCGCAGGAATATCAAAAATCCCGCAATTTACTTTTGAGTCTTACTATGCTATACTATCATAGCTGTTAAGGTTCTTTGATTTAGGGCATTTTGGAATAGAGAAACGATTATATCGTAATGATGCGTAATAAAAACTGAGCAAATACGGAGGAATCAGATATCATGAAACTAGGCATAGTAGGTCTTCCCAACGTAGGAAAGAGCACCCTTTTTAATTCACTCACAAAGGCAGGAGCAGAATCAGCCAATTATCCGTTCTGTACCATCGATCCCAATATCGGCATCGTTCCGGTGCCCGATGAAAGACTGAAACTTCTGGGTGATATGTATCACTCCAAAAAGGTTACCCCTGCAACAATCGAATTTGTAGATATTGCAGGACTCGTCAAGGGCGCTTCCAAAGGAGAAGGCCTTGGCAATCAGTTTTTGAGCAATATCCGTGAAGTGGACGCCATTGTACATGTGGTGCGCTGCTTTGAAGATTCTAACATCGTGCATGTGGATGGAACCATCGATCCTATGCGGGATATTGAGACCATCAATCTGGAACTGATCTTTTCCGATATCGAGATACTGGAAAGAAGGATTGCCAAAACGTCCAGAACTGCTAAGATGGATAAGACGGCGGCCAGGGAACTGGCACTCTTGGAGCGGTTAAAGGCGCATCTGGAAGAGGGCAGGCTGGCGAAAGTGTTTGAGACAGAGGATGAGGATGAACAGGCTCTTTTTACCTCTTATAATTTGTTGACTGCCAAGCCGGTAATCTTTGCCGCCAATGTGGCGGAGACAGATCTTGCCGATGACGGTGCAGACAATGCCGGTGTCAGGAAGGTAAAGGAATTTGCGCAGGAAAGCGGCAGTGAGGTCTTTGTGATCTGTGCCCAGATTGAGCAGGAGATTGCAGAATTGGATGAAGAAGAGGTGGCGATGTTTTTGGAGGATTTGGGGTTGTCCGAATCCGGCCTGCAGAAACTGATTCGGGCAAGTTACAGACTCTTGGGACTGATGAGTTTCCTCACAGCGGGAGAGGATGAGACCAGGGCCTGGACGATCAAGATTGGTACGAAAGCGCCTCAGGCGGCAGGTAAGATACATACCGATTTCGAGAGAGGTTTTATCAAGGCCGAGGTGGTCAACTACAAGGACCTTCTGGAGCAGGGGTCTCTTGCGGCGGCCCGCGAAAAAGGTCTTGTCGGTATGGAAGGCAAAGAGTATGTGGTGCAGGACGGGGATGTGATTTTATTTAGGTTTAATGTGTGATAGCAATGCCAAGCATGCTATGAATGATGCAGCTGGGTATTTGGGTATTATAGTAATAGATTTCGTGGATTGAGGAGATTTAGTATGCAGGATATCATGGACAGGATGGATATAGCATTTCCCCATCTGGGGATATATCTTGAAAATGTGCCGAAAAGTTTCAGTGTTTTTGGTTTTGAGATTGCCTTTTATGGTGTGATCATAGGAATCGGGGTAATGTGTGGTGTGCTTCTGGCGGCACATATGGCTAAAAAGGAAAAGTTTGACGCGGATGTGATTTGGGACTTTGCCATTTATGCGGTAATTTTTTCTATTTTGGGAGCGAGGATTTATTATGTGGTCTTTGCCTGGGACAGATATAAAAATGACCTGCTGGGGATTTTTAATCTGAGGAATGGCGGTCTGGCTATTTATGGGGCGGTGATTGCGGCATTTACCACACTGGGGATATATTGTAAGATAAAAAAGCAGAGTTTCCTGCAGATTGCGGATATCTGTGTGCCCGGTCTGGTGCTGGGACAGGTGATTGGACGCTGGGGCAATTTTATGAACCGGGAAGTGTTCGGGGAATATACGGATTCGCTGCTGGCCATGCGTCTGCCGGTGGACGCGGTCCGGGCCAGCGATATTTCCGAGAAAATATCGGCTCATATGCTGGAGGGTACTAACTATATTCAGGTGCATCCTACGTTTCTCTACGAGAGTCTCTGGAATCTGATTCTTCTGCTTATCATGCTCTGCTACCGGCAGCACAAGAAGTTTGAAGGGGAACAGTCCCTTCTTTACCTGGGCGGTTATGGCCTTGGGCGGGCTTGGATAGAGGGCATCCGTACAGACACGCTTTTTATTCCGCATACATCGATAGCAGTATCACAGGTGCTGGCCATTGTATTGTTTGTGGGATCTCTCATAACGGACATTCTGATTCGCCGCCGGATTAAGAACAAGGCAGTGTCTGCGGTGACTTTAGAGAAGGGCGCCGATAGTAAATAAGGATAGAAAATATGAAATAAAAACGAAAAATGGTAATATGATAAGGTGGTAACCCTCTGTGCATTATGGATAGTGTACAGGGGGTATTTTTATGAGACTTTTTCTTTTTTTTTCTTGCAATATGCTCTGTAATAGTATAGAATTAGATTAAAAGTGGTGGAAAGTGGAAGAAAGTGGAGCGAAGTGGTTTACATACTCCGAAACAGACCTCCGTCTTTCCGTGGCAGACCACTTTCTTTTTTAGGGAAATCGTACACAGAGCGGCCGATGCGGCCGATGAAGCGGGCAGGGTGATTGCATATGTTTATGGGAGAATACAATCACACAATCGATGCAAAAGGCAGGCTGATCGTTCCTTCAAAATTCAGGGAAACTCTGGGAGAGTCTTTCGTGGTAACAAAGGGACTAGACGGATGCCTGTTTGTGTATGATAATGTAGAGTGGAGTCTTTTTGAAGAGAAATTGAGAACTCTGCCCATTACCAACAAAGAAGCCAGGCAATTTGTAAGATTTTTTCTGGCAGGAGCGACAGAAGCGGAAGTCGATAAACAGGGACGTATCTTAGTGCCCAACGTCCTGCGTGAGTTTGCGGGGCTTAACAAGGATGTGGTCCTTATCGGTGTGGGAAGCAGGATAGAAATCTGGAGCAGAGAACGCTTTGACGGTGTAGCGGCCTGCGAGGATATGGACGAGATTGCAGAACACATGGCGGAACTTGGCCTTGGAATCTAGGAGAAGACAGCGGATGGAATTTAGACATACATCAGTACTTCTGCAGGAAACAATAGAGAATCTGGATATCAAACCGGAAGGCATATATGTGGACGGCACCTTGGGCGGCGGTGGACATGCCAGCCAGGTAGCGGCAAGTTTACAAGGCACCGGCAGACTGATCGGGATTGATCAGGACGCAGACGCTATTGAAGCGGCAGGAAAGCGTCTGGAATCTTTTAAGGAGCGTGTTACATTAATCCGGGATAATTATTGTAATATGAGGGAAGTTCTGAAACAGATCGGGATTGATAAAGTGGACGGCATTATCTTGGATCTGGGGGTATCTTCCTTTCAACTGGATAATGTGGAGAGAGGGTTTTCCTATAAATATGATACGGCCCTTGATATGCGGATGGACACAAGACAGTCCCTGAGTGCGAGAGAGATTGTCAATGATTATACGGAAGCCGATTTGTATCGGATCATCAGGGATTATGGAGAGGAACAGTTTGCTAAGAATATAGCGAAGCATATTGCAGCAGCCAGGAAGGACAAGCCGGTGGAAACGACCGGACAGCTGTGTGAGATCATTAAGGCAGCAATACCGGCCAAAATACGGGCTGTAGGAGGACATCCTGCGAAACGTACTTTTCAGGCAATCAGGATAGAGTGCAACAGGGAACTGGAAGTCTTAAGGGATTCCCTGGACCAGCTGATAGACATGTTGTGTCCGGGAGGAAGGTTGTGTATCATTACTTTTCATTCCCTGGAGGACAGAATTGTGAAATCTGCTTTTCGGAAGAATGAGAATCCCTGCACCTGCCCGCCGGATTTCCCGGTGTGTGTGTGCGGACAGGTTTCGAAGGGCAAAGTGGTAACCAGAAAGCCCATCCTGCCGTCAGAGGAAGAGATGATGGTCAATAAGAGGGCTAAGAGCGCAAAACTGCGTGTATTTTGTAAGACAGAGGGGAACAGGTAAAAGATGGCAGCAACACAGAGAAACGGGAACGTAAGAGCAGACCGGAACCGTACGGCCGACAGGCGCAGCCAGTATTATGTGCAGGGCAACACGGTCAGAAGGGCAGACGTGACTGAGGAGATCAGGAAGCGTCCGCAGCGTAAGGTCAATAACAATACCATCAAGAAGAACAGAGAGCGGGCAAAGCACATGAGCATCGGCTATGTAATGTTTCTGTGCGTAGCGCTGGTGGCAACAGGCATAATTTTGATTTATTATGTAGGCCTGCAGTCAGATATTACCAACAGTGTGAAGAATATTTCCAAGCTGGAGAGAGAGTTAAATGACTTAAAGGTGGCAAATGACGAGGAATACAGCAGGATAACGAGCAGTATTGATTTGGAGGAGATCAGGCGGGTGGCGATCCAGGAACTGGGCATGCAGTATGCAACGCAGGGGCAGATCATATCCTTTGCCAGTGAGAATAACGATTATGTCAAGCAGATGGCGGAGATCCCTCATTAACTGCCATATGAGGATGAAGTAGGTGATTGATTGAGTAATCAGAAAAATAACATCAACAGATTTACCATCAAAATGCAAAAGAAGCTGCTGATATTATTTATGTTTATATTAGTGGCTTTCGCGGGTCTCAGCGCACGGTTGTTTCTGATCAACAGGGATAATGGTGAGGACTACAAAAAGCAGGTATTGTCGCAGCAGGAGTATGACTCTACGACAATACCTTTTAAGCGTGGTGAGATCGTGGATTCTAATGGCACGGTCCTGGCCGTCAGCAACAAGGTATATAATGTCATTCTTGACGCCAATCTGCTGATGCAGGATGAGAATAATCTGGAACCTACCTTAAGTGCCTTGAAGCAGATTTTTAATATCGACACGAATACGGTCAGAACTTATATCGCAGAGCATCCCAATTCTGCCTATTATGTGATGGCTAAGAGAGTAGAGTATGAGAAAAAGGTGGCCTTTGAGGATCTGCAGAAAGATCCTGAACAGGGTAAAAACATTAAAGGTGTCTGGTTTGAGGATGAGTACAGGAGAGAATATCCCAATGGTTCCCTGGCCTGTGATGTGATTGGGTTTACCACCAGTGATAATGTAGGGACATATGGCCTTGAGGAATATTATAATGATATTCTGTGCGGTACCAATGGGCGCGAATATGGTTATCTGAACGATGATTCCACTCTGGAGCGAACCACGATCCCGGCAAGGGATGGCTATAATATCCAGACCACTATTGATGCCAATATTCAGGCGATCGTGGAGAAATATCTGAAAGAATTTAATGAAGAATATCGAGATAATGTCAGGGAAGGTAATGGAGCGGAAGGCCTTGGCTGCATCATTATGGAAGTGAATACAGGCAATGTTCTGGCGATGGCGGATTACCCTAATTATGACCTGAATGATACCAGGAATAAGCAGAACCTGATCGGGATGCCGCTTTTGGATGAAAAAGGCGTGAAAGTAAAGCCGACTGAGTATGTGACACAGGAAGCCCTGGATGCTATGGACGACCAGATGATGTATCTGCATCTGGATGCACTCTGGAAGAACCATTGTATTGTGGACTCTTACGAGCCGGGATCGGTGTCCAAGCCTTTTACGGTGGCGGCGGCCATCGAGAGCGGGGCAATCACTGGCAATGAGACCTATCTTTGCGAGGGACAGCTTCACGTAGGCGATCATGATATTAAATGCCATCAGACTTATGGAGACGGCCGGATTAGCGTTCAGGAGGGAATTGAACGTTCCTGTAACGTTGTGCTGATGAATGTGGCCTTTGCTCTGGGGAAAGATCGGTTTGTGGATTATCAGCACCTGTTTGGTTTCGGGCTTAAGACGAATATTGATCTTGCGGGAGAACCTCGTACAGATACGGTAGTATACAGTAAAGACAGGATTGGTCTGACAGAACTCGCGACCAACTCTTTCGGGCAGGGCTTTAATGCAACGATGATTCAGATGGCTGCCGGTTTTTGTTCCCTGATCAATGGCGGCTACTATTATGAACCTCATGTGGTGAGCAGGATTACCACAGCGGATGGGGCTACCATAGAGAACGTGGAGCCGAGAATCCTGAAACAGACAATTTCCAATACGACCAGTGATACTGTCAAGGAGTTCTGTAATACGGTGGTGACAGGAGAGAATGGAACCGGCCATACGGCCAGACCGGCCGGTTATATGATCGGAGGCAAGACCGGTACGGCGGAGACGCTGCCCCGGGGAAATAATGAGTATGTAGTATCTTTCATGGGGTATGCGCCGGCAGATGATCCCCAGATTATGATTTATGTGGTGGTGGACAGACCTAATGTGTATCCGCAGGATGATGCAAAGTATGCCACCAGGATTGTGCGTAAGATTTTGACGGAAGTACTGCCTTATCTGAATATCTTTATGACGGAAGAGTTGACAGATAAAGAGCGGGAAGAACTGGAACAGCTGCAGATTCAGATTCGAACGCCGGAAGGCAGTCAGGAAGAAGAACTGGACGAAGAGGGTAATCCCATCAATCCGGAAGAGACAGGAGAAGGTGAAGGAGAAGAAACGCAGGAGGGAGAGGAAGGCGGAGCAGAAGGAGAACCGGAAGATACGGTCGATCGTGAAGTCTGGAGAAGCTTTCCGAAGGATCCGGCTACCGGTTATCTGGTGGATCCAAATACCGGCAATTTCCTAGATCCTGAACTGGGCACTGTGTTGGGCGGCGGCAGTCTTATGGGAGAATCTCCGGAAGGAACAGAGGACTTGGGAACTGGCGAAGGCACAGAACCGGAAGGCGGGAACGCACCGGAAACAACAGAATAGAAGGGAATAAGAATAACCTCATTAAAACGGTAATAAATTATATTAATACCTTTTTGTGAGGTTTTCTATATGGCTAAGGAGATACCTTACTTACATAAAACCTATCACCGGAGTAAGACTGTGGCTGTCTTTTTTCTGTGTTTTATTGTGTTTATAGGACTGGCAGGCAGACTTGCCTATCTGATGATTTTCCAGTCCGAATATTATACCCAGAAAGCCAAGGAACTGCATGAGAGGGAGAGAAGTATCAAGGCAGCCAGAGGACGGATTATAGATGCCAATGGAAAAATCCTGGCGGATAATAAGACAGTCTGTACTATCTCCGTGATTCACAGTCAGATTACTAACCCGGAGGAAGTAATAGAGGTGCTGTGCAGGGAACTGGAACTGAGTGAAGAGTATGTCAGGAAGCGGGTGGAGAAACGTTCTTCCATAGAAAAGATTCGCAGCAACGTGGATAAGAGCACAGGGGATGTTATCAGATCCTATGAAATGGATGGCGTGAAAGTGGATGAGGATTATAAGAGATATTATCCTTATGACACACTGGCATCCAAAGTGCTGGGCTTTACCGGAGGTGACAATCAGGGGATTATTGGTCTGGAAGTGATCTACGAGGAATATTTGCAGGGCCAGGCGGGAACTATCTTAACGGTGACAGATGCCAAAGGCGTGGAACTGGCGGAAGAAGGTGAGGAGCGGGTGGAGCCTGTGAGCGGCCAGGATCTTTATATCAGTCTGGATATGAATATTCAAAGTTATGCCACCCAGCTGGCTTTGCAGACCATGGAGACCAAGGAAGCTGACAGCGTATCCATATTGGTCATGAATCCGCAGAACGGGGAAGTCCTGGCTATGGTAAATGTACCGGAATTTAACCTGAATGACCCCTACACATTACCAAACGGTATGGATTCGGCAGCCTTTTCTGAAGAAAAGAAGCAGGAACTTTTAAATGCCATGTGGAGAAACGGCTGTATCAATGATACTTATGAGCCGGGATCGACTTTTAAGATTGTGACAGCGGCGGCAGGGCTGGAGTCTGGTATGGTAAAGACCACGGATACATTCAGCTGTCCGGGGTTTATTATGGTGGAGGATCGTAAGATACGCTGTCATAAAGTGGGAGGCCACGGGGCGGAAGATTTTGTGCAGGGGACAATGAATTCCTGCAATCCGGTCTTTATTACTGTGGGACTGCGCATCGGCGTTGAGCGGTATTATTCCTATTTCAGGCAGTTTGGCCTTCTGGAAAAGACGGGCATCGACCTGCCGGGCGAAGCGGGAACCATCATGCATAAGATGGAAAATATCGGCCCGGTGGAATTGGCAACCATCTCTTTTGGGCAGTCATTTCAGATCACACCGATTCAGTTGGCGACTACGGCCTCTTCCATCGTTAACGGCGGCAGAAGGATTACTCCGCACTTTGCGGTAAAGACGGCGGCAGCCGATGGCAGTCATATGGAGCTTTTTACTTATCCGGTACGGGAAAATGTGGTTTCGGCGGAGACTTCCGAGACCATGCGTTATATTTTGGAACAGGTGGTGGCGGACGGAAGCGGAAGAAACGGCGCTGTGGAAGGTTATCGGATTGGCGGCAAGACAGCTACCAGCCAGACATTGCCCCGCGGCAGCGGTAGATATATCGCGTCTTTTCTGGGATTTGCGCCGGCCGATAATCCGCAGGTGCTGGCAGTAGCGATCATCAATAACCCCAAAGGCACATATTACGGGGGACAGATTGCCGCACCGGTGATTCGACAGCTCTTTGAGAATATTCTTCCATATTTGGAAAAGATAGATTATAATGTAACAGGAAGTACAGACGGAAGTCTTGGAAAGGATTAATGGATCAATATGAATGGTACGATTTTGTTGTCGGTGATGTTATCTTTTGCAATCAGTGTGGTGCTGGGGCCTTTGGTGATTCCGTTTCTTAAGAGACTTAAGGTAGGGCAGACTGAGCGGACAGAGGGACCGGAGAGCCATTTGAAAAAAAATGGCACGCCGACCATGGGCGGGATCCTGTTTCTGATAAGTGTGGTGGTCACCTCTCTTTTGTTTGTGAAGGATTATCCAAGGATTGTTCCTATTTTGTTTTTGACGCTGGGATTTGGTCTGATTGGTTTCCTGGATGACTATATCAAAGTGGTGTTAAAACGTTCCATGGGGCTGCGCGCATGGCAGAAATTTGTCCTGCAGATTGTGGTGACAGGGATATTTGTATTATACCTGCTCCGTTATACAGATGTGGCTCTGACGATGAAGGTACCCTTTATGGATGGCGTGTATCTGGATTTTGGATGGTGGAATATTCCGATTCTGTTCTTTATTGTGATCGGTACGGTAAACGGAACCAACTTTACGGACGGTCTGGATGGTCTGGCCAGTTCGGTAACGGTATTGGTGGCTACCTTCTTTACCGTGGTGGCGATTGGAACGGGGAGCGGGATAGAACCCATCACCTGTGCTGTTGTGGGCGCACTGTTAGGATTCCTATTGTTTAACGTGCATCCTGCCAGCGTGTTCATGGGAGATACGGGATCGCTTGCACTGGGCGGATTTGTGGCGGCATCAGCCTATATGATGCAGATGCCGATATTCATTGCCATTGTGGGATTTATTTATCTGATAGAGGTGGTATCTGTGATCATGCAGGTGTCCTATTTTAAGATGACCGGCGGAAAGCGCATCTTTAAGATGGCGCCGATCCATCATCATTTTGAACTATGCGGCTGGTCGGAAACGAGAGTGGTGGCAGTGTTCTCCATCGTGACGGCGCTTCTTTGTCTGGTGGCATTGATGGGTATTTGATCTTGATAATGATATGATGACAGTTAACGGATGTCAGAAAGGTTGAGATAATGGAGTTACAGGGGAAAAAGGTATTAGTGGTTGGTTCCGGTATCAGTGGAATCGGGGCGGTGGAAGCGCTGCATCATGCAGGGGCTGTGCCGGTTTTGTTTGATGAGAATGATAACTTATCTCCGGAAGATATTGGGAATAAATTAAAGCTGGGAGTGGAAGCTGAGATTGTGATTGGCGCATTGCCGGAAGGGATGGCAGACAGTATAGAATTGGTGGTCTTGAGCCCGGGAGTGCCTACGGATACGGAGTTTGTGGAGCAGTTTCGCAGTAAGGGTATCAAGATTTGGGGCGAGATTGAACTGGCTTATGAACTGGGAAAAGGGCGCGTGATCGGTATCACGGGCACCAATGGCAAGACTACTACCACCACTTTAGTGGGAGAGATCATGGCGGCCTGCTGTACGGATGTGGACGTGGTGGGCAACATTGGCAATCCTTATACGGTGACGGCGCTGGATTCCACGGAAGAGACGGTGACAGTGGCGGAGATCAGCAGTTTCCAGCTGGAGACGGTGGAGAAGTTCCGGCCGGATGTATCGGCAATCTTAAACATTACGCCAGATCATCTGAACCGTCATCATACTATGGAAAACTATGCGGCGGCGAAAGAGGCCATCACCAGAAATCAGACGAAGGAACAGGTCTGTGTGCTCAATTATGAGAACAGTTATACCAGGGAGTTTGGCAGCCGGTGTCCGGCCAGAGTGATTTGGTTTTCATCCCAGAGGAAGCTTGCGGAAGGTTTTTATCAGGATGGGGAGGAAATCTGGCAGGCAGAAAATGGTAAGGCAGTAAGGCTGATGAATATCCATGATATGAATCTGCTGGGTACCTGTAACGTGGAGAATGTGATGGCTGCGATTGCAATCACCCAGGCCATGGGAGTGCCTATGGAGACGATTCTTGCGGTGGTCAGACAGTTTAAGGCTGTAGAACATCGGATTGAATTTGTGGCGGCCAAAGGAGGCGTGGATTATTATAATGATTCCAAGGGAACCAATCCCGATGCGGCTATTCAGGGAATACGGGCGATGAACAAACCCACGGTGTTGATTGGCGGCGGATATGATAAGCAGAGCGACTATGATGAGTGGATAGAAGCCTTTGACAATAAAGTGAAATGTTTGGTGCTGATCGGACAGACCAGAGAGAAGATAGCCGACTGTGCAAAGCGGCATGGTATCGAGAACATAATGTTGGCAGATTCTTTTGTGGAGGCGTTTGCCATCTGTGTAGAGCAGGCACAGCCGGGAGATGCGGTGCTGTTATCACCGGCCTGCGCAAGCTGGGGAATGTTTCCCAACTATGAGGTCAGGGGCAGGATATTTAAAGAGCTTGTGGAACAACTGGAGGAGTAAGGGTAAGTGGCACAGAGAAATTCTACACGCAGAAGACAACAAAAAAGTGAGAGCTTTATGGATTACAGCCTGCTGTTCATCGTCTTGTTTTTGCTGGGATTTGGTATGGTCATGGTGTTTTCTACCAGTTCCTATGAGGCGAACCTGGATTTTGGGGATTCCACGCACTATCTGAAACAGCAGCTTTTTGCGACTATCCTGGGGCTTATTGTGATGATTGTGGTGTCGAACATTCCCTATCATTTCTGGGAGCGATTTGCGGCGCTTGCCTATATTGTCTCGGCGGTATTGATTCTTTTGATCATTCCTTTCGGACATGAGGCCGGCGGTGCCACCAGATGGCTGTACATAGGGCCCATTTCTCTGCAGGTGGCGGAGGTGGCCAAAGTGGGTATGATACTGTTCCTGGCCAGTCTGATTTGTATCATGGGTAAGCGGATTCGAACCAGGAAGGGGTTTTGGACGGTGCTTCTGGTGCCTGCGCCGATTGCAGTGATGATCTGGCAGATTACCAACAACTTAAGTTCCGCTATCATTATCATGGGTATTGCGGTGTTGATGCTGTTTGTCTCCTGTCCGGATTATAAGCGGTTTATTCTATTGGGGCTGGCAACGGTTGCCGGTGCGGCTGTGGTGGTCTTTGCGGTGGTGCAGATGGCGCAGTCTCAGGCGGACAGCGTTAACTTCCGCGGCGCCCGTATTCTGGCTTGGCTGGATCCTGAAGCCTATGCCAGCGGCAAGGGATTTCAGACGCTGCAGGCGCTCTATGCCATTGGCTCCGGCGGTGTACTGGGAAAGGGGCTTGGGATGAGCATGCAGAAGCGGGGCTTTTTGCCGGAGGCGCAGAACGATATGATATTTTCCATCATCTGTGAGGAACTGGGACTTTTCGGCGGAATCGCCGTGATCGTCATGTTCCTGCTCTTGATCTGGCGGCTGATGATCATAGCCAATAATGCGCCGGATCTGTTCGGCGCTCTGCTGGTGGTGGGTGTGATGGGGCATATTGCCATCCAGGTTATTTTGAATATTGCAGTGGTCACCAACACCATTCCCAACACGGGGATTTCTCTTCCTTTTATCAGTTATGGGGGATCCTCTGTCATGTTCCTTTTGATAGAAATCGGGCTGGTTTTGAGTGTGGCCAAGGGCATACGATTGAAAGATTTATAAGGACAAGATAATTTTTGGTCGTAAATCCATATAGATAGAATAGGTCATATTTTAGATTTGAGGTAATGATATGGACGCTATTCGTATCTATGGTGGTAATTGCCTGAAAGGGCAGACTAAGATACAAGGCTCAAAAAATGCATCGCTGCCTGTTTTAGCGGCGACACTTTTGATAAACGGTACCTGTGAGATTGAGAATTGCCCGTATATCTCCGATGTGTTTCATATGCTGCGGCTGTTGGAGAGCCTGGGCTGTAAAGTGACGAGAGAGGAAAACCTGGTGCGGGTGGATACGAGCCAGCTGTCAGAGTGTGATATGCCGGCAGATTCTGTGGGAGTCATGCGTTCTTCGATCATGCTTTTAGGGTCACTGCTTGCCAGGATGGGCAGTGTCAACATGGAATATCCGGGCGGCTGTGTGATCGGTAAGAGGCCGATAGACCTTCATCTGCGAGCCCTTCGCCGTATGGGCGTGGAAATCGTGGAGAGTGAGGAGGGGTTTTGTGCACAGGCAGGAAACCTGCAGGGGGTTTCTCATGAATTGCCCTTCGTCAGTGTGGGAGTGACAGAGAATCTGATTCTGGCTGCGGTTCTGGCACAGGGGAAAACAGTCATACATCCTGCGGCGCGCGAACCGGAAATTCAAATCTTATGTGAATTTCTGCAAAGCGCCGGTGCTAAGATTACGGGCATCGGTACAGAGCAATTAGTGATTGAGGGTGTAGAAAGTCTTCATCCGGTACGGTTTCACGTACCGGCGGATCGGATTGTGGCAGGCACTTATCTGACAGCCTGCATGTGTACCGGCGGCAGAGTATTTTTACAGGATGCGCCTTGTCAGCATATGCAGAGTGTACTGGCGTGTGCCGAGCGTATGGGCACACAGATTGTCTGCGAAAAGGATGGTATTCTTGTGTCAGGCAGGGCCTGTAAACGCTTGGACGATGGACTGGTGACAGCATGTTATCCGGGATTTCCCACGGATTTGCAGTCCCTTTTTATGGTGGCGATGGCGCGTTCCGGGTATTCGGGCTGGATTGAGGAAACGGTGTTCGAGAATCGGTTTCGGATTGTGCCGGAACTATGCAGGATGGGGGCCGATATTACGGTGCAGGGTGCAAGAGCCTATGTGCATCCCACAGGCGGCCTGCATGGAGCCATTGTAGAGGCTAAGGAACTGCGGGGTGGAGCGGCGCTGGTAGTGGCGGCTCTTGCGGCGGAAGGCACGAGCATTGTGACGAACCGTCATTATATAGACCGGGGATATGAGGATATCACATTAAACCTCAGGGAACTGGGAGCGGATATTGAACTAGCATGACACATGTGTCATATCATGAGGTTATGGAATGAGTGACAAGAAGACAGTCAGAAAAGTGAAGAAAAAGAATCCGAATCTGCGGCTTGTTAAAAACGGTGATATTCAGCCGAAAAAGAGCAGAAGAAACAAGGATAAACAGGAGAAGATCCGTTTCGGCAGATCCAAGAGGATGGGAATTGCAGCCGGAACCTGTGTTTTTCTCCTGGCCTTGTTTATCGGCGGTTATTATTATATCGTAAAGAACTATACTATCACCACGGTGTATGTGGAGGGGAATATCCACTACACGAACGAAGAGATTATGGAGATGGTTATGGGAGGAAGGTATGGGCATAATTCTCTGTTTTTATCCCTGAAATATCGGGATAAGGGGGTCGATAATATTCCCTTTATTCAGACGATGGACGTATCCATTGAGGCCAGGGATACGGTTCGCATTACCGTGTATGAAAAGGCGCTGGCAGGCTATGTCTCTTACCTGGGCCGATATGTGTATTTTGATAAGGATGGAATCGTAGTGGAGACTTCGGAAGAGAAAACAGCCGGAATCCCTCAGGTAACAGGACTTGCCTTTGACCATGTGATTCTGCATGATCATCTGCCGGTAGAAAAACCGGAGATTTTTGATGAGATACTGAATATTACCCAGCAGTTGTCCAAATATTCCCTGTCGGCGGACAAGATCTATTTTGACAGTAATTACCAGGTGACGCTTATCTTTGGGGAAGCAAAAGTGGCCATAGGTGATAGTCAGGATATTGATGAGAAGATTATGACGCTCCAGTACCTTCTTCCTAGTCTGGTCGGAAAAAGCGGCACTTTAGACATGCGGGAATACAATGAGGATACTACGACTTACAGTTTTGAGCAGGACTAATTTAGGAAAATGATAACAAAAACGCATAAAAACAAAAAAATAGGTTGCGAATTTAATAAAATAATTATATGATAAACTATATGAGTTTATTTGGACGTAGATATTAGGAGGAGGTATCACCTTGCTTGAGATTAAGTCGAATGACGCTGAGTCTGCAGCGAAGATTATCGTAGTCGGTGTCGGCGGTGCGGGCAATAATGCTGTGAATAGAATGATAGATGAAGAAATAGACGGGGTGGAATTTATTGGTATTAATACCGATAAACAGGCGTTACAGCTGTGCAAGGCTCCAACACTTTTGCAGATTGGTGAGAAGCTGACCAAGGGACTTGGCGCGGGCGCTAAGCCGGAGATCGGTGAGAAGGCTGCGGAGGAAAGTTCCGAGGAAGTAGCCCAGGCGTTAAAGGGGGCAGACATGGTGTTTGTTACCTGTGGTATGGGCGGCGGTACCGGTACGGGAGCAGCACCGGTAGTGGCTAAACTTGCAAAGGATATGGGCATCCTGACAGTCGGTGTAGTGACCAAACCGTTTCGTTTTGAGGCCAAAGCGCGTATGACCAATGCGCTGGCAGGTATTGAGAAGATTAAAGACAATGTGGATACCTTGATTGTAATCCCCAATGACAAATTGTTGGAGATTGTGGACAGGCGTACTACCATGCCTGATGCGTTAAAGAAGGCGGATGAAGTTTTACAGCAGGCAGTACAGGGCATCACAGACCTGATCAATATGCCGGCTATCATTAATCTGGACTTTGCAGATGTACAGACAGTTATGAAGGACAAGGGTATTGCTCATATCGGTATCGGTACGGGTAAGGGGGATGATAAGGCCAGCGAAGCGGCTAAGATGGCGGTGGAGAGCCCGCTCTTAGAGACCACCATCACCGGCGCAACGCATGTGATCATCAATGTTTCCGGCGATATTTCCCTGGCAGATGCCTCCGATGCTTCCGATTATGTGAGAGCGCTTACCGGTGATGAAGTAAATATCATCTTCGGTGCGATGTATGATTCCAGCATGTCTGATACCTGTAATGTGACAATCATAGCAACCGGTATCGAGGAGAAGGCAAGACAGGCCAGCGGTCTTGGATTTAAGAGCGGATACATAACACCCACCTCCTTACAGAGTAAGGGGACGGCGGGAACTTCCGCAGGTGTGGGGCTTGGCGCATTCGCAACTCAGAGTGTGGGACTCAAGCAGCCGGTTACTACGGCGCAGCCTGGTGGACAAGCTAAGCCGCAGCCGACTTTAAAACAGATTGGCGGGATTAACAGAACCAGCGATATCAGAAGTTCAGTGGAGGAGAAGTCGTTAAAGATTCCGGACTTCTTAAAGAGCAAATAACAGAAGTAAATTCCTTCGGAATTAACTTCGCGAGATCCGCTTCGCGGACTCGGATAAGCGGAAGGAATAACTTTACAAGTTCCGCTTCGTGGACTCGGATAAGCGGAAGGAATAACTTTACAAGTTCCGCTTCGTGGACTCAGATAAGCGGAAGGAATAACTTTACAAGTTCCGCTTCGTGGACTCAGATAAGCGGA
>CAMXIF010000009.1 GCA_947243845.1 uncultured bacterium
CAACATAATTCGGCTGACCTTCCCATTTATCCAGCAAATAAGAATATTTTGCACTATAGATCACGTCCTGCGGTCTGTCCCAGTGTGAATTGTGGCGCAAGTTCCGGGTTCTGTCTGTAATGCTGTTCCAGTCAATCAGACCGGCCAGACGGCCATCGTTAATCAGGTTCCCTATGTTCTTATAGCTGCGTTCGTTGTTCTCAATGTAACCACGGGCTACAAGCTGGTAATAAACCTGTCTTAATGTCAGTTCATACCCCTGTTTGCTGTATTCAGTAACAACCCCATTGATCAGGTTGATCAAGTCAAGGCTTTTCTGTCTGAACGCTATTTCTTTATACTGAATTTTAGGCATCGTTTTCACCTGCTTTCTTTTAAACTGCATTTACCGGGATCCCGGTTATCTCTGTGAACTTATTAGCATAAATGCAATATGACCATTTCCCGGAAGTCTTGACCGCTGAACCGTATTCAAAACCGGGCCGTCCTTCCCTTAACCCTTTCCTGACATAGCTTTCATGTTTATGAAGCAGGGTAGCGGCTTCCTTACAGGTCAACGTGGCTTTCTGCTGAACATACGGCTGAATGGTACACTTACACGGCGGCGCTGTAGGCTTCTGAACAGGTGCAGCGGTCAGTTCTTCCACCGTCACCCCCAACACCGCAGCGATAGCTTCCACACGTTCCTGTGAAGGGACATTGATCCCGTTCACATACTGACTGATCGCCGCTTTGCTATACCCGGTTTTCCTTGCCAGTACCGCACCACTGACTTTCTTTCTGGTCATGATCTCTTTCAAATTCTCTGCAAACATTAACTTCACTCCCTTCTTGTATCTTAACAAGATACTTTTTCGCTAAAAAAAATTGCAGTCACTTCCTCATCCGTCAAATGGTATCTTCCACGGATCTTTTTGATTTCTCCAACCGTAAATTCAGCTTTATTGTTGACTTTCAGGGAAAAGGTCTGTGGTGTAATTCCCAAAAATGCCGCCAAACGTGCATCTGTATCACCATAAAGTGATTGTTTGGATTTCAACAATTTTCTGTTAATCATTCTTTTACCCCTTTCTTAAAAGTGTATTTTTGTTGTACTGCTTCCGGATCCGCAGCATTGACATTTCACGCTTTATTACAGAATACTGGATCCCTTTATTGTCCAGTTCGTCCAGATAGCTTTGAACTTCATGCGGATCATCAAAAGTCAAAATCTGTTCGATCCATGCGGCTTCTATGTGCTTCACAAAGTTCACCCCCCCTTATTCAGCAGCAGATTCTAATGAACTGACCACTTCTTCAAGGCTATCTTTTGCATTGTCCAGCGTTTCATGTGCTGCTTCCAGTTCGCTGCAAGCATTATCAGCCATTTCATAGCGATCCCCGCCCTGCATATTTTCCGGGATATTATCACGGTATTCTGTTTCTTCGTCCATGATCCCCTGAACATCATCAAGCAAGGATTCCAATTCAGCCTGAACAGCTTCCACCTGTTTGATCACATCAGCGATCTGTTTTCTTCTCTGTTTGTTCAACTTTCAACCTTCCTTTCTGGACATAGCAGCCCTTTTATAAAAATTGTCTATTGTCAGCACACGTTGAAACAGTCAGGCGTGTCTTGCCCTATCAGATTTCACCCTAAAACCTGCAAACTTGCTGAACGACAAAGGGATTTTTCAAGCGTTGGTTCCCTTGAACCGCTACCACGTTTTCACATTAAAAACCGGGCGAAAACTTGTTGACCAGCACACAATAGACAATGTTTATAAAAAGACTGCTACTGTTTATTTTCCGTCACTCTGCATTTCACGGGCTTGTGACCGTCTACGGCTGCATTAACGGCGGGCCTTGCGGCCCTTTGTTCAGGTCAATCAACAAATGTATGACGGGAAAAATCATAAATCCCTATTATCAAATGGCCGCTGTAAATTACTTTGCACCTGACTTGATCAACGGTTTCAAGTTCAATGTACTTTGTTTCTGGATAACCTAAAGATTTCATAGCAGCCTTGACTTCCTGAAACTGGTTTTCAGTATATTTATTTCCCCCTGTAATTTCCGACATATCTTCATTCAGGAAATTATCTTTCAAAAATTCTTCATAGGTTTTATGAAACCAGCTTTGTGCGGCGAACCATTCATATTGTTTCTTTGGTACAGATTCATCAACAATTCTGTCATATTCAGGATCATAATACTTCATATTCAGCCCCCCTATTTCACGTCTATATAAAGTTTGTTGTCATCCTGCCATGTGAAAGATTCAACTTCATGGTGCATATAGTCCAGAATGTCATCCTGATACCAGTTACCATGTGCAAGCACATGGAACCCTTCACCCTGACGAATGAATATTTCTGTGTTATCCTTGATCAAGCCCATTTCATAAATTTTTTCCAGTGTCATGTTCAACCTTCTTTCTCCCCGGCTTTACCCTGCCGGGGAAGGGATTTTTTCTATCTGAACTTTCTGAAAGTGAAAACTGTTGTCAGTCCGTTTCTGTGGCTTTCAATTTTCGCTTCGTCCTCATTTACCATCCGTAACGCCTGAATGATTTTTTCAAAGTGCTTTTCCGTTCCGTCCTCATATTCATTCGTTTTTCCACTTGACCAGAAGAAACGGAAGTCTTTTCTGTAAGCTGCGTATGTGGTGTATGTTCTGGTTTCACCAGTTTTTGCTATGACGGTCACTTCCACATCTTCACCCTGTTCTTCTTCCCGGATCCAGATATTGACGCTCTCACCGTTCATATTGACTTCCAGACGGTCATTCAGATCACAGATATAAAAATTGTAGTGGTCTACTGCGGTGCTTCTGTAAATCGGATAACCGGCCCGCTGGCTGCTTTCTTCGTCTTTCTGATAATCTGTAGGAAGCATCTTGTTTGCCGCTTCCCATGCTTCTGCTGTAGTCTTTACTATCATATATTCGACCGCCCTTTCTTTGTGGTTTCTATAGTCTTTTGTGTTTCGTATCTTGTTAAGATACAAGTCAAGTATAGCAAGTATCTTAATAGTTGTCAATAACTTTTTTATGAAAATTTTTAAGATACTTAAATTTTTTCTTCATAAGTATCTTAAAAAATTGAATTTTCCCCAAAAGTATGCTACTATAGAGATACTCACATATTCAAAGAAAGAAGGTATTCATAAAATGGAAATGTCAGAAATAATCAAGCAGCATCGTATAGCGCTGGATATGTCACAGGAAGAATTAGGAAAAAGACTAAATCCACCCGTGAATAAAGCAGCGGTGCAAAAATGGGAAAAAGGAACAGTTGAAAATATTAAGCGTACCCATATAGAACAGATGGCGGCGCTTTTTGGGATCTCTCCCTGTCAACTTCTTTCCTTTGAACCAATAAATCCAGATCCAACAAAAGAAAAAATATGTGATCTGATCAATAGGTGCTATGGGAAGGAAGCCTATTCAGTTGTAAAGATGTATCTGGAAATGAACGAAAACGGGCGCAAGCTGGCCTTTGACCTTATACGCAATCTGCACAGCAATCCACAAAACACTGTTCCAGAAAGGAAAAAAGAAAAAGCTGTATAGTTGAAAAGAATGGAAACATTATTCATGTGAAAGGATGGTAAAATTATGACTTGTCCAAAATGTAACAGTACAAAGGTAACTGTCAAACGTGAAAAAACAGGGGAAGTTCAGGGACGGTATTCAAAGAAACACGGTGCTGCATGGTGGATCTGCATCGGCTGGTGGCTTGTTACTCTGGATATATGCACTTTGGGTATCTTCCATTCTGTATTTTTCAAAAAGTCAAAGGCTTCTGGTAAAGCAAGTTTATGGCACACAATAGCAATTTGTAAGGATTGCGGCCATACATGGGAGACTTCAAGCAATTAAAAAAAGTGGTTACAGTTGGTCACGCTTGAAATACTTCAACCGTAACCGCTGAAAACGCTGTATTTTCAATGGTTTCCGGTCACGGGTTACACATGGTTACGGTTAAAACCTATACTACTATATATTTTTCTATTTATAAGACATAGATAGTAAAAGTGCATTGAAAAATTGAAATATTCAAGCAGATGGGAATTTAACCGTGTCAACCGTAACTTTCCCGTAAAATCAAGGTTTTTAACCGTAACCGCAAGTGTAACCAACCGTAACCATGTGTAACCGCTAAAATAAATAGAACGCTGAAAGTTGGCGCTTCCAGCGTTCCAGTCACTAACCATAGAATGAAATGGTCAGATCCGCAAAATCATTATACCATTTCATTCTGTATTTCACAATGCAGGAAGGAATGATTTTTTATGTCAAAACGCAATCCGAACGGTTACGGCTGCGTAACCAAACTATCAGGCAAGCGATCAAGGCCCTATGTGGTCAAGGTCACTGTGTACGATGCAGAAGGAAATGCAAAACAGGCCCCTGTGGGATATGCGCCCACCAAAACGGAAGCCCTGATCCTTCTGGCCCAGTACAACAATAGCCCGTGGGAAATTGACCGGGAAAAGGTCACGCTTGCGGTTCTATATCAACGCTGGCTGAAAATAAAGGCCCCTAAACTTGGAACCTCAACGCAAAGTTCCCTGAAATCTGCTTTCAAGCACTGTTCAAAATATTACGGCCTGAAATACCGCAGCTTGAAAGCCTATCAGATGCAGGACTGCATTGACAGCTGCGGAAAAGGATATTCTACCCAGTGGGCCATAAAAAATCTGTTTGGACACCTTGACCGCTTCGCCTTTGAAATGAATATCATTGACAAAATGTATTCACAGATAACCACGGCCCCGCCGATACCTGACACCAAACGGGAACCCTTTACCGTGGAACAGGTGGATGCCCTCTGGAAGATAGCGGATCAGGAATGGACTGACACGGTTCTGATCTACATTTATACCGGGTTCCGGCTCACTGAATTGCTGAACATGAAAACTGAACAGGTGAACACGGATGAAAAGTACCTTCAAGGCGGTGTGAAAACTGCTTCCGGTAAAAGTAGAATTGTTCCCATACATTCCCGGATCTGGCCGTACATTGAAAAGAGGATCCAGCAGGGCGATCCGTATCTGTTCAGTTATCAGGGAAAAAAGCTGTCACAATCCAAATACTATGAATTTTGGAACAGTGTCATGGAGAAGATCGGCGCTAATAAAACGCCCCATGAAGCAAGGCACACTTTTGAAACAAACCTTGACAATGCCGGGGGAAACAGGAAGTGTATTGACCTGCTGATGGGCCACAAGTCAAAGGACGTGGGGAACCGGGTATACAATCATAAAACCCTGAAACAGCTGCGGGAAACGATTGAACTTTTGCGCTGAACTAGAAACAAACTAGAAACAGAAAAAGCCGGAAATGCTTATTTTTCAGCATTTCCGGCTTTTTGAAAAACATTATATCATAGACGCAGATTACTTTTTATATTTTTTTAAGGAAGATTTATAAGTGCTTCATTGACATGACTCCGCTTAATAAGTATGATTGTCTAAGTATCATTTGATTGCTATTTATGAATGAACTGCATTACCTGAAAGAGGAGGCTTACCATGTCGTCACAGATGTCGATTCACGATGAGATTAAGGAACAGCAGCAGAAAACAAAGGATATGACCCTTAAGGGAAAGTTATCTTACTTCTGGGATTATTATAAGATACACACCATCGCTGCCATCCTGGTAACCATCTTTATTATCTCTATCATCCGGGCTTATGTGACGCACAAGGACTATGGCTTCTACGCAACACTCATCAATGCTGTTACTCCTGGCATCAATGATGACACATCTGTCATATGGGCTGATGAGTTTCTGGAATTTGCCGGTCTTAACCCTGATGATTATCAGGTTTATATCGATACCTCCGTTGTCATATCCGATGATACGGGAACTCCCTACGCCGCCTCCAACCGCGAAAAAATGGTAGCCATGATGCAGGTAGGGGATATCAATGCCATTATCTCCGATACCGAAACATTTGAAAGCTACGCCCAAGTGGAGTATTTCTATGATCTGGAATCCGTCTTTACGGCAGAGGAACTTGCCCCTTATCAGGACTATCTCTACTACACTGACCTTGCCACCGTAGCGCGGGAAGACGGCGATATCATTTACAGCGAAGAAGCGCAGAAAGCTCTCTACGATCAGGATATCGACCATATGGATCCTTCTTCCATGACAACGCCAGTGGCCGTAGGTATCTGCATTCCAATGAAGGGAAATAAACTGGCAGATGCCGGTTACTATGCCTATCTGACAGATAACAACACCACTTTTCAGGGCCATCCCTCACAGCCCGTGCTTGGCATACCTATAAGCAATCAGGAACCTCAGCTTGCACTGAAGTTCCTGGAATATCTGGACTTTGCATCGTCAGCCCAGTGACATTATAAATCTATTTTACTGTTATTTCCGGGACATGGTATTTTTAGCATTCTCCAACACTTCAATGACCCGGTCGCACCAGGCATCGAACGCCGGATCTTCCTGCTGGCATTCTTCCGGATGGGACAATACATAGTCAAGCGCAATCCGCGCCCCCTGGTCGAAGCGCACCGTGGTCCTCATGTCCGGCACCGTTCTCTTGAGCTTGCTGTTGTCGAAGACCACCGAGACAGCCTTATCCCCGATCAGACTTCCTTCAAAATCATACCCATAAGGATTCCCCACAGCCGCCAAAAACGCCGATGACACATAATAAGCCTTCAGTTCCACGCCCAGCACGTCCGCGATGGTGGCATAAATCTGGTTCCAGGTCAATGTTTCATCCCCTGTGATCTGAAATGCTTCCCCGATGGCATGTCTGTTTCCCATCAATCCGATATAGCCGGTCGCAAAATCCTCATTAAAAGTAAGCGTCCACAACGAAGTGCCGTCTCCCTGAATAATAACGGGCTTTCCTTCCATCATGCGCTTGATCACCTGCCAGAATCCCCGATCTCCATGCACGCCCAAAGGAATATTTCTCTCATCATATGTGTGGCTCGGTCTGACAATGGTAACCGGGAATCCCTCTTCCCGGTATTTTTGCATCAGGAAGTCCTCACATGCAATCTTATCTCTGGAATACTGCCAGTGAGGATTGGCAAGAGCCGTTCCCTCCGTAATCACATAACCTGCCGCAGGTTTATGATAGGCAGATGCAGAACTGATATAGATATACTGCCTTGTCTTTCCCTGAAAGAGTCTGTAATCCCGCTCCACATCTTTGACCGTAAAGCCGATAAATTCGCATACAGCATCAAAGGCAAGGTCTCCAATCTTCTCCGCCACATCCTGCTCGTCATTGATGTCTGCAATAATCTGATGAATGCCTTCCGGAACAATCTGCTTACGGTTACCCCGGTTGAGCAGCCAGACCTCCCAGCCCTCTTCTTTCGCAAGCCGCTTAACGATAGCGGTGCTGATAACTCCTGTTCCCCCAATAAATAACGCTTTTTTCTTCATGCTCTGTGATCCTTTCTGATTTGATTTTCCTTCCAAACACTTTCCCCCGAAAACCTTCCCTCCTATTTTATCACAGATACCGCTTTGCGTCATTAATTTGCCATGCTATCCGTTATAAAAGTTCTTTCAACATTCTATTGATGGCGCCGGGATCCGCCTTTCCTTTCATGGCTTTCATGGTCTGTCCCACCAGAAAACCGATCGCCTTCTCCTTGCCGCCTCTGTAATCCGCTACAGACTGGGGATTTGCCGCAATCACTTCCTCCACCGCTTTCTTAAGCGCCCCCTCATCGTTGACTGTCTTCAGGCCCTTCTCCTCCACATACTGCTCCGGATCCACATTTTCCTCAAACATCACTTCAAAGACCTCTTTGGCCACAGAACTGTTGATGGCCTTCGTATCCACAAGTCTGATCAGTGTGGCCAGATGTGCCGGGGAAAAGCGCAGATCCTGCGCATCCACTTCCCTTTCTTTCATCAAACGCAGGGTTTCTCCCATCAGCCAGTTAGACACCTTCTTAGGCTCCGCCCCCAGAGCGACTGCGGCCTCAAAAATATCCGCCATATGCTTGGACTGTGTGATGATATCGATGTCATAATCCGGAATGTCAAACTCCGCTTTGTAGCGTTTCATCTTGTCGTCACGAAACTCCGGCTGTTTCTCTCGGATTTCGGCAAGCATCTCTTCACTGACACTGATCGGCACCAAATCCGGATCCGGGAAATACCGATAATCCTGAGCATCTTCCTTACTGCGCATGGCATAAGACTCTCCGCTGGCATCATCCCATCTGCGGGTTTCCTGCACCACTTTTTCCCCGGACTCGATCAGATCGATCTGCCGATCAGCCTCGCCGGCAATGGCTCTGGAAATAGCCCGAAAAGAATTTAAGTTCTTCATCTCTGTGCGCACGCCAAACGCCTCCGCCCCCAGTTCCCGGACAGACAGGTTCACATCCGCACGCATGGAGCCCTCCTGCAGTTTACAGTCTGACGCTCCCAGATACTGAATGATCAGACGCAGCTTTTCCAGATAAGCAATCACCTCTTGGGCGCTGCGCATATCCGGTTCGGACACAATCTCAATCAAAGGCACCCCGGAACGATTATAATCCACCAGGGAGCAGTCCTCCCACTCGTCATGGATCAATTTGCCCGCATCTTCCTCCATATGGATCTCATGGATTCCCACGGTCTTTATGCCACCTTCCTCGGTCTCGATTTCCACACCGCCGTTTTGACAGATTGGCAGATAGAGCTGGGAAATCTGATAGTTCTGCGGATTGTCCGGATAGAAATAATTCTTCCTGTCAAACTTTGCATATCTGGTGATATCACAGTTGGTGGCAAGCCCCACCGCGATGGCATATTCCAGTACCTGTTTATTTAGCACCGGCAAAGACCCCGGCATGCCCGTGCAGACCGGGCAAGTCTGGGTGTTGGGGCCAGCCCCAAACGCCGTGGAACAGCCGCAGAATATCTTGGTCTTTGTAGCCAGTTCCACATGCACTTCCAAGCCGATCACTGTCTCGTATTGTTTACTCATAACACCCTCCATAATCCCATTCTACAACATCTATAAATCAGAAACGCGTGAGCTTATCTGCTCATAGGTGTAAGCCGCCTGAAGCAGTTTCTTCTCCTGGAAGCAGTCCCCAATCAGCTGCATCCCGATGGGCAGTCCTTTACTGTCCTGTCCGCAGGGAACACTGATGCCCGGCAGTCCTGCCAGATTGACAGCGATGGTATAGATATCACCCAGATACATCTTGATCGGATCCGCCAGACTCTCTCCCAACCTGGGCGCCGTGGTAGGCGCCACCGGTCCAAGAATCATATCGTATTTGGCAAACGCTTCATCAAAGGCTTTCTTGATCAGAGCCTTCACCCGCAGCGCTTTTAGATAATAAGCGTCATAGTAGCCGGAACTTAGAACAAAAGAACCCAGCATAATACGGCGTTTCACTTCCTCACCGAATCCCTCGGAGCGAGATTTCTTATACATATGATGAAGCCCTGTATATTCTTCGGCACGGTAACCGTACTTGATGCCGTCAAAACGTTCCAAATTAGAGCTGGCTTCTGCCGCCGCAATCGTGTAATAAGCCGGAATGGCATATTCCACCAGACTTAAATCAAATCGCTCCACCACTGCACCCTGTTCCTCCAGCACTCTGGCTGCCTGCAGGATGGCCGTCTTTACTTCCTCGTCCAGGCCCTCGCCAAGATAATCGTTCGGAATACCGATCCGCATCCCCCTCACATCCTCCACCAGGGCTTTGGTAAAGTCTGTATCCTGCCTGACCAGTGAGGTGGAATCCTTGTCATCGTGGGAAGCAATGACCTCCAGAACGGTGGCGCAGTCCCGCACATCCTTTGTCAATGGTCCAATCTGATCCAGGGAAGAACCATAGGCGATCAGTCCATAGCGGGACACCGTGCCATAGGTCGGTTTCATGCCCACCGCACCGCAGTAGGATGCCGGCTGCCTGATGGAACCGCCGGTGTCGGAACCCAGGGCATAAAAGCACTCCCCTGCTGCCACCGCTGCCGCAGAACCACCGGAAGACCCGCCCGGCACATGCTCTATATTGTGGGGATTTCTGGTCACCCCATAGGCAGATGTCTCCGTGGTGGAACCCATGGCAAACTCATCCATATTGGTCTTTCCCAGAATCACCGCACCGGCCTTTTGCAGATTTACAACTGCCTCAGCCGTATAGGCGGGCACAAAGTTATGCAAGATTCTGGAGGCGCAGGTAGTGAGAAGTCCTTCCGTGCACAAATTATCCTTGATTGCCACCGGTACACCGGCCAAGGATCCTGTAAGCTCCCCTTTTTCAATCTTCTCCTGCACTTGTTTCGCCTGCTTTAAGGCGCCCTCTTTGTCAACTGTCACATAACAATTTAGTTCTTTGTCTTTATCGGCAATCCGCTCCAGCATGGCCTCTGTGGCCTCCACCGCCGTGGTCTTTCCCTCTCTGATTGCCTCCGCCAGTAAGACGGCTGTCATGTCTGTTATACGCATGTTATTTCCTCCATATGAATCTCACTGGAATGTGCGCGGCACCATAAACATGCCGTCCTTCTTCTGGGGTGCATTGGAGAGCATCTGCTCCCTGGTATCCCCATTGGTCACCACATCCTCCCGGAACACATTTTGTATCGGGAACACATGGGACATTGGCTCCACTCCTGTGGTATCCAATCCGCCCAGCTTATCAATATAATCGAGCATCCGGCCCATATCCTTCTTAGCCTGTTCCTTCTCTTCCTCAGAAAGTTCCAGTTTCGCCAGGATTCCTACATATTCGATTGTCTCGTCACTGATTATATTTGCCATGTCTGACCTGTTCCTCCATCCTGCTTAACTTCTTATCTTAATATGCACTTCCCGCAGCTGCTGCTCGGTCACATCATTCGGCGCACCGCACATCAGATCCTGGGCAGAACCGCTCATAGGAAAGGCGATGACCTCCCGGATGTTTTCCTCATTGCGAAGCAGCATGATCATGCGGTCCACACCCGGCGCCATACCAGCGTGAGGCGGCGCCCCAAACTGAAAGGCATTGTATAGCGCTCCAAATTTATTTTTCAGGGTTTCTGCATCATAGCCGGCGATGACAAAGGCTTTCTCCATAATCTCCATATCGTGGTTACGCACCGCACCGGAAGATAATTCCACGCCGTTGCAGACAATATCATATTGGTAAGCCAGTACATCCAAAGGATCCTTTGTGGTAAGCGCTTCCAGCCCTCCCTGGGGCATGGAAAAGGGGTTATGGGTAAATCCGATCTGCTTCGTATCCGGATCCAGTTCAAACATCGGAAAATCATTGACATAGCAGAACCGGTAGGCATTCTTTTCCAGAAGATCCAGCTTCTGTCCCAGTTCCGTGCGAAGCTGTCCGGCATAATAAGCTGCCCGCTCCTCCCTGTCCGCGATAAAGAAAATGGTGTCTTTCGCTGCAAGGTCTGCAAGCGCCGCCAGTTCACCTTTCTTTTCCTCCGGTATAAACTTATCAATGGGTCCCCTGTAACTCATGTCTTCATCCACTTCCAGATATCCCAGACCGCCCATGCCCATGTCTGTGGCAAATTTCAGAAGCTTCTCATGAAATCCTTTGGACATTTCAGCATGTACCTTGATGGCACGCACTGTCCTTCCCAGAAAAGGCTTAAAGGTGCATCCCTGGAAAAACTCTGTCAGATCGATAATCCGCAGAGGGTTTCTCAGATCCGGTTTATCTGTGCCAAATTGGAGCATGGCCTGCTTATAACTGATGACCGGATAGGGGGCCTTCGTCACCACAAACCCTTCCGGCGCAAACTTTTCAAATGCAGCCGAGAGCACTTCCTCTCCCACGCTAAACACATCTTCCTGAGTGGCAAAACTCATCTCAAAATCCAGCTGATAAAACTCTCCCGGAGAACGATCCGCCCTGGCGTCCTCATCCCGGAAACAGGGGGCAATCTGGAAATATTTATCAAATCCCGACACCATCAAAAGCTGTTTATACTGCTGCGGCGCCTGAGGAAGGGCATAGAACTTACCCTTATACTTCCGGGAAGGAACTATATAATCCCTGGCTCCCTCCGGAGAAGACGCACACAGGATAGGAGTCTGAATCTCCAGAAATCCCAGTTCCGTCATCTTCTGCCGCAGATATGCGATCACCTGGGAGCGGAAAATAATGTTGTCCTTCACTTTCTGGTTGCGCAGATCCAAATAACGGTATTTTAAGCGCACCTCCTCCCTGGTCTCCCTGGAAGTCATAATCTCAAATGGCAGCTGTCTGTATACTCTGCCCAGCACCTCCACCTGATGAGCCTCCAACTCGATGGTACCGGTGGGGATTCTGGGATTGTAGGTCTCCTCATCCCGTTTTTCGACCAGCCCTGCAATGGAAACGCTCATCTCCTTCGTCAATCCGTTCAACAAGGAAGTGTCCCGCATAACGACCTGCAGCACACCGTACATATCCCGCAGATCCACAAAGGATACGCCGCCGTGATCCCGGATGTTCTCCACCCAGCCCGCCACTCGCAGTTCCTTTCCAATATCGCTCTCGCTGATTTCCCGTAATGTTACGTCCCTGTAGATGTTTTTGGCTGTCATAATAGTCCCTCCTGCGTTCCGCTTCGCGGACCTGGGTGACACGCAGAACTCTTACGTGAATCCATTCCGCAAACTCGGATTCTGATTTTGTGTTTTGTATCCCGGAACGTAAAAATCCCGGAATACATTGTCTGTATTCCGGGACGGATATGCTGTATCCGCGGTACCACCCGCAATTGGCAAAAAGGTAAACTCCTTCGGAGTTAGCCTTGCGAGATCCGCTCTGCGGCCTCGTAATCTGCATCTGGATTCTCTTAAACCTTTGCAAATTAACTTTTGCCCACTCTTTCACTTAACGCGTGTCACGTACTGCCCTACTGAATTCAGGCAGTCTGCTCCGGAGTGTTCCCGCTCCTTATTCCCCACAAACAGCGCTCTCAGTCGGTGACGCCGTATTCCTGTCGTGTTCGCTAAGGCGAGTCTCCTTCATAGCATTTGGTTTTTATATCTCAATGCCGTTAGGATACACAGCATTGTTTTGTTGTATACATGTATAACATAATTCTTTTTAAAATACAAGCGCTATTTTCCAGAACGCAGATATTGTATCTGAAAAAATACAATCCAGCCTTCTTACTTTTACAATTTTTTGATTCTGTCCACAGCCTCCACCGTGTTCTCATAACTGCCAAAAGCCGTCAACCTGAAATACGTCTCACCGCTGGGGCCGAATCCCGATCCCGGAGTACCCACCACATTGGCCTTTTCCAGAAGATAATCGAAGAACTCCCAGCTTGTCATCCCATCCGGCGCTTTCAGCCAGATATAAGGTGCGTTGACACCACCGGATACCCTATAGCCCGCACTCTTTAAACCGTCCAGGATATAGGCAGCATTTTTCATATAATAGGCAACCAGTTCTTTGGTCTCTCTCTTGCCCGCTTCGCTGTAGACCGCCTCGCCGGCCCTCTGAATGATGTAAGGCGCACCATTATACTTCGTTCCATGTCTTCTCGCCCAAAGCGCATGCAGGGAAACATCCCCCACCTTCAACTCCCTGGGTACCACCGCAAAGCCTAGACGCACACCAGTAAAGCCCGCATTCTTGGAGAAAGACCGCAGTTCGATGGCACAGGTTCTGGCGCCCTCGCACTCATAAATGGTATGCGGTACATCCGCCTCAGAAATGTATGCCTCGTAAGCCGCATCATAAATGATCACGGAACCATTTTTATTCGCGTAGTCCACCCACTCCTGCAATTGTGCTTTGGTGATGGTGGAACCGGTAGGATTATTGGGGAAGCACAGATAAATCAAATCCGGCACTTTCTTGGGCAGCTGCGGCACAAAGCCGTTCTCCTCCGTACAGGGCATGTAGATCACATCACTCCAATTGCCGGTGGTCTCATCATAGGTTCCCGTCCGCCCCGCCATCACGTTGGTGTCCACATACACCGGATACACCGGATCGCAGACTGCAATCTTATTGTCCAGGGCAAAGATTTCCTGAATATTACCGGAATCACATTTGGCGCCATCGGAGATAAATATCTCATCCGCCGCAATCTGGCAGCCTCTCGCCTTATAATCGTTGTCCGCAATCGCCGTCCGCAAAAACTCATATCCCAGATCCGGCGCATAACCGCGGAATGTCTTCGCATCCGCCATCTCATCCACAGCGCTGTGGAGCGCCTTGATCACCGCCGGGGAAAGAGGCTGCGTCACATCTCCGATACCCAGTCTGATAAGTTTCTTATCCGGGTTTGCCTCCGTATAAGCGTTCACTTTCTTTCCAATCGTGGAAAAAAGATAACTGCCGGGCAATTTCAGATAGTTGTCATTCACTTTAACCATGGTGTTTTCCTCTCTCTTTTCAATCATAAAAATTCGCACATATCGCCGTCAAAAACCGTGGCCGCAGGTCCCGTCATATAGACCAGATCTGCCTCCCGATCCCAGGTAATTGTAAGTTCGCCTCCTAACAGTTTAACAGTAACCGTCTCGTCCGTCAAACCATTTAAAATACACGCCACCACCGTAGCACATGCCCCGGTGCCGCAGGCCAGTGTCTCACCCGTGCCCCGCTCCCACACCCGCATGAGAACCGTCTGTCTGTCTATCACTTCCACAAACTCCGTGTTCGTCCTTCTGGGAAATCTCTCATGCTTCTCAAAAAAGGGGCCAATCTTCTCAATATCCAGTTCCCTGACACCATCCATGAACACAACCGCGTGCGGGTTTCCCATTGACACACATGTCATTTTATAATCCTGTCCCTGCACACAGATGGTTTCATCCACTGCCTGTTCACTCTCACAGACAACCGGCACCAATTCCGCTCTAAGTTCCGGAGCCCCCATATTGACGCGTACCGTATCTACCTTACCGTCTTTTATGAAAAGCTGCAAATACTTTATCTTGCCACAGCTTATGACACTTATGTCAGTTTTGTCAGTCAGCCCTTTATCATACACGTATTTCGCCACACAGCGGATACCATTGCCGCACATCTCTGCCCTGCTGCCATCCGCATTATACATCTCCATCTCAAAATCCGCTTCCTCAGAAGGATTGATAAAGATCACCCCATCGCCGCCCACACCGAAATGCCTGTCGCTGGCACGGCGCACAAATTCCGCCTTCTCCTCCTGCGCAATTCTCTCCTTCGCGCCGTCAATATAAATATAATCATTTCCACAGCCATGCATTTTCGTAAATTTCATTCCGCAGCCCTTCCTTTCTCTTACACCATAGATAAATTTCCGGCCAGATTATTATCCGCCCTCCAGCGCCTCGCCGCCTCTACAATCAGTATATCGTATCTATCCCACAGAAAAAGCATAATATCTGCACATAACTGTGCAAAACCTGCTTCCCTTCATTATCCTCGCATCATCACAAGCACCATCTGGGCTGTCTCCACCATATTCGTGCCGCTGTCCATGCTGCATTTCTGAAGATACCGATAGGCTTCCTCCTCATCCATATGATTGCGGTTCATCAAAAGTTCTTTTGCCTCCCTGATCAGTTCTTCTTCCTCAGGGCTTCTCTCCCTGGGCTTTAACCTGGCCCGGCGGCGTCTGCGCATGGCAGCCTGACTCATCATATCTACCGTATTGATCAGATCATGCACCTTTAACGGCATGGCCAGACAGACAATGTCATTGCCAATACAGTCATTTAATATCCCTCTGGACGCTAACAACAGCATCTCGAAACCGTTGGGGAGGCAGTCGTGTAATTCGGAATACATCATATCGGGCAGTCTGTAACCACAAATGACAATCCCGTCATTTAATTCATCTATCTTGCTAAGTACCTGGGAACCGGTGGTGCATACTGCGTTTACCTGAAAACCGTTCTTCATAAGCAGGCCCCGGATGCCTTTGACATCTTCCGGCTTTGACAAAGCCACTATGATATTGATCACACGCACACCTCCCCTCTTACGTACTCAGGCATCAACAACGCTGTGTAAACTTAATATTTATTCAGATACTCACTAATCTCCCAATCCGTCACCTGACAGCGGTAACGGTTCCACTCCTCCTTTTTCGCCGCAATATATTTATCAAAAACATGTGCACCCAGCGTTTCCTTAACAAAATCATCCTTTTCCATATATTGGATTGCCTCGATCAGCGTCCCCGGAATCTCCTCGATGCCTCTCTCCCGCCGTTCCTGCACACTCATGCCAAACACATCCCGATCCACACTCTCCGGAGGCAGAATCCTGTTCTTTATCCCATCCAAACCTGCCCGCAGACATACCGCCAGCACCAGATAAGGATTCGCGGAAGGATCGGGGCAGCGCAGTTCCAGTCTGGCTCCCGTACTGCGAGCTGCCGGAATCCGGATCAGAGGACTCCTGTTGGTAGCGCTCCAGGTAATATAGGCAGGCGCCTCATAGCCTGCCACCAATCTTTTATAAGAATTGACCAGCGGATTCGTGATCGCTGCCATAGCCTTCATATGCTTCATAATCCCGCCAATAAAATAATATGCCTCCGGACTCAATCCCAGTTTATCCTTTTCATCCGCAAAAATGTTCCTGCCCTCCTTGGACAGCGACATATTAATATGCATACCCGACCCATTCATTCCGTATCTGGGTTTGGGCATAAAAGTGGCATGCAGTCCATGTCTGCGGGCAATGGTCTTAACCGCCAGCTTAAAGGTCATGATATTGTCAGCCGTGGCCAGCGCTTCATCATAGCGGAAATTAATCTCATGCTGGGCCGGCGCCACATCATGATGGGAAGCCTCCACCACAAAACCCATATCTTCCAGGGTAAGCACCATATCCCGCCTTGCATTTTCCCCAAAGTCCACAGGGCCTACATCAAAATATCCTGCCTGCTCATGCGTGATGGTCGTGGGCATTCCATTGTCATCCAGATGAAACAGGAAAAACTCACACTCCGCCCCCGCCTGAAAGGTATAACCCAAATCGGCCGCCTCCTTAATCGCCTTTTTCAGGATATAACGGGGATCTCCCTCGAAAGGCACGCCGTCCGGTCGATGTACGTCACAGATCAGGCGCGCCACCTTTCCCTGTTGGGGCCGCCAGGGAAATACTTCCAGGGTTGTGTAATCCGGATGCAGATACATATCTGACTCCTCTATCCTGGCAAACCCCTCTATCGCATAACCATCAAACATGCACTCATTGTCAAGAGCCTTTTCCAGCTGACTGACTGTAACTGCCACATTTTTCAAGTTGCCAAAGATATCCGTAAACTGCAGCCTGATAAATTCCACGTCCTCTTCTTCTGCCAGCCGCATAATATCTTCCTTGCTGTAATTTTTTCTCATAGTTTACCTGCCTTTCCTGTCCCTTACTCCTGTTTATACTGTTATTATGTGCCCGTACAGTCCGCCGGGCGGATGATACCGAATCATTTTGAGTCCCATATACGCAAAAAGACATTCTTATCCTGTCATATCACAGTAAGAACGCCTTTGTTCTGTTCAATCATAACAGTTATTTTAGGACTTTGTCAACAGATGCATTAAAATAGGTACCTGCCATATATAACGGTCAAAAAATCCGGCTTCTTGCAATTTACTTACTTAAGCCAATCCTCTTCTGCTGTCTATAGCATAAACCCCATCCCTACCGCATAGACTGATAAAAAAGAATTACTATGGGGATATTTGTATGAGTTCTAAAACCAAAATTGTCGTGCTTCACGTAAAAGAGTTAATATATACCGGCATCTTTGCAGCCCTCGGTATCCTCTTCATCATCCTGCTCATCATCATGTTCCTGCCCAAAGAAGAAAAGAAGGAGACCATGTCCACCGTGACGCAGACCACAGAAAATTCCTATGTACCCGGTGTGTATACGACCTCTCTGATCCTGAATGACAATGTCGTAGAGATCGAAGTGACCGTGGACGAAAAAAATATCAATGCCATCCGACTGGTAAATCTGGATGAGGCCGTCACCACTATGTATCCTCTTATCCAGCCATCTTTCGAGGATCTGGCAGATCAGATCATCACAAACCAGAGTCTGGAAGGCGTTACATATAGCGATGACAGTAAATATACTTCCATGATCCTCTTAGACGCTATCACCAGTTCCTTGAATAAGGCGCTGGAAAATACGGGTGAGGAGGATGTAGAATAAATCATATTGCAATGACTTTTTTACATAAGGAGCGGCCAGTCTCCTGTATTGGGAAGCTGGCCGCAAAACCATATATCATATTAATTTGCTCAGCGATGCCAGCTTACTCTTTATCATTACGCCATAATCTCCCGCCAACTTTTGAATCCACCTTGTATCCTCTTGCCGATACGGATCCTTAAAAAATCGCTTGATAAATTTCGACACCTGACTACGAAACGTCCATTTCAAGTCTGATGCGCTATTGATAGTATTAAAATCATTCACTGTCTGATTCTCATCGGCTAATCCAATAAGATATCTTAGAATCAAAACATCCGCAAAGGTAAAAGGCATGATATCATCTTCAAACTGAAGTAAAGACATATATGGTCCGCCTTGTTTGGTATCATCCGTCACCAGTGAATATGCACCAACAGTTTGTGCCAACGAAATAGCATATACCTCGCCCAAATCCCCTGCCGTATATAAATTCCTATTCTCGTTAACATTTCTTTCAAATATTTTATAAACGGCCTGTTCCTTTAATTTTTGATCCGTATATATTTCTATTTTACCAGCCGCTATATCTGCATCTACTTTATCAAGCACATCTTGGCCGTGATTTTCCAATTCTATGTTGCGGATCTGCTCATATATAAAGACACCTTCGTCAAAGAAATCAAATAAAATTCCCTGGAGATCTGCCATATAAAGATGAATAATAACATTCGTATCCAAGGAAGCTCTCATTCATCCAAACCTCCTATCAAATCATCAAGATCTTCCTCCACCTCATCATGCTCAATCAATCTATCACTGATATCTTCCAGACTTAACCGATAACATGCAAGTACTTTCTCCAAAGTTTCGCGGGGAATCGCATTGTGATTATAGTTATAAATCACATAATCTATATACTCATAAGGTATGTCAATCACATTACTGGGCACATTTAATCTGGCATTACCACCTACACTTCGAAGTAAATTGCCGACTTTCATCTCAATTCGCTCATTATCAAGTATAAGTTTTTGGTTCGGGTCAATCTTACCAAGGCTTTCTAAACGATTTAATGCCATATCAAAACTGACATTAAACTCTGACATCATTCTGGCAATATCCATCGCGGATAAACCATTCCGTTCAAAATTTCCTATCTCTAAATCTATAAATCTTCCGACATCATCCGCGGGCATTAACAAGCAAGCAGCAAAATAATTTGCTTCCTGTTCCTTATCATCCGTACTTTTTCCTGTGATAGTTATGTGATTGTCAATAAAAGATGGTTCCTCCTCCAAATGTAGAATGACATGACCAATTTCATGTGCTAATGTAAAAATCTCTCTCGACACCCTGCTGCAGGTATTCGTGAAAATTATCGTATCATTATCTTTCTTCAAAGTAAAACCAAGATCTGCATTTTCACCAAGCGGATATCGAAGAAGCTTATAGCCTGACTGCTCACATTCTTTAAATAAATCAATAATGCCATATCGGCTGACATTACATTTTTTCCTAAAACAATCTGCCTTTATGCGTATTTCTCTTTTTCTATTATCCTGCATACGAACCTCCTACTCCATATGCTGATGTTGTAGTTTTGTATACATATGCTTATTTGCATAAAATAAATCCAACATATCAAATATTTTTTGAGAGGAGACTCCTTCTGTTTCTGCCCCTGCCCTATACGAAACAGCCGGCGTTTCATCAAGTACCTTTGTGATATCACTTACAGTCACATCCAATACTTCCGCAACTTTAGAAAGGATATCCAAAGTAATGCTGTTAGCGCCACTCTCAATTCTGGCATATTTCTGTCTGCTCACCCCGATTTTGTCAGCAATCTGCTCCTGTGTCAAATCCTTTGCACTTCTTAATGCCTTAATACGACTGCCCAACAGTTCATTCATAATCATCCCTCCATATCTCCATACTATAATATTATCACAAAATACATCCATGTCAATATAAAATGTTTCGTTTTTGTAACATTAAAATTATAGCATGTTATAATTTTAATCTATATATCCTGTCTGATATCTATTATCTCTACTTTTCTTTAGGTATACAAAACATATGCTATACAAAACATATTTTTATTCCACAAATCCTTGACATGAAACAGGCCCGCCCGTCACAATCAAGTAACAAAGCAGGCCTGCTTCTTTATAGTGAATCACCCTTTTACCGTAAAATAAAACTGATATGCGGGGTATTCTTTCATTTCCACCGGCAGGGGAATCCCCGCCTGCATCAGGGCCGAACCCTGATAACACTTTTTGCTCGTTTTCTCCTCATAGGAAGCCTCCGGCAAAAGTTCTTTCAGTTTCACATAACTGACCGTCATATTCCCATGTATCTCCAGCATCACCACATGGAGTAACACGCTCCTGCGGTCCTTCGATACAAACATCCAGGCCGCCAGGGGATCCTCATAAGGATTTGAGAGCCTGTAATAATCCCCATTGCTGATCAGCGCCTCGTATTCCTTATACTGCCTGATCTGATCCTTGACCTGCTCTTTCTCTTCTTCTGTCAGCTTCTCAAGGGACAGTTCATATCCAAAAGCTCCGGTCATGGCCACAATGCCTCTGGTCTGCAGGCTGATGCTTCTCCCTGTCTGGTGATTGGGCACCGCCGACACATGAGCCGCCATGGCTGACATGGGATAGAAGAAAGAAGTTCCATACTGAATCCGCAGCCTGTCCACTGCGTCCGTATTATCGCTGCACCAGATCTGTGGCGTATAATATAACATACCGGCATCAAACCTGCCGCCGCCGCCACAGCAGCCTTCTATCAGGAGGTGAGGATACTTTGCCGTCAACTTCTCCAAGAAGTCATAAACACCCAGCACATAATCATACGCCACCTTGCCCTGTCTGTTATCTGCGGAATATACATCTGAAATGCTTCTGTTCATATCCCACTTCACATATTCAATGTTTCCCTGGTCAAACACATTACAGATCTGCTCGAAAATATAATCCCGCACTTCTTTTCTGGAAAAATCAAGTACCAGCTGGTTGCGGCTGCGCACCGGATTTCTCTGGGGAGTTAACATAGTCCAGTCCGGATGCGTCCGGTAGAGATCGCTGTCCTCAGAAACCATCTCCGGCTCAATCCAGATACCAAACTTCACGCCCTCTTGGTTGACCCTTTTAGTCAATTCAGCGAGACTGCATCCCAGTTTCTGCTCATTGACCTGCCAATCTCCCAATCCGCTGTTGTCGTCTTCCCTTTTGCCAAACCAGCCATCATCCATGACCACCATGTCAATGCCAAGTTCGGCCGCTTCTTTCGCCAGCTGAACGATCGTCTCTCCATTGAAATGAAAATAAGCCGCCTCCCAGCTGTTGACCAGCACCGGCCTGGGGCTGTGCTGGTAAGCGCCCCGGCAAACATGATCCCTGAGACAATGGTGATATTTGAGGGACAATCCGCCAAAGCCCTGATCGGAATAACACAGAATGGTCTCCGGCACCGTCAGCATCTCTTCTGCTTCCAGAGGATAGTGAAGCAGATCGCTCTGCATTCCCATAATGACCCTGGTCTGGTTATACTGATCTTTCTCTGCTTCGCAGAGGAAATTGCCGCTGTAGACAAACACCATGCCGTAGCAGCTTCCATTATCTTCTGTGGCATCCTCATCTGCAATGATCACCGCCGGATTATACTGATGGCTGGAACTTCCCCGGCGGCTGCCGATCACCTGACTGCCATGGGCAATGGGAGCACGCTGCATATTTCTCTCCATGGCATGTCTGCCATAGAAGCTGACCAGATCAAAGTCTCCAGCCATAAAATCCAGACTTGCTGATGCCGCCTTTTCCACCACGATACTGCCCGTACCGCCATTGATGATCTGCACACTTCTGGTAATAATATCGTCTTCTTCAAGCACACCGTACAACAGACGCACCTGTACTCTGCTCACCGTATCTTCCAGCCTGATTTCCAACGTCTGCGCATCCTTATCGTCAGCATAGACTGCCGGAAGCCCCGGCAGTCCGTACTTACCCTTTCTTATCTCATGTCCGGTATAGCGCAGATCACAGCACTCCGATTCGTCATGATTCCTGATGACTAGGGCGCTGTTTCGATAATCCCCTGTTCCCGTTGTGGGATATTCCTGGGGCAGTGCATCCATGGAGTAGGTCCTGTCACTTCCCGCGTCATAGGGGTTCGCTGAAAATCCTCTGTCATAATAAGTCAACAGATAATCCATGTTTCCGGATATCTTCCCACCATAATACAGGTGCAGAAGATATCCGAATTCATCTATTTTCATCTGATATGTCGTCTGTTTCGTCTGTAATGTAAAAGTTCTTTCATCCTGTTGAAATAGAATCGCCATATGCTGTACCAAACCTTTTTCTTACTTCAATCTTTCTCCTTACTTCACCGCGCCGTTGACAACACCGTTCAGAATCTGCTTCTGGCATATCACATAGAAGATCAGAATCGGTATCAATGAAAGCAGATAGGAGGCAAACGCCAGATTATAGTTCGTACCAAACTGGGACTGGAAATTGAGCTGCGCAAGAGGCAGTGTGTTCTCTCCGGATCCCGCCATGATAACGAGGGGCGTCATCACATCATTCCATACTGCCAGCGCTGTCGACACAGCCACCGTAGCATGCATGGGCCGCATAATCGGGAAGATGATCTTCCAATAAGTTCTCCATGTGGAAGCCCCGTCAACCTTGGCCGCTTCCTCCAACGCCATGGGAATATTCACAAGATATCCCGAATACAAAAGCACGTTCATTGGCATATAGAACACCACATATAATAAGATTACACCAAACCAGTTGGCAAGCCCCAGTTCAGCTGTCTGTTTTGCCAGCGGCATCATCAGGATCGCAAAAGGTACAAACATACCGCTTACGATAAACAGGTAAACGAAGCTGTAAAACTTGCTCTTTGCTTTATTCCTGCCCAGCGCATATCCCATCAGGGAGTGTACCACGATGGAAAGCACCACCGAAAGGCCCGTGATCAGCAGACTGTTTCTGAGGGAATGCCAGAAATCCGTGATCTCCATAGCTTCCCTGAAATTGTTAAGGCTCCAGGTCTTAGGCAGAGATAAGATGCCACTAATGCTGTTAGTCATCTCAGAAGGCTGCTTGAACGCAATCACAACAGTCAGATACAACGGAAGAGCAATCGTGCACAATCCCAGGATCAGGACTGTCATTGCTGATATATTTGTTTTTTTCTCTATCATAACTGTTCCTCCTTTTTACCGGAAAACTTCATCTGTGCCACGGAAACAATGACAATCACAATAAAGAATACAACCGCGTTGGCACTCTGGAATCCGAACTGTCCGCCTGACATACCATTATTGTAGATCAAATAGGAGATGGACTCCGTACTCTGCGCCGGACCGCCTTTGGTCAAAGCCATGATCTGATCAAATACCATCAGGAAGTTCTTGATACACAGCACCATGTTGATGGAAAAGAACGGGATGATCAGCGGGAAGGTCAGGTATTTGAACTGTTTCCAGCCGGTAGCGCCGTCTAATCCGCCTGCCTCATAGACATCCTCCGGCACTGTCTGTAGTCCTGAGATATAGATAATGGTATTCATGGCGATCGCCTGCCATGCACATACCACCATAACACCGATCCAGGCCGTGCCGGGATTGGAAAGGATACTGGTGCGCAGAGCCTCGATGCCGATCATGTCCGCCACTGCGGGCAGAATATAAGTAAAAAAGTAATTGAAGATGTATGCTACTACCAAAGATCCTAAGATATTCGGTAAAAAGTATGCCCCACGGAAGAAACTCTTAGCCCGGATATGACTGTTTAATGCCAATGCCAGAAGAAGACTTAAGACATTAACAACAATGGTTGTCACAACCGCCAGTTTAAAGGTAAACCAATAAGATTTTCCCACACGTGCATCCGTAAATAAATCTGCATAGTTACGAAGTCCCACCCAGTCGTAGGATCCAAAGCCCTTAAAGTTCGTAAAGCTGTATATCACACCGCGAATCAGCGGAATGGTATTAAAGCAGATAAACAGGGCCAGAATCGGAATGGTAATCAATAAAAATGTTCTTTTTCTCTCATTTTTCATAGTCTCTCTTCTCCTTTCCCCTTAATCCGCATTTCCGTGCTGTTTCTCATAGTCCTGAACCAGACGGATGATATCTCTGTTATAGCGCAGCCAGTCCGTATCGAATTTCTGTAAGAAAGCATCCACATCCTTCTTTAACAAGAAGGTCTGAATCTGTGCATCCACTGCCATCTCAGAGGGATAATAATGATCCGGATAGTCCGTCATGTTGCCGGAAGCAATATACTCTGTCATGCCATCGAGGATGGTCGGCAGTGCAAAATCACCCTTCTTGCAGGGGATAGCTGTCTGTGCATCGATGTACTTCTGAAGATTGGCATCCTCATATAAGAAGTCCAGCACCTCGTAAGCCGCTTCCTTATTCGGACACTCGGCCATCACGCTAAACTGCAGGTCAATACCGGAGTTCAGAGTATTTGCATCCGCCGAATCGTTGGCAGGCATTACGAAAGAATCCATATTCAAGTCCGGATTTACCGACAGGATCTGAGGCGCTGCATAGCTGCCGATCGGATACATAGCCGACTCGCCTCTTGCAAAAGCGGTGCAGGCGTCATTGTATCCGTATGCAAACGGATCGTCAGGCCCATACTGCAATAATGTCAGGTATTTTTCCGATACTTCCCTGTATTCTGTGGCAAACTTGGTCTCGCCGCGGTTTACCTGCTTGGTGGCGTCCGCCGGCGCCAAATCTACTGCCATGGAGTTCCAGGGAGCCAGACAGGTCCAGGTATCCTTGAATCCAAAATAGAAAGGAAGGATTCCTTCCGCCTGTATAGTCTCGCACAGGGCGTTAAGTTCTGCCCAGTTTGTCGGGATCTCCCAGCCGTGCTCCTCAAACATATCCCTGTTATACAGGATACCTGCCGCATTGGCCACATAGGGTACCGCGAACGTTCCTTCCGTGGGAACCAATTCCAGGGATTCATCAATATCCAGATAACCCTGGTTGATGTTCGCAAGCCCTGCGTAATCCGAAATATCCATGAGGATTTCCGCATCTACAAAATAAGAATAGTTAATGTCACCGCCGATGCCGATAATATCAGGGTAATCCTCCCTTATAAATCTCGTTTTTAATATTGTCATAGCATCATTGGGTGAACTGATGGTGAGGTGGATATCATCGTGTGTGGCATTGAACTCTTCTTCCACCATGGCGAAATAGTTCGCCGCTTCGGGTTTGTACTGAACGATCTCAATCTCAGTCACATTAGAGTTCGCTTCACTCCCGCATCCCGAAAGCATCATCGCCGCTGTCACACCGCATAATACCGCTCCAAGGTATTTTCCGTTCCTGCTTTTCATAAAGCATCTCCTTCCCTAAATTGATATTTGCATTATAACATACCATTTTGCTATCAATAAATAGCCGTATTTTGCATGTTATATGCCTTTATGCCGCTTTTGTCTCTTTTGTTTGAAGTAAAATAGCATTTTGGTATATAATAGTTATATTCCTAATTATATGAAGCAGGAGGGACAACTATGAGTGAAGTGATCTTTTCCGTTTTTCCCAGTGAAAATTTTATCGATCTTGGACTGTACCAGTTCGGCTGGGAACAGTGCGACCCCTCCCACTCCTTCGGGCCAGCCGCCAGGAATCACTACCTCTTCCACTTTTGCCTTTCCGGGACAGGTACCCTGATTGCCGACAACGCACAGGGTGAATCCATTACCTATCAGGTCAAGAGCGGACAGGGATTCATGATCTTTCCCCATCAGGTATGCACCTACATAGCAGACCATGAGATTCCCTGGGAATATACATGGCTTGAGTTTGACGGTCTTCGCGCCAAGGAAGCCATAGAACTGACAGGCCTAAGCTGCAATCAGCCAATCTATAAGGCGCGTTATAAAGATATTGCAGAGAACATGAAAGACGAGATGCTCTATATCGTCAACCATGGAGATGCCTCTCCGTTTCACCTGATCGGACATCTCTTCCTCTTCATCGACTACTTTATGCGTTCCGCCTCCTCCACCCAAGTGAACAAAGGCAACAGCCTGCGGGACTTCTATATCAAGGAAGCCATCTCTTTTATAGAACAGAATTTCCAAAATGACATCACCGTGGAGACTATCGCAGCCTCCTGTGGACTGAACAGAAGCTACTTTGGTAAGATTTTTCATGAAAATATGGGAAAATCGCCCCAGGAATTTCTCATTTCCTACCGCATGTCCAAAGCCGCCGAGCTGTTAAAACTGACAGCACTGTCAATTGCAGACATAGGAAATGCAGTCGGTTATCCGAACCAACTGCATTTTTCAAGGGCATTTAAAAATGTGTATGGCATTTCTCCCAGACAATGGAGAAACGAAAACAGCAAGCAGTAAAAAGTTCTCTGCTCGAAATCCATCTATGCTCGATTTATGAAAACTCCGCAAGCTGTGCCAGCCAGATAGCCGCACAGGCGTCAGACGGCATCCGCAGATCGCCTCTTGGTGACACCGCCACGCTTCCCACCTTCGGACCGTCCGGCAGACAGGACCGCTTGAACTGCTGGGCAAAAAATCTCTGATAAAAAATCTTCAGCCACCTCAATATGACACCCTTGTCATATATATCCTGAAAAGCCATACAGGCTACACGATAGACTTTTGCCGGCTCAAACCCACAACGAAGCATATAATATAAGAAGAAATCATGCAATTCATAAGGCCCCACCAGATCCTCCGTCTTCTGGGAAATAACGCCGTCCACCGGCGGCAGAAGTTCTGGACTGACAGGTGTGTCAAGTATATCTAAGAGCAGGGTCTGCAATTCCTCATTGCCGCAGGTATCCGCATAGTACCGCACCAGATGACGCACCAGGGTCTTGGGCACTCCCGCATTGACGCCGTACATAGACATATGGTCTCCGTTATAAGTAGCCCAGCCCAGCGCCAGTTCCGACATATCTCCTGTACCAATGACTAATCCGCCCGTCTGATTGGCAATATCCATCAACACCTGCGTCCGCTCTCTGGCCTGTCCGTTCTCATATGTCACATCATGCTGCTCCATATCCTGTCCGATATCCCGGAAATGCACCGTCACCGCCTCTCTGATATCCACCTCCTGCAGGGTAGTCCCCAGCGCTTTTGCCAATCTACAGGCATTGTCATAGGTTCTGTCCGTGGTGCCAAAGCATGGCATGGTAACCGAGATGATCTTGTCCCGGCCAAGCCCCAGCATGTCGAAGGCCCGTACCGTCACTAAAAGCGCCAGGGTAGAATCCAGTCCGCCGGATATGCCGATCACCGCAGACTGACACCCTGTATGCTCATATCTCTTTTTAAGACCGTAAGACTGAATGGATAAGATCTCGTCACAACGCTTATCCCGCTCTTCCTGTCTGTCCGGTACAAAGGGCTTGGGGCTGAAACTTCTTGTCAGAATAGTCTCTTCTTCTTCCATGGAAACAGATACTACCGTATGCCGGCGCATAGTTTCCGGATGATAGGTGCTCATCCTGCGTCTCTCATGACATAATCTGTGAATATCAATGTCCGCATAAAGATTTTCCGGCACAAAACGCTTTGCCTCGGCCAGTATTGTGCCATTCTCAGCTATGATATTATGCCCGCCAAATACCAGATCCTGGGTAGATTCCCCCTCCCCGGCAGAGGCATAAATATACGCTGTGATCTGCCTTGCGCTGGCAGATTTCACCAGCATTTCCCGATAGACATCCTTTCCAATGGTTTCATTGGAAGCAGAAAGGTTCACCATCACGGTGGCGCCTGCCAGCGCATGGGCCGCTCCCGGTGAATCCGGCACCCAGATATCCTCACAGACCTCACAGCCCACCACCAGATCCGGCATATTCTCCACCTGCAGCAGGATATCCGTCCCAAAGGGAATCTCTTTTTCCTTATATATATAGGGTTCCGGCTCCGTATTTCCTGGTACAAAATGCCTTGCTTCATAAAATTCCGCATAGGCCGGAATAAATCGTTTGGGAATAAAAGCCAAAATCTCCCCATTCTGCAGCACAGCCGCCACATTATAAAGTTTATGGTCTTTTACCAGCGGCATCCCCACAAAAACAAGCGCATCAGAGCCTTCTGTAGCCTCCGCCACCGTATCCAACGCCTCCTTTGCCTGCAAAAGCAATATTTCCTGCAAAAACAGGTCACTGCAGGTATATCCCGTCAAACACAATTCCGGAAAGACGATGAGCCTGGCTCCTTTTGCAAGCGCTTCCTCGATTCCCTTACAAATCTCCTTCGCATTATAGACCGGATCTGCTACCTTAATCTTCGGCGTCATGGCCGCTGCTTTGATAAACCCATGTTTCATATCCCGTTCTGCCTTTCTTTTTCTTAATCCTGACTGTAAATCCTTATCAGTCGTTCTCGTATTCGTATTGCTTATATTGTTTCCCTGTTATGCATTTTCCTATCATATCACGTCTAAAAATTGTGGAAAATGTCTATAAATTCCATTTTACCATATTTTCCCGGATTTTATATCTTTATTTAAGCGCTTCCTTTGTTCTAAGTCATCCTTTTTCCTTTCGGGAAAATATAATTTCTGTTATATATCACCCACTATTTTATTGGTAACACATGCTATTATAAGGTGGAAACATGCATAAAATCTGTATTTCTGGAGGCAGGTCTGCTTTTAAGATTTCCCTTGCGGATTACGCAATTTTGTCACAAAAACTGATTTAAATCCTATTTTAACTTTTTGGTGTTACTATTCGTAAAACTCATTTCGCTATTTTTGGCATCTCAAACATCTCTGCTGTCTCCAAAATCACCTGCAAACACTTTTTAACCCTTTTCCGAAAACAATAACGGCTAATACCTATTTTCTCCCGCTTACCTCTAAATCGTATCACACATTTCTTTCACATTCACTCTATTGTTACATTACAGTCGTGTCTCTATTTTCTATCCGTCCTAAATTCCGCTATATCTCAGGGTTCTACACTGGTTTGCATTTTAATCACGGCTGTTCTTGTTCTGTGAATCTTCCCAGAAATCCGCTCTTTCTCGTTCCGTATTTTCGCACTTTTTTCACGCAAATTTTATACCATTAAATCACGATTTAGTTTTTGCACTTTTCATAATTTCCCTTAATTCCTCTATGGCAAAGGTGTAATTTCTATTGCAGAAGTGGCAATGCAGTTCTACCTCCCTGCCTTCATCAATCATCTCCTGTAAATCCGCTTTGCCAAGGCTGACAAGCACCTTTTCCACCCGTTCCTTACTGCAGTTACAGGAAAACTGTATCGGCAGGGTGTCCGTAATTTCCAGTCCCAGATCCCCTAACACAATCTCCAGGATCTGTTCCGGCGTACTACCTGCTTCCAACATGGCTGTAACCGACTGTATGGAAGATAGCTTCTGTTCCAGCCTGTCAATCACATCATCCGCCGTAAAAGGCATCAGCTGGATAATAAATCCCCCTGCCTGTCGTACCGTATTGTTCTTATCCATCAACACGCCCAGCGCCACGCTGGAGGGCACCTGCTCGGAAGCCGCGAAGTAATAGGTCAGATCATCTCCGATTTCCCCCGTCTTGAGTTCTATGGTAGATGCGTAAGGTTCCTTTAAACCCATATCTTTCATGACCGTGAGCACTCCGTTCCCGATCACCCCGCCCACATCCAGTTTGCCCAAATGGTTGGGCGGCATCATCGCCTGCGGGTTGTCCGCATACCCCTTCACATTGCCCTTCGCATCCGCCGTCACTGTCAAGCCATGCACCGGGCCTGCGCCGTGAATCTGTAAAGTCAGTATGTCCTGTTCGCCTTTGAGCATGCTTCCCATCATCACCGCACCCGTCATCAGCCGCCCCAGGGCCGCTGTCACCACGGGACTTGTATTGTGGGCCTCTCGCGCATATTCCACCAGTTCCCTGGATGTTACCGCAAATGCCCGAATCTGCGCGTCTGCTGCCGTTGCTCTTACCAAATAATCTGTCATGTTATGGTTCCTCCTTCACATCTTCTTCGCCACCACGTAAATCCTCTCACTCTCTTTCGTCACTGCCTCATGGGTATCCGCATCCAGCGTTTCCAACACAGACAGACCCGCTTCACGGAGCAGCCTGCACATCTGTTCCAACCGATATCCCCGCTGATAATGCGTCTCCTGAAACCTGTGAAACAGTTCTTCCTCTTCTCCCCTGACAAAGATTGTCAGATCGTATTCATTAATCTCTTCCGCTTCATGATAATAGTTTTCCCAGATAAAGCTGCATTCTTCCCGGTTCTCCGCAATTGTGGCTTCGCCTATGACATCGGCATATTTGTAGACTGTATTAAAGTCAAAGATAAAAATGCCGCCCGGATACAGATAATTATGTATCAGCCGGAAAGTCTGCAGGACATCCTCCTCTTCCAGCAGATAATTAATGGAATCGCACACGCTGACCACTGCCCCCACGGTACCGTAGAGTTCAAATTCCCGCATATCCTGCAACAGATATAGGATATCCAGTCCCGACTGCTCCCGCTTCTTGATGGCGATCTGCAGCATCTCCTGCGCATTATCCACGCCGATCATATCATACCCCTTCCGGGCCAGCATCTCTGTCAGGGTGCCGGTGCCGCAGCCCAGATCCAGAATGGTGTTTCGCTCCTGCCTGAGATTTCGTGCCTCCTGCTCATCTGAGGGCACAGTTTCATCCGGCTCTGGCTTCTCGCCAGCGTCTTTGCTCACACCATACTTGTATAACGTCTCCACCAGAAACCCACACCACGCCTCATAGGGTGTCTCGTCCATAAATTCATCATAAACCTGTGCAAAATCCGTGTATGCCTCCATTTGCTCCTCCACTCTGAATATGCTGTGCTATCTCTCAAGCTGCCAGACAGAACCATGACATCCCTCTATATCATACAATACTTCCCATTCCATCTTCCCGTCAAAGTGGGATGTCTGCCGTCCCATCCTCTGCAGCGGGAATACAAACGTTGCATGTTCTTCAAAGGGCTCATCACTGCCAACAGCATCGACCTCCTCATCTTCCACATAGAGAACGACCTTTCCTGCCATCCCTCGGACTTTCAGATTCACCCACTCTCCCGCAGGCAGCGTATAGTCAAATGTGTAAGTCCGGCCTTCTCTGGTAAAGCCAACCCGGCCCGTCTCCGGCTCTACCGCATAAAAAGCCCATTTGGCATAGGCGCCGTCCCCCTCCGCAAGAATCTGCTCCTGATAAACGCCGGTTTGGCTGCTGCCCGCGGCAGTCCCCGGCTCCAGCCAAACGTTCATCTCAATCTCATAATCTGGCTCCGCTGCCGCTGTTTCCGCATATAGATAACGGCTGCTATCTATCTGACATGGGGAACCCTTCTTTGCAAGCGTCCTGGGTCTTACAGCTTCCGTGTTGTAATCGTAAACCTCCAACAGTTCATAAGCCGTTGGCTGCTTATTGGGAGAGTCCAGCTGCTGCAGCCTTTGTGCATGTTCCTCCAATTCCGATGCTCCCCACAGCTTCATGGACAATACCGTCAACGGTTCCCGGAAGCGGATAAACAGATCGTACTCGCTGATGCCGATATCCAGATTACCGCTCATATCATTCCATATCATATAGGAGGCCCCCAGCATCTGCGGCGAATAGGCGGGGATTATCTCCGTCTGATTATAGTCATAGAACTTGTTGGGCGCCCAGTTTTCATACAATTCCCTGCCATCCAGATGGTCATATCCGCCGCCCGGTATGATATAGAGGTGATTGTTCTGCATATTGATCAGGGAATATCCTGCCTCATACATCTCCTGGGGATCTGCCCACAACGTACTCCAGATATTCATCTGCAGATTCTCCGGGGAAGGCTGTGTAGTGCCGCCGATATTGCTGAGACTCCCCCACAGGCGCACGGTCTTACCCGACTCCTGCACCAGTTCATTCATTTCCGTCAGGAACTGCCGATATTCCTCACCCTCACCGTAGTACTCATCCATGCCAATGTTCACAATCCGAGCCTGCCTGAAAGCGCCCGTGTCCCTGTCAAGCGCCTCCCGCCACAACTGCTCCACCAGTTCCACCGCTTCTTCCTGGCCCAGATCAATCTGATCCACCGACTCATTGCTGGTACGCAGGGCATATTCAGGATACAGTTTGGTAATGGCCAGGGAATGCGCCGGCGTATCAATCTCCGGCACCACCGTCACGCCATAGACTCTGGCCGTCTCGATGAACTGATCTATCTCCTCCTTGGTATAGGCATAATCCTGGGAAGTCAGAGCCTCCCCCTTCCCATTCATCATATCCGATTCCAGACGAAAGGCGCTGTCCGCCGTCATTGCCCGTTCTGCAGTGTCCGTCAGGCCGCTGGTGGCAAGAATGGTATTGTCATTGAAATGGATTGCTAAATCATTCATCTTATACCAGGACATGACCTCCATCATTTGATACAGCGTATCCAAGGACACCGGTTTCCTGGCCACATCGATACCAAATCCCCGCACCTGATAGAGCGGATAATCCCGTATCCTGCCCTGATATAAACTGGACTGCTGATAAGAACCACACAGATGCTGCAGGATGGTGACGGTTCCCCACCGCACTCCCACAGCGCTCTCCGCCTTTATGACACATTTGTCAGTTATATCGCAGGTATATCCTTCTTCTCCCAATCCATTGGGCTGATCCGCATATCCAAGATAAAAATCTCCCGCCCTGACCTCTTCCATGGTGCCCTTGCAGACAGTCAGCCGCGGGACAGTAGACCGATTGTCATACTGACTGCAAAAAAGCTGCGCCACATCCCAGAGCGCCTGTTCTGCTGCCTTTGCCTGTGCACTGCCGCCCTGTCCGGTTTCTGATGGGATACTGTCAATCCCCACCACAATCCGGGCGTTCTCTCCCACTTCGAAGTTCCCCTCTCCGCCGCACCATTCCGCCACGGAAGGAATGCCTGCCGGCTTGGGATTTTTCTCCGGGCTCCCGTCTCCTGCCAAGCATGCCTCCTGGTCATCCGCATCTCCCTGCCCGGTATCCAGTGAAACTGCCGCCGGCACCTGTACGGTAAAGGAAATCTCCCTGGCCTCTTCCCGGCCGCTTGTATCCTCCACCCGGTAACCCACTGTTACTTCTTTATCCTGAATGGTCTCATAGACCGTACCGTCCGTACCAATGACCTGCTCTAAGTCCGCACCGATGAAAGTAATCCGGTACCCCGCAGGGGCCTCGGACATGACCAAACGTCTGCTCCCGTCCTTTGCCTTTTCAATAACAGGTGCTTTTAATAGATAAGCCGCAGGCTTGTCCGCATAAACCTCAAACTCATAGAGGGACACATTCTGATACAGATTAGAATAATCAGATTCTTCTTTAGACACCGCATAGGTGGACAAACGCAGATACCGCACCTGCGCAGCCTCCTCCAGCACGATTTCCTGTCGTTTGGCCGCCGGCGCCGTGTCAAAGCTTTGTAATATCTGCCAGGTTTCCCCGTCCAGGGAACCCTCCAGGGCATAGGATATCACATTTCTGCGCTCCCATTTCAGTACAACAAAAGAAACTGAAATTTCTTCCGGAAATTCCAGTTGTATATAGTGGGAGGCATCCTCCCAGTTATTCTCGCTTGACCAGCGGGAAGTCAGCGTCTCATCATCCCCGTCAACGGCCATATCTGCAGACAGGTGCTCCTTCTCCATGCTATCACAGGTAGCGATCACGCCCTTCCTTCTGGCAAGATTTTTATTTGCTGTATTTGCGAAATGCCTGACCGCCACAAAACCCGTCATGACTGTGCACACAAGGACTGCCGCAATCAGACTGCCTGTCAAAACCGCCTTTTTCTTCTCTTTCATCCTTTCATGCCTCATCTGTCACAGACGTGACAAACCTTCCGCCTCTAACTCAGCAGCACTCCCAAAAGTCCATAGGAAAAGATGGACATGATAATCGTAGCAATCACGATTCCCAAAAGTTCCGCCAGGATTGCTTTCTTAAAATCAATGTCCAGAAGCGCCGCAATCAGGGAACCGGTCCACGCCCCCGTACCCGGCAGGGGAATCCCCACAAAGAGCACCAAACCCCAAAACTCATATTTCTTGATGCTGTCGCTCTTACCCATAGCGCGGTTCTCCAGCTTCTCTATAATGCCCCGGAATAATTTAATCTTCTTAAGCAGCTTGAACACCTGCTTGATAAAGAGCAGTATAAAGGGAATCGGAATGATATTGCCGATGATACAAAACGGGATGGCCGTGGTAATAGGCACCTGCAAAAGAGAGGCCACGATCAGACCGCCGCGAAGTTCCAGGATCGGAATCATAGAGATAATAAAAACCACTACTTCTTTGGCCACATACTTTCCCAGAGTATTGGCAAATGCAACTGCTAAACTTTCCATTCTTAATCCTCCAATGTCAGGACATCCTGCCGGCAGTTCCCGCGTCCTATGTCCCTTATCATCTTTTCTATATTATTATAATATATGTCTCCTATTATCAATTCTTTCAGAAATTACAGCCCCCAATCTCTTCAGAGGGCGTTTTCCTCTATCCGCAGATCTGATCCAACGCCGCATACAGCGCCTCCATCTGCTCATCCGTTCCAATGGTGATGCGCAGATAATTGTCAATCCGCTCCTTGTTCCACCATCTGACATATATGTCATTTTTCTTCAGCCGTTCATAGATTTCCCTGGCCGGCACACTCTTATGGGCTGCAAAGATAAAATTACCATAAGATTTGGGAAACGTAAAGCCCCGCCTTGTAAGTTCCGCTTCCGCTTGTGTGCGCGTGTGTATGATTTTCTCACAGCAGGATGCAAAATAAGCCCTATCCCGCACAGCCTCCACACCGAGTTCCAGTGTCGGATAATTCAAAGTATAGGAGTTAACAGAGTACTTCACATCATTCAAGTACCGGATCAACTGCGGACTGCCCAGCGCATAACCAATCCGCATCCCAGCCATGGAGCGGGACTTGGAGAAGGTCTGTACCACCAGAAGATTATCATACTTTTCCAATAACGGCACTGCGCTTATCCCGCCAAAGTCAATGTAGGCCTCGTCCACGATCACCACCACGTCCCGGTTGGCCGCCACAATCTCCTCCACCTGTTCCAATCCCATAAGTACACCGGTGGGCGCATTGGGATTGGGGAAGATTACCCCGCCGTTTGGCTGTTTGTAATCCTGCGGCCGAATCCTAAACTCTGCATCCAGTGGTTTTCTCTCATAAGGAATCCCGTAGACTTCTGCCCATACATCATAAAAGGAATAGGTGATATCCGGGAACAGAATCGGTCTGCCGCCATTGAAAAAGGTCATAAATGCCATGGACAGCACATCATCCGACCCCACACCGATAAAAATCTGATCCGTTCCCACATGATAATAGCCGGCCAGCTCCGCCGCAAGAGCCGTCTGCTCCGGAAACGCCGGATAAAGACGCATCCTGTCTGCACATAACTTTTCAATCGCCGCTGCCACACCCGGCGGGGGCGGATAAGGACTCTCATTGGTATTTAGCTTAATGATGCCGGGCCTGTCCGGCTGTTCTCCCGGTGTGTAGGGTACCACCTTACGCACATTTTCTTCCCATTTCATGCCTTCAGCTTCTCTCTTTCCATATCTGTCATCGATTCTATCTCAATCACTGTGCAAATTACGATATAAGGCGCGTCCCTTATCCATAATCATCAGTGCTTTTCCCTTTTTGAAAGCCGTTCATATTCCGCCGCCTGTTCCTCATTGCCAAGCGACCGATAGCAGTCCGCCAGCCCCTGTAATGGTATCTCACTGCCGCAGCGAATATTCAAGATGCACTCCGTCTCATAGGCCGCATTATAAAACCACACCACAGCCTCGTCATAATCTCCGATCTGCCTGTAATATTCCCCCAGCTCACAGCAAATCTCCGCACAGCCATCGCAGGCAACTACCTTCAAGGCATATTTAAAGAAATCCGCCACATCCCCGGCAATCCGCGCTGCTCTGGCTGCCACGCAGGCCGCCTCTTTCAACTCATCATCGCCCCGCGCCTCATCCACACAGGAAGCCCGGAAGAACTCCCTGGCCACCAGGAAATCCTTGCTTTCTCCGGCGATAAAAAGCTCCTTCGCATAAATATTGTGCAGTCGCTTATCCAGTATTTCTCCGGCCTGCGTCAATCTCGCAAAAGCCGCCAAATCCCTGTCCTTATGACTGTTCTGGGGCATATGGCATATCTCTATCTCGCTGTCATAAATAACAGGTGTAATCCCTATCTGCTCATGAATGGCGCCCTGCCACCGAAACGTCCGGTTTCTCTTAAAGAGTTTGGGCCTCAGTTCCCGGTCATAATTATAGATGGTTCCATGGGAAAGCTGATTAGCGTAATACATCTGCACAATCTCTATCTCCGGCAAGAGCGTCCGCTTCAACTGCAAAAAGGCTTCCCTGTTCTGCTCATCCAACACCTCGTCCGCATCCGCCGAATAAATATACTCCTTTGATGCCTTGGAAAAAGCAAAATTGCGGGCCGCCGAAAAATCATTGACCCAGGCAAAATCATAAACCTGATCCGTATACTTCGCCGCAATTTCCCGGGTAGCGTCTGTAGAACCCGTATCCACAATGATAATCTCATCCATCAGGCCTGTCAGGCTGTCCAGACACCTCTGTAAAATGCGCTCTTCATTTTTTACAATCATACACAGACTGACTGTGATCATATGCTCTGCCTTTCTATTTATAACAAAAGTAGATATCCTTTATCATCCGTTCCTCGATGGGAAGCCAGGCCTCATTTGCCCCTGCCCGCAAAAGCAGGCTGTCATAACGGCGTCTTTTGACAAACTCCGGGGAAGCCAAAAGCCGGTATCTGGTCGTATAGGACATATCACCAATCCGTTCTTTCATATTTATGACATATATATCATTTTTCTTATGCAGACATTCTCTCCCCAGAAACCGGTAACTTCTGCCGTCCCAATTATATATCTGTACCGTATGGCAGCGCATAAAATGCCGTACCATCAACAATACTCCCGCAAGCAGGATCAACCCCAGCATAACCTGTATCCAGATATCCATATCCGGCATAACTTACCCTCCCAAAATATTTCCCGCTGATAATCACAGATATCAATTATCAGCTATCAGCATATCGACCAAATACAACCGTAAAATCCGTTCGCCGTCTCGACTTATCGTCAATAGCGTATCACACTCCCCCGCCGATTGCAATTCAAACCCGCATAAGTTAATCTCTATCCTAAACGTTACAGGCCGTAAAAAGGATAAGGCAGACATTATGATGAACGCTTTAACAGCGCCCTCATTCCCCGCTGCAGCAGCAGCGGCAGCACAATCCCCGCCGCCAGATAGACCATCTTGAAAGCCTCCGCCCCCTTTATCAGATAACAATAATCGATGTCCGTGTAGAAACGCTCAAAGTCAAAATCCGCCAGATATCCCGTCCCGGCAGCAATCGCCGCAAGTATCATCTTGATCACCATAAATACCATGATATGATGCATCATCACCGGATAAGTATTGCGCCCCAGATAAGCAACCGCCGAATTGTTCCCGCAAACAGGCGCGAGAATCTTCGACACCCGCAGCCAGAATGCAACACCTGACACAACTGTCACATACGGAATGACCGGACCGTTGGCGAACGCCGTACACCACACACAGCTGTATGCCAGCCCATTACAGCACAGGTTTAATAACACCTGTATTCCCAATACAATGGCAAAATAGGGCAGATTTCCAAGCCTGTCATGCGATTCCAGCTTCCGGCGGTAGAACTGTCCCATCTGAAAGCAGGGATAGAGGAACAGAATCCTTCCCGGCATCTTATACATCCCCCACACATGTCCGTTGATCGCCAGCCATACCACTGCCATTCCCACCGCCAGTGTCCCGGTCAGAATCAGCCACTCATTATCCAGACGGATTGCCCGCAGCACAATCCGCATAAGCAGATTCATCACTTCTATAAGAAAAAGCACCGGCACAAACCAGGCCGCAAAATTATAAATATATTGATATCCATGCAGAAAGGGATCCAAAAACAACGTTTTCACCGTAACCGGTTCCCCAAACGTAAAGTCCCCCCATAAACGCAGCAGCCAGGCAATCAACCCATAAGCCAGATTGCAGATAAAATAGGGCAAAAGCAGCCTGCGCACCTTCTTTTTAATATAGGAAAAAGGCCTCTCCTGTTCTTCCTGCCGATAGAAATAACCGGATATAAACATAAACAGCGGTACATGAAACGAATAATAAGGGAAGAGATCTCCCACCGTCAGAATATTATAGCCCAGATGCCCCGCCGCAACCATGATGATCGCCAGGGCTGAGAGGATGCCGAAAGCGGCGTTATAGCCGCCGGGAAATGTATTTTCTTTGCTTTCTGTTTGATATGACATGCTTGTCATTTTTAACCTTCCTGACCAAAGGGTAAATTCCCCTGGAATTTCCCACAACATAAAATATTATACCATGCTCCCCCGTGAATATCCATACAAAGATATTGCGAAATAATTGCGAAACCGCTAAAATAGGCGTAGTAAATAACTAAGATAGCAACAATAATAACAATAACAAATAACAAGAACAATAAGAACAATACAACAATTAAGAAAAGAGACCTTCTTTATGAATCCGATAAACTCCAAATCCATAAGCCCACAAAAGTATTTATGCCTGCTTATTATCCTGACTGCCCTCACGGCGCTGACCGCCTGCGGGACAAAAGATCATACAAACCCCAAACCGCCCGCCGCCCTGGCCAGTGAAGAATCCCTTCGAGCCTCAGACATCGTGCTGGATCTTACCAATGCAGATCAGACCTCTCTGACGCCTGACGCCGTACCCACAAATCCCTACCCTGATTTAAGCGTCCCCACCTATATTACCAAAGTGGACGATACTTATTTTATTGTGGACTGCTACCACGATCAGGTCATCTATCACGACAATCTCACCGATCCTTTGTCGCAGTGGCAGGTGATGACCAATGAAATCAGCAAAGGACATACTATCGCCAGTGATGGTTTGGTATATTTAGTTGACGATACGGAAAATAACCAGATCCTGGTATTCGAAAAGAAAGAAGGTGTATTTTACCACACCCAGACTTTTACGGAGATCGGCAGCCGGCCGCATTATATTATCTACGATGACAATACACAGACTTTCTATGCCTTAAGTTCTATGAGCGGTGAAATGTATCTCTTCCGGCACAATCCTAACGACAGCCGCATGCATCTGACTAAGGTTCACCAGATAGAACAACTTGCAGGCACCTACGTGCGCTCTTTCACCATTTCCGGAAACGATATCTATTTCGTATCCGGCATCCTCGGAAGCCCCGCCATCCTGCAGGCAGACCTTGATACCTTTGCCATCCGGGAAACTTATCCCGTACCCGACACCATGGCCGGCATGATCCAACTCACCATAGCCGAAAAGGGCTATTTCATTACAATATCAACTGATATTAATGGAAACCAGGACTATGCGACCATGATATACACAGACGATTTATCAAACCTGATAGAAGGAAAATACGATGATGTGTATAATCACTTCATCGGCGGAGGCACGCCATATTACGTGACTTCCATAGATAACACTTACTATTTAACAGAGCACAGAATTCCCGGTCACTCCATCTGGAAATTCAAAATAACAGACGCTTCCATATCTGATGTCGAGGCCGTATACTAACCTTGCTTTTTTGGTTTTTTTAAAAATTAAATCTTGTTTTAATACGCTATTTCTGAGGTTCTCTAGGTATTACTTCATTAGAAAGGCCGCTTTCCTCTATCATTTTACGCAGTCTTTCAATCTCCTCTTCCGTATACTTTACACAATACTTATAACAGAAAATTTTGAAGCGGCATTTCCGATTCGAGCACTCCTTAATCTTGATGCATTTGAGCCAGTATACAAAGCGTGCCACATTAAAAACTACTATCATGGTAATGAACAAGATCAAAAAAATAACCACAAACAAGTGCACAATTATATCCATCTTTTTATCCACCTTTACATTTGTTATGTTAAGAATAACACATCCCGCATTTACTCACAATATTAGTTTGAAAAAAATATCGATATAATTGCAAATAAATACCACTTTTTGCATACTATTTCTCATTTTACTGCAAAAAGTGGTATTTTGTTTATCAATCTCTGTTACATATCAAGGTATTCAACCTTACCGCTGCCGATATGATAGTATGCACCGCATACTTTAACGCCATTTTTCTCATCTTTCATATCCAGTTTCTCTCTGATGAGATCTACGGCACGTTTCACATTCAAACAACATGCACGGTATTCGTCCTTCTCATCACCGATCGCCCTGTGTATCTCATCTGTTATGTACTGAACGAATCCACCCGGATTCCCCTGTAACGCTGCTCCTACCGCGCCACAATGTTCGTGTCCGAGTACGACCACCAGTTTACAGCCAAGATGATCCGCCGCATACTCAACGCTTCCCAGCTGATGATTGTCCATCACATTTCCTGCCACACGGATAACGAACACTTCTCCGATTCCGGCGGAGAAGATGCTCTCCGGTATCACTCTGGAATCTGAACACGCCACTACGATCGCATAGGGGTGCTGACCCTCATCACAAGTCTTCTGTCTGATCTGCTGTGAGACGTCTCCCGGATTGGTGGCAGCCTGCAGGTAACGCTCATTTCCGTCCTTCAGCTTCTGCAGCGCCTCTGCTGCCGATAAATTTTCACTGTGCATAACATAACCTCCGTTCTCTATTAGTTGATAAGTAAATTATAGCATACTTTGCGCCACGACTTCCAGCCCTTTTAGTCATTCCATACGCAAATACAACGGCCTGTAGTCCGTATCGAAAACTGCGTAGTCTGTCTGGTATTTTCCGCCCTGCTGCCATCGTATCTCCAACGGCTGCAGGGAATATCTGGTAACCCGGCTCCCCTCCGGCGTCAATTTGATGGTAAAAGATGCCATTCCACCCCGCACACAGGTCTTTTCCGGCTGCGCGCTGATAAAGTTGCCAATGGAATAAAAGACCAGCATCTCATGCCCGTTGCTATCCCGCAGAACCGTACAGGGCTGCAAGATGTGAGGATGGGTGCCGACTACCACATCTGCCTTACCTTCCAGGAAAATCTGCGCCCATTTTTTCTGGAAGTCATCCGGCTCTGATACCCCCTCCGTCCCCCAATGGACAAAGACGATGATCTTATCCGCCAGTTCCTTTGCTTCCCTCATATCCCGCTTAACCTGCTCCTCATCCTCCAGCAGATATACCTTATCGGGATTACCCTCTGCTGTTTCCATGCCATTGACACCATACGTATAGTTAAACATGGCAAAGCGGATACCATTTCTTTTCAGTATCTCATAGGGTTTTTCTTCCATCTCCCCCTGTGTACGTATCCCCAGGCACAAGATGTCATGATCTTCAAAAAATGCTTTTGTGGCATCCGCCCCTGCCGGTCCCTGATCCAAAGCATGATTGGTAGCGCAGGTCACCACATCAAAGCCAGCCTCCACAATTGCCTGTCCTGCCGCCTGCGGCGTACCAAACCTTGGATAGCCGCTGTAACGGGCCGGATTGTCAGTAAGAGGCGTCTCCTGGTTGATCACCGCCACATCGCTTCGCGCAATGACATCCTGAAAATTTTCAAACAAGTAACGGAAATCTCCCTGCTGTGCAAGACCATAGTTGTATATGGGTTCATGCAGGAGATTATCTCCAAACACCGTAAACGTAACCTCGGTATCCTCTTTTGCAAAGCCCCAGGAATCCCACATCCAGCAGTTCTCCCCGCCGTCCGGCTCTGTCAGCCAGAGACGGCCCTTACCGCTTGCTGCGGACTGTACGCACATCCTGCTGACATCCTGTCCGATATAAGAGGACATCCATTTCGGTCGAATCCCCATTTCTGTATACTCATATACAAACAAATGCTGCGACCATTTCTTCTCGTCCCTTTCCACCCAAAAAGGCATATGACGGCCATAACGCCCCCGCTTCCAGCACAGTAGTATCAATTCCTCCCGGCCGTCTGCATCAATATCCACGGACGCTGCTGCCTGCACCTTCATGTCCGCAGAAGAGGACCATGCCACTGCCTCATCACACCAGACACTGGCCTTGCGCTGCGCCAAAGCCACCGTATAGCGGCTGTCCCCGGCAGAAAGGCTGCACTCCTCCCAGATAATCCAACGCGGCAGAAATGCGCCGCCGTTCCACAGAAGATACAGAATCGCGCCGACACACAGGGCCGCCGCGATTCCCATTTTAATAATACAATTAAATTTCTTAATGCTATAATTAAATTTCCTATTCTCACTCATATTTATATCGGTAACTCTCCGTCCAGGCCGGCTGTAATATCTCCAGATCGTAATGATATTCTCCCATTTCATCCGGCTCAATCCCCAGCATCTGATGCCACTTGTTATCGGTCAACCTGTCTTCCAACGGCCACGGGAACTGATAGAACATATAGGCACTCCCCGCAGCAACTTTCACCCTGCCATCCACTTTGACCACCACATAAATCCTGGATGGATTGCCCGTTGCTATCTCCAGCACACTTCCATTCGGGTCTGTGGCGATATCCACCACCACTGCTGCCGGAATCGGTACGGCGCCTCCCTCATCGGCAGTATCCTTAATCGTCTCATACCAGAAATGTTCCAGATTGCCGCCGTAGGCCCTGATAAACTCATACTCCTCATCTGTTAACACTTCTTCTCGCAATTCCTTTTCGGATATGCTCTGAAGTTGAACGGCCATCTGGGACAGACGTAATAAATTCTCCTCGTCTGCGGCCTCCAGCATCCCATAACGCTTCAATCCCTGCGCCGTCTGATCTGCCAGCACGGCAAACCTTGCATACACAAGCGGTTCCGGCTCTACATAACCCCTGTCGTCAATCTCTTCATCATAACCGCCGCCCATCTCCGCCATTACCTGTTTACTGTAGAGCACGGTATCGTGTTTTAATTCCGTAAAGCTGCCCGCGAAACACTCCAGATCTTTCTTGGCCCACGCCTCGCCTTGCATAAACACAGGATAACCTTCTCCCTTTTCCTGCAGCAACGGTCTTAACGTATTTATCCAGCATGCATACAGGCTGGCCGACCACAGGCCGGTGTTTTCCCCGGCAAGCTGGGTTCTCAGCATCTCCATATTCTCCATGTATCCGGCATACTCCGTCTCTCCTGCCTCCTGCAGGATCTGCAGGGCCGTCTCGCTGCCCAGCGCCGCCGGGATATCCAGCACGTCCGGGAGCATACGCATCCCACCTGTGCTATTTTCCTGCACCTGACTGTAAAGAAGTTTCTGCATCACAGAAGCATCTATGCTAAAACGCTGTCCCATAAACCGAAATCCGCGGATGACATTATCTTCCCCATCAAAAATCGGAATAGAATTGATCTGCGGCGCCGGAAGTGTCGCGGTAAGTTCATGGAACTGCGCAAAAGAATCTTTCTCGGCAGACAACTTATCCAACGTTGGATTCTCACCATACACTTCACGGGCAGCCTCCGCATACTCGCACACTCCCAGGTCATCGCTGGCGCCCGCAAAGAAAGAGGTCACTGCATAGATGGATTCCCATAATGCATACGCCTGGGCATCCTCTGTCAACGCCATCGTCATCAGCAGTGCGCTCCTGTCCATCTCCTCCTCTTCCTGCTTGAAATGTATCCTGCCATACCACATCATGGCCTTAAAATACTGTTCCAGTGCAGAATCTCCCTTGTAATAACCACGGGGCGCATACTGCGAATAGTCTTCCTCATCCCCGGTAATGGCAGACCTGGTAATCCCTTTGCCCTGCTCAATCTTCGCAAGTTCTTCCCGTACCATATCCGCCGCATAATCGGCAGGAACCACTGTATCGTCAAGAAGGCTGGCTCCAACGGTAAAAAAAGCCACATTTCGAATGGCCGCGTTCTCCCACTCGCTGCCCTTCAACTGCTCATATTGTTCCATACTGTCAGTCATCATCCGTTCACTCAGCTGCATAAGCGCGTCCGACAGCTGCTTCTTCTCAATGCCTTTTAATAAATAGGCAAAATAGAGATGATATGTATGCATCAGCGAATCCACCGTCACAAAATTCGGAATCTGTCCATATCTGTTCGTCTCATAAATCTCATAAAATTCCCAGTCTGCAGCCCCAAGCACCACAAAACCATTCTCCGCCAGCTTTTCTTTGACCGAATCTTCAAAATAAAACTGCTCCAGATTCTCTACATTACTCAAATCCGCTGCAATCTCATAGGGCGTCACATTGGGTGTCACCGTCACATCCGCCATCATGCCCCAATCAATCATCTGTGGTCTTTGTCCTTCCCCAACCGGGAAAGATATTGCCGGTTCCTGTTCCTGCTTCCCTGCATCCTCCCGGTTTTCTTTCTCTGCAGGTGACTCCTCTTCCTCTTCCCTGCGCTCTTTTAAATCCGCTGTCTCTTTCTCCTGCGGCCGCTTTTCTATAGATGTATCCGCCGCACAGGCACACAAAAGGCTGACAGACAAAAGAAGCGCTATGATGGAATAAATTTTCCTTTTCATGTGAATTCCCCCTCCTGTTATGACAGGTTCCGATAAGTTCCTGCCTGATATTAAACTCCCACACACCTGTGCGATATTCTGTTACACAGTCTTAAACTTCTCAATATAAACCGGGAACGTATCCGTTCCTTTCATCTCTTTGCCCGCTGTAATTGTGACATTCTTGTCAGTAATGAGATATTCCACATTTGCGCCGGCTTCCACCACGGTATCCTGCATCAGGATACAATTCTTGATCTTGGCGCCTTTGCCAACCCTAACGCCACGGAAGATTACGCTGTTCTCCACTTCACCTTCGATCACGCAGCCGTCTGCCATCATCACATTCTGAACCTTTGCGCCATCCTTATAGTGAGTCGGGTTATCACCGCGGATTTTCGTATAGATGGGAGCCGCTGAGAACAATCCGTCCAGATTGTAATCATCCAGCAGTTTCATATTCTCTTCAAAGTAACTCTTCATACCGCTGATGCGCGCCACATAACCCGTATATTTGTAGGCCTGTACATTCAGCTTGTTAAGCTGCGGCATGATCACATCACGCATGAAGAAGGATTTACCCTGCATGTATGCGGTGCTGACAAGTTCGATCAGCAGTTCGCGCCCGATGACGAAGATATTCATGGAAGTATTCTGTACACCCTCCGTTTTCGGATTGATGCTCACCTTACGGATACGTCCCTGCTCCACATCAAATGTATAATAGAAGATTCTGTCGCTGGTCTGATAGTCCAGCAGTTCCTTGGGCAGTTCCTGCTCATTGTAAGCGATTGTGATATCTGCACCGCTGTCCATATGTTCCTGAAGCATTGCGTTGAAATCAAAGTTGACCACCACATTGGTATCTGACATCACCACATATTCCTCTTTCTGGGATTTCAGGAAATCCAGAAGATTTGCCAGTGCACCGGCACGTCCCACATAAGGACCGCTCACTTCTTTCTCCGCAAAAGGCGGGAAAATATGCAGGCCGCCGTTCTTGCGGACCAGATCCCACTCACGGCCAGATCCCAGATGATCCATCAGGGAATGATAGTTCTTATTCACGACCACGGAAATATTATCAATGCCGGAATGTGTCATGCTGGACAGGACAAAATCAATGATACGATAACGGCTGGCAAAGGGAATAGAAGCCATCAAACGCACACTGACCAGTTCCGGAACCAGAGCGTCATAACTGTTAGGAAAAATAATACCGATTACATTTGTGCTCGACTTTATCATTCTACTTCACCACCTTCTACATTATTTTTCACCATAGCATTGGGACCGATCACAACATTCTCACCTATAATAACGTCCGAGCCGATGGTTGCTACGCCGTTCTCCCCTTCAGTGGGCATTGCGCCTACTACTGCATTCTCACAGATTGTCACGTTCTCCGCCACGATACAGTGTCTCACAACCGCACCGGATTTAATCGTTGTGCCGCCCATAACGACAGCATCTTCCACGACCGCACCGGCCTCTACCTTGACGCCGCCAAAGAGAACGGAGTGTTTCACCGTACCTTTAATCCGGCATCCATCTGTGATCAGAGCATTCTCTACCACTGCCCCCGCATTGATCTTATGACCTGTCATACCTGTATTACGGCTGTAAATCTTCCAATCCTCATCAAAAAGATTGATACCGCTATGTTCCGGATCCAACACCTCCATATTCGCTTCCCACAAAGAGGAGATGGTTCCCACGTCTTTCCAGTACCCATTAAAATGATATGCGTACATCTGCCTCTGATCGCGCAGCAGATTGGGAATGATATTGTTACCAAAGTCATTCTCTGAATTGGGATCAGCTTCATCCTCCTCCAGATACTTTTTCAGGATATCCCAGTTAAAAATATAGATACCCATGGAAGCCAGATTCGATTTGGGATTCTTCGGTTTCTCCTGGAATTCCGTAATCTTGTCGTTTTCATCGGCCACCATCAGGCCAAACCTGGGCGCTTCTTCCCACGGAACCTCCATAACGGCAACGCTGAATTCCGCATTTTTCTCTTTGTGGAATTCAAGGAAATCACTGTAGTCCTGTTTACAGATCTGATCGCCGGAAAGAATGATCACATACTTCGGATCATAACGCTGAATAAAGGATATATTCTGATAAATCGCATTTGCCGTGCCTTTATACCAGTCTGACCCATGCGCCTTCTGATAAGGCGGCAGAACATGCACACCGCCGTAGAGACGATCTAAATCCCACGGTTGACCATTGCCGATATATTCATTGAGCTCCAGTGGCTGATACTGAGTCAGGATACCTACGGTATCAATACCTGAATTGACGCAGTTGGAAAGCGGAAAGTCGATAATTCGATATTTGCCGCCAAAAGGAACTGCCGGTTTTGCAAGCTTCTCTGTCAGTGCATACAGGCGCGAGCCTTGTCCGCCGGCAAGAAGCATTGCAATCATTTCTTTTGCCATAATACGATTCCTCCTATTTTTCTTGATAAATAAATTATATAACATATAAAATAATATTCCTAGTTGAATTGTAAAATTTATGCAAAAAAGCCATAATTACCACAAAAATATGTATATTTTATACAAAATCCGACAGGCCTCTGCTTTCTATTGGTCTGTCGGATTTTTGCTGGATACTTAGTATTCAAATTTGATCGAACAGTTCCTGCTCTGTTTCACATAAAATTTGTACAAGCACCTTATGGTCGAGATACTGTATCCCTTCAACCCCTCGATGAATTTTATCTGCCAGCCTGCTATGATAGTAAATGTCCATTGCCTTCTCTAATGAAATATCTCTTGTTTCAGACAGACAGGCAATCATTCTCTCTTCTAAATTCTCCTGATACACCTTTTCCAAAGCTTCCCCATCCATAGACTATACCTCCTCAAAGGATTCAAATTGCAACAGTCTGTCTATCGCTTTCTGATGAATAAACGCTATCTGATCATAGAATGGATAAACCTTGATTTCTTTTAGAGCGCGCTCCTTATCCCAGATTCCCGTATGGTACATATCTACCACCCGAAAAACTTTATCATTTGCCACCTTGCCGAATATCAAGTCATACTTCTGATAATCCTTCTCTCCATCCCTGCACCTGCACACAAAATCAATCCATTCTGTCAAATCTTCATCAAAAGATTTTATCGAAAGTCCATCGGTATTATCATCCATCCGATAAAGATTCACAATGGCAGAATCTTTCCCCAGAATACTTGCCTTACGCCTCGCCCATCTTTCGGCCTGATCTCTAACTGTTGTTACATAAAAACCCATACCAAAATCAAGCGCACGATAAGAATGCTGAACATCCGGCCTCTTTACAATCTCTGTCGAGCCATGATAAACAATCATACTGTCACACCCCGCACTTCCAAATATTCCCTGATATCGTCCACGATATAGCCCGTACCCTGCGTATGCAGTATATCGTAGTGAGGCACAAGATAACCATCAATACAGCCGGCGCTCTGTAATTTCTGATAAACCTCAGACGGCAGTTTATCCCATTTATCGGCGCAGGCATGAATCATATACACAACAAAGGAAAAAGACTCTTTATCCACACATAACCTCCTCATACAAAGAATCCTTGTACAGCATTAAGTATACAAAAAAATCCGCATTTTAACAATGCGGATTTTCATACTAATCACCCTGATTATGTTCTACTCCCCGGACACCTGCGTCCCATCGGCCTTCATGTGGTACTTATCCTTATAAATTAACTGCGAAATGGGCACCAGTTCATATCCCTTATCCTGCAGTCCCGTGATTACTGATTCCAGAGCGTCAGCTGTAAATTTGGCCCCATTGTGCATGAGGATTATGGCTCCGTTGTTCAGCTTATCAGACTCTACTACGCGTTTCACGATATCTTCTACCCCGTAGTCTTTCCAATCGAGAGAATCAATCGACCATTGAATGGGATAATATCCGCATGCCTGGGCGTTTGTTATGACATGATTGTCATAATCTCCATAGGGCGGCCGGAACAGGAACATTTCATATCCTGTCAGTTCCTGCACCTTAGTATGTACTTTCATCAGCTCTTCTTTACATTCTTCATCCGAGAGCTGTGACATATTTTTATGATTTTCACTGTGGTTGCCCAGGTCGTGGCCTGCTGCCAGTATCGCCTTCACATCATCCGGGTAGGATTCCACCCAGCCGCCTGTCATGAAAAAGGTCACTTTAACATTATGTTTCTTTAAAATATCCAGAATCCGCCCGGTGTCTTCATTCCCCCAGGCCGCATCAAAACTTAAGGCCACCTGTTTTTTATCTGTCTCCACACAGTAAATGGGGAGTTCCCTGCCACCCACGGAACTGTTGACGGTAATGGAATCTGGCAGCACCCTGATCACTCCTTGGATGAGAGCCAGTGTTGCCAATAGAAACGCTGCGGATTTGGCAGTCTGCATCAGCGCATTCTTCATAAAGTCTTCCCGTCTTCGTTCCGCTTTGGTCTGCGGCTTCTCCGTGGCACAGACAGAGCCGCAATACTGTCCATACCCCCGCATCCGCTTCCTTTCGGCATTCCACTCTTCCACCTTTTCCTGTTCAGGCCAGGTGCCGGTCTTTCCTCCCTTCTCGCGTTCCCGCTGTATTTTATTCTCCAATTCTCCTAGGGCAAGTCTGAGTTTATCATTCCAGCTTCTTTTTTTCGGCATCATAGTCCTCCATATCAGGGCATTCGCTGCGATGACAACGCGTTCTGATCTCCTGCGCACTGCTTTTTAGTTAAGTATATGCAGCATATCCCACTTCTTTGTTATTTTTTCCAAAAAAGGACAACTTTCACGCCGGTGGAATCTCCACATAAAAAGAACGGCCTCCTCCACCAAAGACCGTTCTTTTCTCATCCCTTAGTTTTATAAAAATCAAAGACTCACTTTAGACAATGCCGCCTCATCGGCAACGATTGTCACATCATTGTGAAGCTGCAGCACAGATGCCGGCACCTTCGGTGTGATGGCTCCGTAGAAAGCTTCTTTCACGATGGACGCCTTGTCCTCCCCGCTGACCACAAGCAGTATCTTCCTCGCCCGCATGATGGTCTTAATCCCCATGGTATATGCCTGTCTCGGCACTTCTTCCTCAGAAGCAAAGAAGCGTCTGTTGGCTGTGATGGTAGACTCTGTCAGGTCAACACAATGCGTCTCGGCCTCAAAAATCTCCGCCGGCTCATTAAACCCGATATGGCCGTTATGCCCCAGCCCCAGAAGCTGCAGATCTACACCACCGGTAGCCGCAATGACCCGATCATAATCTTCGCAGGCTTTTTTCGCATCAGGCTCCATGCCATCCGGCAGGAAAGTCCTCTTCAAATCAACATTCACTTTACCAAACAGATTATCATGCATAAAATAATAATAGCTCTGTTCATTCTCCCGGTTAAGTCCTTTGTATTCATCCAAGTTGACTGTTGTCACGCTTGAAAAATCCAAATCCCCCTTCTGATACCGTTCTACCAAATCAGCATATGTCCCAATCGGTGTAGAACCTGTAGCCAGGCCGAGCACACAGTCCGGCTTCATGATAATCTGTGCAGAAATAATGTTAGCTGCCTTTCTGCTCATATCATCATAGTCTCTTGCCTTAATAACCCTCATCATCGTCCTCCTTTTTACAAATAATGTAATTACTGTAACGATACCATATAATCACGGATAAAGCAACTTTCTCACGGACATATCAAGTGTATCTTTGTCAATCGGTACATTGTCCAGTTGAATCCTTTGCAGTTTCTTTAGATTGCTCAGATCCGGCAGTGTCTTTATATGTTTCAAATCCTGAAGTTTCAAAATCTCAAGATTGATCAAAGAAGAAATGAAATCCAGATCCTCCAGCTTCATAATTCTCCAGAGTTCTAGTTCCCTCAGGCTTTGCAGACCGCCCAACCCGGACAGATCAGAATTTCCGCACCACAGCAGCCGGAAAGTATCCAGGGAAAGTTCCTTTAAAAAGCCAAAATCCGCCACTTTAATGCCGCGCAGGGACAAATTCTTAAGCTTTGGCAGCTGGGTAATGCTCTTCAGGTTCTTTTGGGCTTTCTTGCCAAGATACAGGGTGTGCAGATTCTCGTATTGCAGAAGCCACTTACAGTCAAAACGTATGCTGCCGCCCATGGTATCCGCATAGAGGAGCAATTCCTCCAGAGAATGAGAAAGATGATTGACAAACTGATAATCACGACAGTCAAATAGATGAAGGTGCAGTCCCTTTAGGTTGGAAAGTTCACACAGATATTCGGGGTTGACAGCCTCTTTATGATAGCGAAGATATGCTTCCAGCCAGACTTTTGACAGATGTGGCATCTGTCCCAGAACTGACAGGTCAAAGGTCTCACACGTGGTGCCGACACTGAAAATCCTGAGATACAGATCCGGCCTTCTTTCCAGGATACGGTCTATCACCTCATAGGCCTTTATCGGAAGCCTGCTGCTAATCTGTATCATCTTGATACGGCCATCCTGCTCGATCTCTTCCAGCAGTTCCGGCGTGATATCTTTATATCCGATTTCTTTTATCAGGCCATTGTTAAAAGATTTTTCAGCAATATGAATATGATTGGTAAAACAGATCCTCGCGCCCATGCGTACATACCTCCTGTGCGAAACTTCTCCCGGCATCCTCTATTCCTTTAATCCACCGAAGCCAGAGCCGTAAGCAATGAAGAGTACCGTTTTGACTCTTCCCGGATATCCTCCTCAGTAACTCCATAATAAAGGTGCAGTCTGCGGCTGATCTGCCTTAACTTCCTCATGGCCTTTTTGCTCCCGCTATAAGACATCCCCAGAACATCCCATAGGTAATCAATCTCTATCTCCATTCTTCCGCCTTCTATGCAGATTTCATAGACATGAAAGTCCATCGTAAACTGATCATCCGTTATCTTAGAGGCTGCCTCTCTCCTCCGCTCTATCTGACGAAACATTTCTTCCATGGTTTCTCTCGTATATTCCTTTGGCCTTACGACCTCCGCCAGCCCCTTCAGCAGTTCCGGCCGGTTTTGCATGATCAGCGCTTCCCGCAAGCCGTCCTTCATGTCCTGATATTGCCGGCTTTCTTTGGACATTTCTCTTGCAGCATACTCCCTTTTCATAAAGGCTGTGACCTGCTTCAGGGAGTGCGGATTGGGGCGGATACATTTGGCGATCCGCTTGCGCCTCTGTTCATACAGCCAATTCTTGATCCGCACTTTAAGCGGCCCTTTTCCTGTCCTGCCTGCTATGAAAATGCTGGTAGGGCCGTCCGCCCCGCCAATGATGCTGACATTTTTGACACTCTTGTCACTTTTATTCATCAAAACTTTCACCCCATTTTTCCTGTGGATATGATATCATAGACGCAGGCAAAACAGCCTGCGTCACAAGAATTACTGCGTAATTGTATAATTCACCCCAACGCCATAATAATTGTACCAATAATATAACCAAAGGAGAACCTAACATGGCCAGAAGAGAATCCCTGCCGCAGATCAAACTTTCAGATGCCCAAAAGGAAAAACTGAACGCCGAAATCAAAGCTTTTTATCTGGATGAGCGCGGCGAAGAAATCGGACTGATCGAACAGATGCAGTTATATGAATTATTTGAGCGGAAGATGGCACCAATCATTTACAATCGGGCACTTGATGATGCCAAAAGATGGTTCGCTCAAATGATGGATAACCTGGATTCCGATTTCTACGCCCTGTATAAGGAAGAAGATATCTGATCTCCAACGGCAGGTTTTGTCAGTTCTGCTCTCCTGTCTTTAAGCTAAAAGAGAGCAGACTTGCAGCGCCATCCCCGCGATAGGTCAGATAGACTGCCTGTGTGCCGTCAGGAATATGCACCGGCGCACTGTATTCTTCCCATACATTGGAATACCTGATGGGAATCTTCGCCAGCGCCTCGCCGTCCCAGACCGTGCGCACCTCAAAACAGCCTCCTGCATATCCCCTGGTCTTTATCGAGATTTCCGTCACATTCTTGCAGGCAAAGTATTTGAATCCTGCCGTAGCGGAATCTTTCATATTGCCGATGTACCCCGATTCCTCATCTCCGTCTCTGCCGTCCTGCATGATCTTGGGAAATCTATCATCACCCACATAGACCGACTCTGTATCCGTAAAGAGATTGCAGGCCAGGTACGCCCCGTATTCTCCCTCGCCCCGAAGCGGCGCTCCGTTTAGGCCGCAGGAAGTCATCTCTACCTGTGGAATACTGCCGTCCTCTGCTATCTTGATTTTCTCCGCGCAGCCCTGTCTGCTGTACCAGGTACCATTGGTGTGACGGTGATAGAAAATATACCAGTCTTCCCCAATCTGTACAATGCTTCCATGATTATTGGCCCCATAAGCCATGGGTTTATCCGCCGGTTTATAAGTGTCTATATGCAGATCGCAGTTGCTGACGATCACGCCGCCATAAACAAAATCCCCGTCCGGCTTCTTGCTCACCGCATAACACAGTTCATGCATTGCAATAGAAGAATAGACAAAGTAATAATCCGTTCCCACTTTGCGGATAGATGCCGCCTCAAAATATTCGTGTCCCTCAAACCCGGAACCGGCGCTGTGCTCACATCCCGGCACCACAAGCTTAGGAGCCTCCTCTATGGTCAGCATATCCGCCCCCAGAACAGTCACCATCGCCCCGATCCTGGATTTATCGCCTCTGGGACAAAATCCCGTATAGAGATAGGTTCTGTTATCCTCCGTCAACACGCCCGGATCAAACTGCGGCTGATCGCCCTCCTTTTCTCCCAGACGGATACCGTCCTGATAGTGCACATAGCCATAAAAACAAAACTCACCCGCAGGGGTATCGCAGACTGCCACCGATACCACGGACACATGATCCAACACATAGTACAGATAATATCTGCCGTCCGGCCCCACCGTCACATCCGGCGCATACAGACACATTTTCCCATCTCTGTTGAGAGGGTCGGAGGTCTTCGGATAGATAACGCCTTCATAGCGCCAATTCCCCAGGTCACTTACCGGCGCAGACCAGCTCACATAATCCCCCAGACAGAATACATGCCCGTTATAATAATCATGGGAGCCATAGACGTACACCCTGTCGCCAAACACATAAGGTTCCCCGTCCGGAATATATTCCCAGGAAGGCAGATAGGGATTAAAAGCCTGTTTCGGGAACAAAGCCTGTAAAAACCGCACCGCACATCGTCTCCAAAAGTTCCAGTCATGCCTGCCGGAGGCAAAGAAGTCCATTATCGGCACACCCTGTCCCTGAATCTCCTTCACATTGGCAACAGTTTTCTCATAGAAATGATCCTGTGCGCCGCAGCCCACAAACAACAGATCCATCTCCTCCCGAAACCGATCCGCATGATACAGAAGCTCTCTATAATCTTCCTCCTCATCCGCAATCACAAACCCGCCGCTGAAAATGCCCAGCGAAGCAAACAAATCCGTATGGTGCAGGGCAATCTTCTGGGACTGCATACCGCCCATGGAAAGCCCTGCCATGGCTCTGTGGCCTTTATCTGCCAGAGTAGCATACCGCCCGTCAATATAGGGGATGCAGTCCTGCACCAGTTCCTCCTCAAAGGAACCCACCGCATAATGGCTTGCGCCATCCGCCCGAAAAGCATACCCTGTATTCATCACGATAAGCATTTCCGTCATCCGGCCGGCCGCGATCAGGTTATCAGCCATATTGGCAATCTTGCCCTGCCGGAACCACCCAATCTCATTTTCTCCCCCGCCATGCTGCAGGTAGAGTACCGGATATCTCTTGCCACCGCAGGCATCATAGCCCGGCGGCGTATAAACATAACACAGCTTCATCCGCCCTGTCTGGGAGGAGGTATAATAGTCCATATGCACCTGACCGTGAGGGACGTTGTGCAGTTCATGATATGTAAATTCCGGATCCGGCACATCCAGATAGTTGATAGCCTGAAAACATCCATATCCCACCGGCGCCTGTACATTCAGCACCCTTGTGCCGTTCACATCGAACGTGACATAATGGAATCCCGGCTCCACATCCTCCATAACGCCATACCAGTATCCCTGGTGCTGCAAATCCTCCTGCAGACTCATGCGGCCGCAGTCAAACACATCCACTTCCACTTGCCTCGCACCGGGCGCATACAGAGAAATCTTTACGCTTCCATCTTCCCTGCATGTAAATCCCGGCTGTTCCTCTATGTAACGGCCGGCAGGTCTTCCCTGCTCATCGGTCTCAAAGCAGACCTGCTTATACACAGGTTCAAAAAATAACATCTGTTCTTCACGGCCCTGTCTTTGCAGTTGTCTTTCTGAAACCCATTCATTCTCTACACCTAAACGAATCCCATCAGCCACCGCCGATTGCTTCCCGGCAGCCGCATACCTTTTCCCTATATTCTCTTCCCACTGCCCTTTCCTATCCCGCAGGGCATCTTCTCCCCTTTTGATATCTTTCTCAGTCTCCCATCTAAAAAGGGCCGGCACAAAGTCCGCCAGGCTTTTTCTCCAGACCATCCATTCATGATACCCCTCATAGATCCTGTTCATCACCGGCACTGCCGCCTGCTCTAACTGCACCGTATAATGCTCCTGGCTCTCAAGAATCTCCTTCTCCTCGCTTCCGCAGGACAGAAAGACCAGACGGGGCTTATCCTGCGCTGAGATGACGGATTCCAACGGCTCCATAAACACACCGGAAAAGACGCCTAGGGCGCCAAACATTCCCGGATGTTTCATCACCGAGAGGGCGGACTGCGCTGACCCCAGGGACAGCCCTGCTATGGCGCGGTTATCCCGGCCCGCCTTGATCCGGAACTGCCTTTCCATATAGGGAATGACATCTTTCGTCAGTTCCCGGTCAAAATCACCTGGGAAAAAAATGTAAGTTCTTTCGGAGTTCAACATATCGAGTACAGCTCGATTGCGAGATCCGCTTCGCGGACTCGAATAGGCAGCCGGATTTTCCCTGTTTTCCTCCGTCAAAAATGCATAGCCGCAGACCATGACCACAATCATCTCTTCACATTGCCCATCCGCGATCAGGTTATCCATGATAAAATTTAATTTTCCCTGCCAGATCCAACCGGTCTCGCTCTCCCCGACACCGTGCAGGAGATAGAGTGCAGGATACTTTCTCCCGGCATTTTTCTGTTCCTCATAGCCGGGCGGTGTATACACATAACTCTCCTTGAGATGTCCGGTCACCCCTGATATATATTTACAAATGCTGACCGTCCCGTGGGGAACCGGTCTGATATAAAAGAAATCATCCTCTTTCTCCGGCACCTCAAAGGTATTGATCACCCGAAAACAGCCGTAAGACACCCCTGCCTTCGGATTGCAGACCTGCACATCATCCACGTACCAATGATAATAATGCATCCCATAGTGGAACTTTCTGGTTCCCCTGAATCCGCCCTTCCCATCCGGTTCTAAGGCAAATCGTCCGGTACCGGCAAAGCCGCCAAGACATCCGATCTCTACCTTCTTAGCATTGGGCGCATACAGATAAAACGCCACATTGCCATCTGCTCCCACACTGACATTGGGTATCTCATCATAATAAGACACCCTCACAAACTCAGGATCCCCCGACTCCATGACCAGTTCGGCATTCCTGTGGATGGGATCGAAAAAATCCGGGTGCAGCGTCAGCGCCTGATTACACTCTTCATACATAATAATCACCGTTCCTTCTTAATTCGTTCTAATTCTTCTTCAATTTCCCGCACTTTTCTGTCTGTCTCCTCAATCCGTGGATCTTCCCTGCGCTCCATGCTTCTGGAAGTCCGTCTGCCCGCAAAAAGAATCCTTGCCACCAGCCCCGCTCCGCCGAAGATCAACACCAGGATCAAAGCCCACTCATAGAGCGTCACATGCATCAGACGGATATCCGTGGTTATGATCACCGCCAGGATGACAATCAATATACTGGCCGCCGTAAATAGCTTGGAACCCACGCTCCCCTCCGTCACAAACATCCACACGATTCCTATGATAAAAGGTACCATGATCAGCCCATTTCCCATACGGAAGCCGCCAAGTGAAAATCCAATCCCAAAAAAGCCGGAGGATACCATCACCTTTTGTGAAAAAATAAACAATCCCGCAATCAGCATTGCCAGCCCCGCCAAAAACTGCAATAATTCATTTCCTGCTCTCTTCATCTTACCTCTCCCCTCATTCGTCTATCTATTGCTTCATTAATATATACATCATTTTACCGTATCCTCCCGCCTAGTGCAATCTATTCCTTCCTGCCAGACATCCTATTTACCATGCAAAGCATGCCGCTGAAATGACGGGAAGCAGATTATTCAATTTTCATTATCATGATTTTCCAACCTATATATATCCCTCTAGATATATCCCTCTAGATATATCCCTCTACATATATCTCACTTGACAAAATCTCATAAACTACTACAATATGACTGGATGTCCTAAAATGTGAGAAAGGAACCTTTTAACATTATGAAAGAATTTTTGGAGCGTAAAAACATTAGTTTTTCTCTGAAACGCTACGGTGTTGACTGTCTGAGCGCTATGGCCCAGGGACTCTTCTGCTCCCTTCTGATCGGCACCATCATCAAAACGCTGGGACAGCAGACCGGTATCGAATATCTGGTGACCATCGGCGGTTACGCGGCTGCCATGGCAGGACCGGCTATGGCAATCTCTATCGGCTTTGCCCTGCAGGCACCGCCACTTGTTCTCTTTTCCCTGGCGGCTGTGGGCGGTGCGGCCAATGAACTGGGCGGCGCCGGCGGTCCCCTGGCAGTATTAATCATTGCTATCCTGGCGGCGGAATGCGGCAAACTGGTCTCCAAGGAGACAAAGGTTGACATTCTGGTAACCCCCTTCGTGACCATCTTTGTGGGGGTAGCGCTCTCCACTCTGTTGGCTCCCGGCATCGGTGCGGTCGCCAGCAGCATCGGACAGCTGATCATGTGGTCCACCGAACTGCAGCCCTTCCTGATGGGTATAATCGTTTCCGTTCTTGTCGGAATCGCGCTGACGCTTCCCATCTCTTCCGCAGCAATCTGTGCAGCCTTGTCGCTTACAGGACTGGCCGGCGGTGCGGCGGTAGCCGGATGCTGTGCCAATATGATAGGCTTTGCTGTCATGAGTTTTAAAGAAAATAAATGGGGCGGACTGATTTCCCAAGGACTGGGCACTTCCATGCTGCAGATGGGTAACATCCTCAAGAATCCCCGCATCTGGATTCCCCCCATCATCGCATCCGCTATCACAGGCCCGATTGCCACCTGCGTGTTCCGACTGCAGATGAACGGCACACCGGTCTCTTCCGGCATGGGCACCTGCGGTCTGGTCGGACAGATTGGTGTATATTCTGGCTGGATCAGCGACATTACTGCCGGCGCCAAGACTGCCATCACCGCTTATGACTGGATCGGGCTGATCCTGATCAGTTTCATCCTGCCAGCCGTGATCTCCCTGCTTGTCGGCAATTTCTTAAGAAAAATCGGCTGGATCAAGGAAGGCGATTTGAAATTAGACTGATTTTTTTAAAAAAATATGTTTTACCCCTTTACAAATCCGTATAAAAACCGAGATAATATATGTAAGAATGTACTTTATTAACAAGGAAAATTCCTTCTGAGATTAACAAATCAACAGCTTACACAAAGCACATCAGACACGGAAGTCGAACAATATTACATGGAGGGATGCAAAATGGGAATTAATTTAAACGGATTAAGTTCAGGATTAGCAGATACGTACTCCACCTTATTAAGTGGAGCAGGATCTGGCAGTTCCGGCGGTTTTGACGGTTCATCGCTGCTTACGGATTATGCCGCTATCAAAAACGGCAGTTATGGTAAGATGATGAAATCCTACTATGCCAAGATGAAAACCGAAGAAGGCGAGGAGAATGAGAAGACTTCTTCTTCCAAGGCTAAGAAAGTGAAAGACGCTTCCTCGGCCTCTGCCGCAAGTTCGCTTTACAGATCTGCCAGCGCACTGGGTAATTTGAATTACGATGACCGCAGCGAGGAAAATGTCCAAAAGATTACCGATGCGGTATCCTCCTTTATCAAGGATTACAACAGCCTGATGAAGAGCGGCGCAAAGAGTGAGAATACCACCGTCCAGAAACAGACGGACGCATTGTATGACTCATATTACAGCAACTACAAACTTTTTGCCAAGATTGGTATTACCATGAATTCAGACAGGACACTGTCCTTTGATGAAGATTCTTTCAAGAAGGGATTCACCGATGACAGCGGTCGTGCCGGTACCGTCAAAACACTGTTTGGCGGCATTGGTTCCTTTGCTGACAAAGCGGTTGACCGGGCGAGCAGAATCTACCGCGCCGCAGGTGATGGCGAGGCCGTAACCTCTTCCAAAGCCAAGTACACAAGCGGTTCAGGAAGCACTTCTTCCAGCAGTTCCAAGACAAACAGTTCTTCTTCCAACAAGGAGATCTCCAAGACTGCAGAGGATCCCGCATCGGCAGCTTCCGCCAGCACGCTTTATAAATCTTTGGAAAAACTGTCCACCATGGATATCAATAATGATAACAAAGACAAAGTATATGACGCGTTTTCTGCTTTTGTAAAGGACTATAATAACCTGATCAAGAACACCAACGACAGCAAGAACTCCAATGTCATCAATCAGGCAAACTATTTAAAGAGCCTTGTAAGCGGCAACAAGAGCGCCTTTTCCAGAATGGGCGTCACGGTAAATTCCGATAAGACTCTCTCCATAGACGAGACCAAGTTCAAGGAAGCGGATATGGGCAATGTCAAGAATTTATTTACCGGTGTATACTCTTTCGGGGAAAAGATGACCGACAGGATCAATAGCATCTACCGTTATGCAAGCCAGGGCGAATCCCTGCGCAATAAGACATACACCAGTCAGGGCGGATATAGCAACGTTGATACCGGGTCTACCTTGGATACAACACTCTAATTTGCGAGATCCGCTTCGCGGACTCAAATAATCAGAGAACTTTCTTAGCTACTAAAATGATAAGAGACGGAACCAAATGGTTCCGCCTCTTTTTGTTATATCTTTGACAAATTCCTATGTCAAAACCTATCTCTTATGTCTCCTATGCCAGAGTCCCTTATGTGAATGCGAAAGTCTCTTACGCGAAGGGATTCTCTGTCGGATAAGGCAGGCTCTTGGGCTGATTATAACCAATCTCGCTCACATCCACACCAATGTACTTAAATACTTCATACAGAGCCTTACCAAAATGACCGAATGCCACTGCACCGTGATGAGGATAATTCTTCTCGATCAATACATGACGATAGAATCTTCCCATTTCAGGAATCGCGAATACACCGATACCACCGAAGGACTTGGTAGCTACAGGCAGTACCTCACCCTCTGCCACATAAGCGCGCAGAATGTTGTCCGCTGTACTCTGCAAACGATAGAATGTGATATCGCCGGGAACAATGTCACCCTCAAGAGTACCCTGGGTTACTTCCTCAGGAAGAGATCTTGCCATAATCATCTGATACTCCATGCTGCACTTGGACAGTTTCTTGGAGCAGGTATTACCACAGTGGAAGCCCATGAAAGTATCTGTATACTTATAGTCAAACTTGCCTTCGATGGACTCTTTGTACATATCCTTCGGTACGGAGTTGTTGATATCGAGCAGGGTTACGATGTCATCACTGACTGCCTGGCCGAGGAACTCACTTAAAGTACCATAGATATCTACTTCACAGGATACCGGGATGCCTCTGCCGGCAAGACGGCTGTTCACGAAGCAGGGCACGAAACCAAACTGTGTCTGGAATGCAGGCCAGCATTTGCTGGTAAGTGTCACATACTCACGATACCCTCTATGCTCCTCAACCCAGTCAAGAAGTGTCAACTCATACTGAGCAAGTTTCGGAAGAATGCTGGGCTTGTTGTTGCCATCGCCAAGCTCTGCTTCCATATCTTTAACCACATCCGGAATACGAGGATCATCTGCATGCTTATTGAACGCTTCAAACAGATCAAGTTCGGAGTTCTCCTCAATCTCTACGCCCAGATTGTAAAGCTGTTTGATGGGTGCATTACAAGCCAGGAAATTGAGCGGTCTCGGACCAAAGGAAATGATCTTCAAGTTAGCAAGCGCTGCCACTGCACGAGCGATCGGCACAAACTCATGGATCATATCAGCACAGTCCTCTGCATCGCCTACCGGATACTCCGGAATATATGCCTTGATGTTGCGCAGTTTTAAGTTATAGCTTGCATTGAGCATACCACAGTAAGCATCGCCACGTCCCTGAATCAGGTCGTTCTGGGACTCCTCAGCCGCTGCCACAAACATCTTCGGACCTTCAAAATGTTTTGCAAGCAGAGTCTCTGAAATCTCAGGACCGAAGTTGCCCAGGTAAACACAGAGTGCGTTACATCCCTGCTCTTTGATATCCTTCAGAGCATTTACCATGTCAATCTCACTCTCGATGATGCAGACAGGACACTCATAAATATCCTCTGCATCATATTTTGCCTTGTAAGCCTCCACCAGGGCTTTTCTTCTGTTCACAGCAAGAGATGCCGGGAAACAGTCGCGGCTTACCGCTACGATACCAATTTTTACTTTCGGTAAATTGTTCATATTGTTTATCCTCCTTTAACCGGTGCTGCCGGTTGTTTATATGTTTTATACTTCCGCTTATCCCGAGTCCGCGAAGCAAATCTCGCAATTGAGCTTACATCTACCTTCCGCTTATCCCGAGTCCGCGAAGCGGATCTCGCAAAGTTATTTGCGAAGCAAATTACTTTTATTATTCACGGATATCCAAATTCTTTCCCACAAGTCCGATATGCGCGCCGGCATCGAGCCCGCCTTCCGCATGACCGATCAACCACTTGTTCTGCGCCGTGATCAGGGCATCTTCCCAGCCCTCATGGCTCTCCTGCAGCGGATAATTGGTGCCTGCCGGAAGTACGATACCTACCTTGAAACCATCCTCATTGGCACTACAGGGCGCATAGTGGAGGGTTGTCGCATAAAGTTCCACCGCCGTGCCTACTTCCACCAAAAATGCTTCCATCTTAGCGGTCTCATAGGTAAAGTCATCGGTGATATCCTGCTGCATGCCTACGATCAGCACTGCATCCGTAGCCGCCACATTGATCTCAGAACTTCTGTGATACTCTATGGCGTTGAGTTTATAGTTATGCCCGTTGCAGTAGCCCACCTCAATGGGCAGTTCCCCGTAGGTTCTTCTCTGTAAATCTTTCGCCGCCTGTGTTGCCTCCAACGCCTGGATGGACGGCTCGTAAGCTACTCCTTCCGGTAATGGTGTCTCCTTCTTGATTGCCTCCACGAGATCTGTGAAGTCAATCCCTTCCACGACCCTGCCATACTTACGAAATGACGGATCTGTCACTTTTTTAATCTCCATCTGTGCTGTCTCCTTTCCGGTTATTTTCCTAAATCATTGTAAACAATTCTTTACAGGTCGGATAAATCTTCTTAAATTTCTGATAACGCGCCTCGTACTTCGCCACCAGATCTGCCTCCGGCTCCACGGTATCCACGACCTTCACGATTTTCGCAGCCGCTTCCTCCACATCCTTATACTCACCGCAGGCTACTGCCGCCAGCATTGCGCCGCCCATAGCAGGTCCTTCCTCGCTCTCGATCACATCCACTTTCAGATTCATGATATTGGCAATCATCCGCTTCCACAAAGGACTCTTGGCACCGCCGCCGCAGATCTTGGTTCTCTCAATATGTATTCCCAAAGACCTGGCTACTTCCAGGGAATCTCTGAGTGCAAAAGCCACGCCCTCCAATACCGCCTGCGTCATATCTGTCCTGGTGGTATCCATGGTCATGCCGATAAAGGTTCCTCTGGCATTAGGATCATTGTGCGGGGAACGCTCGCCCATCAGATAGGGCAGGAAATACACGTGATTCTCGCCCAGCTTCTCATCGGTGATCGCCTTCTGCTCCTCCGCATAGGCCTCAGTGCCGATGATATCATCCATCCACCATTTATTGCAGGATGCCGCGCTGAGCATACATCCCATCAGATGGTAATGTCCATCCGCATGTGCAAACGCGTGCAGGGCATTGAATTTATCCACGCCAAATTTATTGGAGGAGATAAAGATCGTGCCGCTTGTTCCTAAGGAGATATTACACATACCGTCTCCCACCGTGCCGGTACCCACAGCTGCCGCCGCATTGTCGCCGCCGCCTGCAGCCACCTTAACGTTCTCAGGAATACCCAGTTCCCTTGCAAGCTCCGGCAATACGGTGCCCACTGTCTCATAACTCTCAAAAATCTTTGCGAGCTGTTCTTCTTTAACGCCGCAGATCTCACACATTTCCTTAGACCAGCAGCGGTTCTTAACATCAAACAAAAGCATGCCGGAAGCATCAGACACATCCGTACAGTGTACACCGGTCAGCTTATAAGCGATATAGTCTTTCGGCAGCATAATCTTCTGAATTCTGGCAAAGTTCTCCGGCTCCTTGTTCTTAACCCAGAGAACCTTGGGCGCCGTAAATCCTGTAAAGGAAATATTCGCCGTATACTGGGAAAGTTTATCCTTGCCAATCACATTGTTCAGATAATCGCACTCCTCGGTGGTTCTACCATCATTCCAGAGAATTGCAGGCCGGATCACTTCATCTTTCTCATCGAGAATAACCAGTCCGTGCATCTGTCCGCCAAAACTGATGCCTGCAATCTGACTCTTATCCACGTCCGCAATCAGTTCCTTGATTCCTGCGATACTCTGCTCATACCAATCTTCCGGTTTCTGTTCTGACCAGCCCGGATGGGGGAAATACAGAGGATACTCCTTGGATACAATATTGACAATCCTGCCGTTTCCTTCCATCAAAAGAAGCTTCACGGCACTGGTTCCTAAATCTACACCTATGTACAGCATGCTAACCCTCCCAATCTTTTTATTCTATACTACAGTTTGTTGTACGCGCCGTCCATCACCGTGCACGTGCACGTTAATTTCATGATAAGCTGTCCATATTAGAAAATCAACCCTGTAAATAATTTTCGTAACATTGAACAAAATACGAGACTTCATATTGTCTATTTCCACTTTTACGGATTCTGCCGCCGTAATTGACTTGCGGTGCACAATATGCTAATGTGTAAGTCATACTAACTAAAGAAGGAAACCAAACATGGCAACCATCAAAGAAATCGCCACACTTGCAGGCGTGTCCCGGGGAACGGTAGACCGTGTCCTCAACCACCGCGGCGCTGTAAATCCCCAGACCGAAGCAAAGATCCTGGAGATTGTCCAGGCGCTCGACTACAAACCCAACAAAGCCGGTATCGTCCTGGCCGCCCAGAAGAAAAACCTCAAACTGGGCGTAGTTCTTCTTGGCATCGGCAACCCCTTTTATGATGATGTGCTCGCCGGCGTCCGCGACAAGGCCGCCGAACTGGAAGGCTACAACTGCAGTGTCCTCATCAGGCAGACCGAATACAATGTGGAACAACAGCTTGCCGCCATCGATGAACTCGTTGGGGAGGGCATTAACGGTCTGGCTATTTCTCCCTACAATGCCAATGCCGTGCGCGAGAAGATTAACCTGCTCTGCGACCAGGAAATCCCTGTGGTGACATTGAATACGGACATCGAAAACTCCAAACGCATCGCCTATGTGGGCAGTCACTATTACCGCTCTGGAGAAACCGCTGCCGGGCTCATGCATCTTATGACAAAGGGAGATGTGTTTGCAGGCATCGTCTCCGGTTCCCAAAATGTACTCTGCCATACAGAGCGCATCGCAGGCTTTCGTCACGTAACTTCCTCATATAATAACATCCGCATCGTGGATATCGTGAACAACAATGACGATGAATCTGAAAGCTATGAACTGACCATCGGTCTGTTGAACAGACATCCCCGGATCAATGCGCTCTATTTTACCGCCGGCGGCGTATACGGCGGCTGCCGCGCCATCATGGCCGCCGGCCGTCATCGGAATATGACTGTCATCGCCAATGATATGGTGCCCACGACCAGAGAATTTATGGAAAAAGGACTGATCGCAGCTACCATCTGCCAACAGCCCTTTCTGCAGGGATATAACCCCCTTGCTATCCTGTTTACCTATCTGACTACAGGGGAAGCACCTGTCAATGAAAACAATTATGTGGACGTTGACATCCGGATCAAAGAGAATCTTTAGTCCGCAGGAACTGTTCTTCAAACTGTGCCGCCGAAGTTGGTTTGCCAAAATAATATCCCTGAATCATATCCGGTTTGGTCTGCATCATCTTATTAAGCTCTTCTTGCTCCTCAATACCCTCCATGCACACGGAAGACCCAAGACTGTGCACCATGTCTATGATGTGGCTGATAATACTGTAGTCATAATCATTCTGCAGAGCCTGTACCACAAAGCTTCTGTCAATCTTGACTGTTTTGGCCTCTATCTCTTTCAGATAGCGCATATTGGAGTATCCCGTACCAAAATCGTCAAGCGCCAGATCAATCTTCTTTTCTTTTAATTCCCTGAAAAATTCCTTAATCCGTCCGTTGGTCTCAATATAGCCGCTCTCTGTCAATTCCAGTACCAGACTATCCGAATCAAGCCCCACTTCCTTAATGCACTTGTCCACATCCTTCAACAGGTCGCTCCGGTAGAGCTGTACATAGGACAGATTCACATTGATATGAAAACTCGGAATATATTCCTTCCACTTCCTGCAGGTATTGGCAGCCTCCCACAGAACATACTTGCCCACCGGAATGATCAGACTGCTCTCCTCCAGAATCGGAATAAACACTGCCGGAGACACATTTCCATATTTCTCACTGCGCCAGCGCAGCAGTGCCTCCGCCCCCACCAGCTGATAACCCGTTGTGGATACGATAGGCTGATAATATACTTCAAATCCTTCAAACTGATGATTGATAGCTTTTCTGAGTTCTTTGCGCATATCAAGCCTCTTTAGATACTCATCATAAGACGCCTGATTGTACATCGCCATCTGATTCCGGCCATTGCGCTTGGCCTCATTCAGGGTAAATTCCGTAAGCCGCAGAATTTCTTCCGCAGTCCTGCCTGTAAAGTCCTCTTCTATTACACCGGCGGACACCGTATAAAAACGGCTGTACTCTTTCTTTTTGACCATATCCGCTATCTTTTTCTGGAGCTCGTTATAAACTGTGCTCGGTTCCTTAAAGACCGTATCCGTAGCATCCACGACCAAAAACTCGTCAGCCATGAGACGATAGACATCCACTTTCTCATCCACCGTCTTTAGAATGCATTCTGCCAGTTCCTGTAAAACCTCATCGCCGGCCTCCACGCCCTCTTTTTCATTAATTTCCTTGAAATTATCAATACCGACTCGCATCACATAGCGGATGGACTTCGGTTGATCCCGCAAAAGAGCCTCCGCATTGAGTCTAAACCTAGCCTCCCTGCGAAGTCCTGTGATATTATCCGCCTTGGCCTTCTTGCCCAGTTCACTCACTCTTCCCACAAGCAGCCTGTGCCCATCGGTACCCGTCACTACCGTACCCATGCAGCTGATCCAGACCACTCTGCCCATCCGGTCAAGCCAGCGATACTCCAAAGCATGCGTATCCTGCTCCCCCGAGGCGCACTTTTCAATATCCGCTCTCAGCATCGCATAATCTGACGGATAGATCACATCCTTAAGCACCGCAGTACAGTTCTCCATTATTGTGTTATCAAACGGAAAACGCTTCGTTGCCTTCTCTGAGACCATATAGACATCTGTATTCAAATCAAGAATAAACAGATAAGAATCCGAACACTGCTGAAAAACCTCTGTGACCGCTTTGATCTGCTCCAGGGACATTCCCTGTAAAATATCCAGATTACTCATTCCGGCGCCAGTGTCTGCTGACAACACCGGCTCCCCCCTTCCTTACACCTTATAATCCTTTCCTATACCCCTGCCGCCTAACAACGGCTTCCCTTGTGATGACAGCAATTGCTTCCAAATCAAAAAATCCGCCGCTGTGAATAAACGTACGGAAAATAAGGGAATGACCTGCTTATTATCTGCCGTTATGCAGATTCTTCTTATGTATCTCATTATACCTTCTCTGACAATTACTGTCAAACTATTTTTGTGAATATTAACTATATTGCAGCAAATTCAGATAAATTTCTTGGATAAATAGCACAACAGATTTACATAACTTAACAATCTCTGAATTTTTGTGCCCAAAATGTTAGACGTGCTATCAGAATTTGATTTTGAATCTGTTCATAAAAGCTGACTATAAGAGCTGACTATAAGAAAAATAACTTCTATACAAAAGGAACTTGGTTTGCTATACTGAAAATGATTATTTTCACAGGAAAAATGATGCAGATTTGATAATTACCGGCCGTATACGGTCCACGTTTGGAGGTTAGATTATGAATAAAAGAAAGGCTGTCGTCTCTCTGGGACATGAGGCGCTTGGTTATACAACACTGGAACAGTGGGATGCGGTGAAAGTTACCGCCAGGGCCTTGGCTGATCTGGTAGAAGCCGACTATCAGCTTACCATTACACACAGCAACGGCCCCCAGGTCAGCATGATCCATAAGGCAATGACAGAACTGCGCCGGGTATATATCGACTACACGCCTGCTCCCATGTGTGTCTGTTCCGCTATGAGCCAGGGATACGTTGGCTATGATATTCAAAACTCCCTGCGCGCCGAACTTTTAAGCCGCGGTATATCCAAACCTGTCAGCACCATTCTGACGCAGGTGAGCGTAGATCCATATGATGAGGCTTTCTATGCCCCCACCAAAGTGATCGGGCGCTATATGTCCGCTGAAGATGCTGAGATGGAGGTCAAAAAGGGAAACTATGTACAGGAAGAACCCGGTAAAGGGTTTCGCCGTGTGGTAGCCGCTCCCCATCCTATCGATATTGTAGAAATTGACGCCATCCGCGCCCTGGCACAGGCCGATCAGGTCGTTATTGCCTGCGGCGGCGGCGGGATTCCTGTCATCGAACAGAATCATGCCTTAAAAGGCGCTTCCGCCGTGATCGAGAAGGATTCCATCGCTGGCAAGCTGGCCGCTGACCTGATGGCGGACGAATTGATTATCCTCACAGGCGTGCCCTGTGTCTATCAGAATTATAAACAGCCCAACCAGACATCTATCGACCAGCTCACCGTGGCACAGGCTAAGGAGCTGATGGCCCAGGGGCAGTTCGAGGAGGGCACCATGCTGCCAAAGATTGAGGCCGCCATCTTCTATCTGGAACAAAACCCTGCCGGCAAAGCGCTGATCACTTCCCTCGATTCTGTCTCTGATGCCGTGAAAGGAAAAGCCGGTACAGTTATTACCGCCTAAAAGCAATCCGTAATGCTTCCCCGGTCATCCCTCGGACATTTGTCCCAGTGTCAGCATCAGCGCACCAATGATAATGCAAAAATCCGAAATATTAAACACAACTCCTGCCGCCTTCTTATTTTTGACCGGAAAACTCACATAATCCACCACATACCTACGTGCCAGCCGGTCGTAGGTATTACTGTATGCACCGCCAAGAAGAAGGACCAGGCCGGTTTTGAGCAGCTTCCTGCCCCGGAAACTGAAGGTTGTAAGAAAGACCACCGTCATAAACAGCGTCAGTAAAAGTGACACAAGCGTCATAAGCTTCTGCCTCTTCTCTCCCAAATTTAGGAATGCGCCTTTGTTATGATATTTGCGCACCACGATCAGGCCGCCGCAGGCAGGAGCGGACTCTCCTTCCTCCTTGTGCTTTTCAATATAATTCTTAATCAGCAGATCCAGTGTAAACACAATGCCTGCCAAAAGTGCATATCCTATGATTGTCATCTGCACTCCTCCACTTATTTGTCACGGTCTTTAGGATCAGATTTCTTTGGTCTGCAAATACGCCTCAATCCAATCCGTATCCGCAGCCTGTTTGTATTAGCATATACTTTTTTGTCCAAAGTATCAACTATTTCCCAACATGAAAAATTTCAGCAAAACAGTACCATCAAAAGAGCCGGCGCAAACACATCGCCGGCTCTTTACAATCATCCATACTCTGTCACATAATTTATTTCAGAAGCACCGTCACCACTTCATAAGGCTTCAATACAATATCAATGCTGTTACCGGACACAGCCGCTTCGCTCTCAGCTTCCTCCAGCAGAGTGCAGATATACGCTTTCTCAAACGAGGTATTAACCGTAAGTTTTGTCTTCGTATAAGCATTTTCCGACTCATACATGCGGATAACAACACCAGCGCCGTCCTCAGCCTGTTTGATCGTCTCAATGACAACATTATCATGAGCCACCGAAGCATAAGAGAAATTCTTGCCGCCCTGTGTACCTGTCAGTGCCGTCAATGGCTGATTTAACTTATAAGCCTCATCCACCGTACCGGCTGCCCGCCAGCCTTCCGCATGCGGATAAATCGCGTAAGTAAAATCATGTTCTTCCTGGTCGGCCACCGGATTCGGCTCTGTACCGGACTTGATCAAGGTCAGCGCCATATTGGAATCCTTGACGGAATGTCCGTACTTACAGTCATTTAACAAAGAAACCCCATAATGTCCTTCTGACAAATCCATCCACTTCTGGCCGCAACTCTCGAAACGCGCCACATCCCAGCTGGTATTCTGGTGCGTCTTCCGCGTCAGGCTTCCAAACTGAATATCAAAGGCTGCCTCATCCGTATGCACAGCCACCGGAAAATGCACTTTCAGCAGGGTCTGATGCTCTTTCCAGTCCACATGGGTAACGAAGTCAATCCTGCGGCTCTTCGCATAGAAGATGATTTTCTGGGTAAACGTGGAATTAGAAGCCTCTCTGTCAATCTCCAGCACAGCGCGCACCGGCCCTATCTCTGTCCATTCCATGCGTTTGATCTGATCCACATCCCAGAATTTTTCCGTATAATAAATGTCGATATCCCAATTGTCGAAATAAATCGGTTTATCCTCATACATCCGCAGCAGATTAGCCTGTTCGCCGGGCTGTATCACTTCCCTGTCAAATTCTTTATCATAGATGCTCGTAAACATCCCGCCTTCGTTAAATCTTACGGTATAAAAAGGTGTTTCCAGCTCTCTGTCACCGGCTAAGCGGAAGGGCTTTTCTTCCTGCACGGCATCAAACACGGTAAACGACTGATAGCCTTTGGACGGCAGGTTTTTGACATAAGCGACACTGCCCTCCCTGGTCTTTTGCACCGGATATACATTGCCTTCCCCGTCCGTAAGCGCATTTCCCTCAAAAGCGCCGAGATTGACAACATCATCCCGCACTCTGCCAACAGGATTAAAGACCGTCACTGCCTCTCCCGTTCCGGCAATGGCACATTTGCGCTCATCGCTCATCCTGGCAAGCTGTTCGCTAAGCTGTGCATATTCTTTCTTTGTCACCTCATACACTTCGTGGATGGCAGATCCCGGCAGGGTATCATGGAACTGATTTAATAACACCAGCTTCCACATGGCATCCAGTTCTTCTGCAGGATACCCCAGTTCCTGCGCTGTCAGTACGCACAGAAGTTCCAATTCCATCAGTCCCAGTTCCGATTTGCGGTTGGAACGTTTATTTCTGGCCATGGAAGTAAGGGTTCCCCTATGATACTCAAAATAGAACTCTCCCTCCCATACCGGAAGTCTCTTATTGTCTTTCACGCGCTCCTTCAGTTCCTCAAAGTAGGTACGCGCAAAGGCCTGTCGTACTTTGGGAATCCCTTTGACGCCTTTTTCCATACGGATAGATGTCTCCAGCATCTCTCTGGTAGGACCGCCGCCCCCATCTCCGTAACCATAAGACACCAGAATATCATTGTTGATATCCTTATTCTGGTAGCGCATCCAGCCGCCCATGATAGCATCCGGATGGAGCATCCCGTTGTAGGTTGTAAAGTAGTCCTTGATGGGCTGGCTGACTCCCAATGTGGTGATCAGATGCGTCAGCACCTCGGAGCCGTCAATCCCCCGCCACATCATGGTATCATAGGGTATTTTATTAAACTGGTTCCAGGCCAGCTTGGTGGTCATGAAATATTCAATGCCGCATTTTTTCATAATCTGCGGCAGCGCCCCGGAATATCCGAACACATCCGGCAGCCACAGGATTTTGTTATCCACACCAAACTCTTCCTTAAAGAAGCGCTTGCCATGCATAAACTGTCTTACAAGAGATTCCCCGGATGTCAGATTACAGTCGGCTTCCAGCCACATGCCGCCCTCTGCTTCCCAGCGTCCTTCCTTGATCCGCTCTTTCGCCTTCTCGTAGATTTCCGGATAGCGGGCTTTTAAGAACGCATACAGCTGAGGCTGGCTGGACATAAATTTATAATTGGGATATTCCTCCATCAACTTCAGCACAGTGGCAAAACTGCGGCCTACTTTCTCCCTGGTCTGTTCCACCGTCCACCACCACGCTACATCAATATGGGTATGGCCGATACAGGTCGCGATCACATCCTGATACCCTGCCATATCGGAATACAATGCCTGATCGATATATGAGGAAGCCTCTTCCAGAGTCCTGTAAAATTCCTCTGAATAGGGCGTGCGAAGATCCAGGAAATTAATCGTAGTATTGAGAATCTCCTGAATGTCCTTACGGTTCTTATCGTCTTCCTCCATTCTGGAAAAGGCCATTAACGGCACCCACAAGTCATAGTAAAGCTTCTCAATCCGCTGGTCAACCTCCCGCATCTGGGTGATCAGATTGAACTCCGTATGCAATGTCCCGCTGTAGGCCTGCAGTTCCAGCGTCATCTCCTCCCCCGCCCTGGCAGAAGGACACAGGAATACGTCACGATGGTTCATATCAATACCCTGCACCGCCTCCCCGTTCACAAACAGGAGAAACTGGGGATTCTTGGCATCATCCCACTCATCAATCTGGGTACCCACATGGAGCCACATCCGCTTACCATCCAGTTCCTCCGGCACCCGATAGACAGTCCTAAACCAATAGTGGCGGTCTTTGCCGTACCAGTGCATATTCCTGCAGTCAAACGTCTGCCACGGTGCGCCGTCCGCCTCAGCATCTGCGGGGTGAAAGAAATTTCCTTCCTTATAATCCCACTGATCGATGGCAAACTTCTGCTTAATCTTTAATTTTTTCAATTCCTCACAGATGACATTCACTCTCTTGTCTAAAAAATACATTTCTGCCTCCTTGACCGTTTTCATGAAACTTCTTACACAATCACACTATTACATCACCCACACCGCCGCATGTGCCGCCAGAATACTCCTTCCATCCTGCCTGTAGGCGGGCCGGTACTGATGCTTTTGTACTTCATATTTTTCCGGGAGTACATAAGGCGTGGAGCGATGGTTCACAATGATCATCCCATTCTCAAACACTCCTGTCTCAATCCCCCTCTCCCTGATTCCGCTCACAGGCTGTATGTACCGCTCCAGAATATCCCGAATCAAGGCAGTTCCCGACTGGATCAGCGGATACATCTCCTTGTTGCCCTGCTCATAGGGCACATGAGGGATATTTCTGGCTGCATAGGATGCTCCAATCTGCACGCCCAGGGAGTATACCGCACCTCTGACATCCTCTGTGTACTCTGTAAAAATGGCCGACAGAGCGCCATCTTCATATCTGGCCACGCAGCAGCTGCCATCCACATAGTCCGCCAGGGAACTGCCGCCCCGACACCGGCAGAATGATTCTCCCTGGGGAATAACAGTCATACCATACCGATAGGGCATCTTTTGACAAGGCTCTCCTGCAATGCCAAAACAGGATTTCGCCAATCCATCATTGGGCCCGTGTATGAAAACGCCGCCCTCTCTTACCCAATTCCTGACTGTGTTCTCACTCTTTTGATGCTCCACTGCCCCATAGCAGTCATTGGCCGGTGCAATCAACACCCGGTAAGCAGACAGGGCGCCTGCCTCTATCTCATGGCTGCTGATCACATCTACCTGATACCCCAGATCACAACAGATTTTATACCAACCCAGCAGATCCAGCCGTCTTATCTTGTTATCTCCCACCTCATAAGGCTCAAAATGCGCCATTTCCGAGGGGAACAACAGGGCAATTTCCTTTTTGCGCGGTCCTTTTCTGACAGACAATACCTCTCCAAGCCACTCATTTCCAAGGGCAAGGGATTCCAGAAAATCTTCCCCCATACGGTTCAACACCCCGCCGTCATCCAGCCCGTTCATGCCATAACAGGTATAACCATCCACGCCGCATGCTGCCATGGTTCCGATCATCTCCGCCGGCGTCAGAAAGGCATAAATATCATTATAGATATACCTGCCAAAATAGATGCCGCCTACCATAGGCTTTCCCGCATTCATAACCCGCATCATACTGTGCTGACAGGACACCACATAGGCATCCGGGTTACCGTCCGGCGTCACAGGAACCGTGATAAAATGACAGGAATCCACATAGGGAGCCAGCGCATAGATATCAATGCCTCTGACTGCCGTGTCCCACAACTGACTGTAATCATTATCGTGATCTGCCTGCTGCCGCCCGTATACATTCAGGAAATAGCCCCACTGCGTCATATCCGGACACAGAAACAGCTGCGGATTCTTTTCCTTCAATGCTTTTTGCATTTCCTGAAAATAAAGCGTCAGTTCCCGCATCCTCCAAAGGGCATTATCCCGGAAAATCAGGAAACGCGGAGTACGCTGCCTCACATCCTCCTCTGTATAGAAGGTATCTTCCCCATAGCGCAGACCATGCCAGTATTCTCCCGGCAGCACACCCGCAAAACTGCCCGCCATAATTCCATAATTCCTGTTCAGCCACTCTATATCGCCCTGATAAAGTTCCTCCAAAAAGTCCGTATAGCGCTTGATCCCTTCCCCATCGAAACTGGGCGCCACTACAGGATCCCACATACTGCACACAGGAATCACTTCCTTTGTCAGCCCCTCTTCCGCTGCCAGACACCTCTCACAGCCAGCCCCGTATCGATCCATCACACGTTCCACATGTTCTTTCATGGACAGCTGCGCCTTCTTGGACCAGTACTTATACCACCTTCCGGGACTGCCGTCCGCATATACCGTCTCTTCCCCATAGATAGGCGGGCTGAAGCGGATATGCGGATACAGATTATCTCCGTTTAAATATAGCAGCAGGAAATTATACGAAAGTCCGTGAGACAGAGCTGAGCGCCCCATATACTCCTGCATTTTGACATACTGGCTGAGCGCTCCAGTCTCATAGCGTTCCCGGAAATCTTCCCACGCCTTTGTATCGAACATGACGCTGTTAAATCCAAGCTTTTTGATCAGTCCCATCGTCTCGTCAACAAAGGTTTCATCCTCATATGCAGGGCAATAGAAGTTTCCGAATATCACATTCATGTATGGTCTGTTATCTGTCTTACTGGTCAATTTCATAATGATTCCTTCTATATTACAGAATTTATCTTCGGGCCACACTGTAATGCTGCGCTACATCCTTTCGTCCATATATTCGATCAGCCTGTCTGCCGTGGTAAATGCCAGTCCGGTCACCGTGTCGGCACATCCATAATATATGGCGATTCTTCCTGTCGCCGCATCCGTCAATGCAGCACAGGGAAATACCACATTGGGCACATCACCCACGCACTCATATAGTTCATGCGGCCCTAAAATATAGTTCCTGGTTCTCTTTTTTACTTTCCACGGCTCATCCAGATCAAGCAGTGCGCAGCCCATCCGATAGACAAAACCATTGCAGGTATTGATCACACCATGATAGATTAAAAGCCACCCCTCATCCGTCTCAATCGGAACACTTCCGGCTCCAATCTTCGTGGACTGCCATGCGGATGCATCGCCTCTAATCGTTCCCATCACCAACCGGTGTCGCCCCCAATAGGTAAGATCCGGGCTCTCACTGATAAAGATATCTCCAAAAGGCGTATGCCCGTTATCGCTCGGCCGGCTCAGCATATAATACTTTCCCCTTATCTTACGGGGAAACAGCACACCATTTCGGTTAAACGGCAAAAATGCATTTTCCAGCTGATAAAAAGTTTGAAAATCATATGTATATGCCAATCCGATGGTGGGATAACCACTGTACCCATTACACCAGGTCACATAGTATCTGTCCTCAATGTAGCACACTCTGGGATCGTAACGGAATTCCCGCTTCGACACCTCCGGGCAGGCCCCCTGCAACGCGATAGGTTCATCAGAAATCTCCCACCGGATACCGTCCTTGCTGAATCCCGGAAATATGTCCATGCTGATCGACCTGCTGTCACAGCGAAATACCCCCGCGAAACCATCTCCATAAGGGACTACCGCGCTATTAAAAATGCTGTTGGAATTACTGGTCGCAAATCTCTCAATGATGGGATTTTCTTTATATCGCCACACCGGCAGTTTCTCCGTGCCATCCGGCTTTCATCAGTTCCTCTTTGATCTCCGGAATCGTATCCTTGGGATCTCTAACTCCGGTCATCACCTCACTGCGGTAACGCAGCCATATCTCACGACAGTTCGCCAGCTTATCATCAACCGCCGTAGAATCAAATGTGAAGCCCAGCATCACAGAGGATACCGCCGCCTCATTCAGGGCTTTGACTTCATCCCACTGATTCGTCTCATTCGTGTCCTCCAATGTCACCGTAAAGAAAGTTCCCTGCGTATATCCGGCCATCGCCCACTCGTTATTGATCTTGTGCGCCTTGCCGTCCTCTGTATAATTGAAGTTCACACCTTCTTCTCCATAGAAGAGCATATCCCGGAGTTTGGTATCCGTATTGACCATATCAAGTAACTGCAGACATTTCTCCGGATGCTTCGTGTTGACAGAAATCATATTTAAAGATCCACGCACCGTTTCATTGGACAAGATCGTATCTCCAATCTTCTGCACTACCACTTCCTTGCCCATCTGCGGTCCCCAGGAGGTAACGCCTGCCGATTCCCACCCCTGTGCAACTCTCCACATATTATAGACACGTGCTTCCGACAGGGTAGATGCATCCGGGTTAATGATTCCTTTCTGATACCAATCATGTAATGTCTCCAAAGCGGAATAAATCTCCGGCTCCTCCAAAGTAAAACATACTCTGGCATCTGCATCGTCATATCTCACACCGAGAATCTGTGTACCTGCACCGATCTGATCATAGACATCAAAAATATAGTAGACGCCGTCATTTTTAACATAAACCGGATAGTCATTCTTATCTGCTTTCAGTGTCTCGAACGTCTCTGTCAGAGAATCGATCTCCGTGAGGGAAGCAAGATCCAGATTGTACTCATCCACCAGTTCCTTATCCCATACAGCATAGTTGGAAATGGAACTGTCTTTATAAGTGGGAATCCCGTAAATCCTGTCTTTCACCTTTACGCCGTCCCAGTATTTTTCCGGCATCAACTCTTTCAGGCCAGGCATATTGGCATCGACCATGTCAGTAATATCATAACATGCGCCCAGATTGATATCTGCAATATAATTATTACCCGTTCCAAAAATAATATCAAATGGTTCATTGGTACTGACAATAATGCTGCGGCGCTTATCCCAGTCGCCCCAGGGAATGACTTCCATCTCCAGATTCACCCCGATCTCAGGCTCGATATACTCATTGACTTTGGCAATCCAGCTGTCATAGTTTTTCGGCATGCCATTTCCGATGGTCACCCACTTTAAATTGACAACCCCACCTTCTTCACCCGCACTGTCACTGCCGCAGCCCGTAAGCGTTCCCGCCACCATCATAACCGCCATCGCCAGCGCCGTAATCTTCCTAAATTTCATAATCTTCCTCCTTTATATACGTCTATGCATTTTTACTACACCATTATTTCATTTTAATTTTGCCGTACTACTCTTTAACCGACCCAATCGTCAACCCAGAGATAAAGTACTTCTGGAAAAACGGATACGTGCAGGCAATCGGCACGATGATAACGATTGCAATCGCCATACGCACACTCTCTGTCGGCATACTCAGCTTGTACTCCTGCATGGACAATCCACCATAAGGATTATTGGCAATGTACTCAATATTTTTCTGCATCTGATTCAACAGAGACTGCAGAGTCTGTAACTTCGAATCCTGAATATACAGGGAAGCCTGAAACCAGTCATTCCAATAACCAAATGCCGCAAACATGCCGATGGTTGCCATCACCGGTTTGGAAATCGGCAGTACAATCTGTGACCAGATCCTGAACTGTCCGGCACCGTCTATCTTTGCAGATTCTATGATCGAATCCGGCACCGTTGTCCGGAAGAAGGTCCGGCAGATGGTCACGCTGAAAGCCGAGCAGGCCAGGGGCAGTATCAAAGCCCATATGTTGTTATTCAGTTTTAAGATATTATTTACCACCACATAGCTTGCCAGCATACCGCCGTTAAACACCATCGGTATAAAGAGCAGCCACGTATACAGTTGTTTCAGTTTAAATGTTCTTCTCGAAACCACATATCCCATAGACGTGTTCAGCGCTATGGAAATAATAGTACCGATCACCGTCACCGCCACGGACATGAAGGCCGCCCTTAAGATCGTCATCCGCTCATTCCACAAAAACTCATATGCTGAAGCAGACATAACCTGCGGGAACAGCTGATATCCATTGATCCGGAGTACCTCTTCATCAGTAATGGATATTGAAAAAACAAACAACAGCGGAATGACACACATGATCGCCAGGATCAGAAACACCAGGTTGAATACGATATTGGTTGATGTCTTGATCTGATTCAACGACTGACCGCTTTTATCCTTTTTACTCACCTTTCCCACCTCCTGTTATATAATCCTGTTTTCGTTGTCGATCTTGCTGACAATCCAGTTGGCCAGAAGAATCGTTGCACAGCTGCATATTGCCTGGAAGAACGATGCCGCCGCCGTCTGCCCGATAGGCGCCGAAGATTGGATTGCGTTATAGATGTATGTATCAAAAGTTGATGCTGTTGTATATAAGGATGCCGGAAGCTGCCCGGTCACCTGATAGAACAGTCCGAAATCGGAATTGAAAATCTTACCGCAGTCCAAAATCAACATCATGATAAAAACGGGCTTAATGGCCGGCAGCGTAATATGTCTGGCCTGCTGAGACTTTGTAGCGCCATCCATCACCGCCGCTTCATACAAAGAAGGATCGATACCGGTAATGCTTGCCAGATAAAGCACCATACCATATCCCATACCCTTCCAAGTATTTAAGAATACAAGAATGAACGGCCAGTACTTGCTCTCCTGATACCACATGATCCGTTCTCCGCCCATCGCCGTTATAATACCGTTGATGTATCCCCTTTCCGGTGTCAAAAGTGCGTAGACAAAATAACTGATGACCACCCATGACATGAAATAAGGCAAAAACATCATCGTCTGATACACTTTGGATCCTTTCTTGTTACGCATGCTGCTCAACATCAACGCACCACCTACCGCGACACTGGCGCTGATAATGATGAAGGCAATGTTGTAAAGAATCGTGTTCCTCAGAAGCATCGAAAATGAGTTGGACGTGAAGAAATATTTAAAGTTTCCGATTCCTGCCCATTCACTGTGCAGCAGATTGTAAATAAAACCATGTCCGCCGGGCGACAGCTTATATACCTTAAATGCAATGATTACCCCGAACATCGGCAGATAGGAAAATATCAGAAACCATAGCAGTGTTGGCAGCGACAACAGAAACAGTTCCGTATCGTCTTTGGACCAACGCTTTTTACGAGGCTTCTTGACGCGTGTTTTTCCTTCGTCAATCACCTTTTTCATTTCCATTCTCTTTACCTCCTTTGTTTATATTTTCTTTATTTTTGTTAACATTAGATTAACATTCTTTTTAATATATGTCAACATACATAAGTAATTTTGTTAACATTTTACTTTTTTCCAGACCAGTTTTTGTATATTTTCCTGTATAGGAAGTAAAATTCACTATTTTTTACAATTCCTTATATTTACAAACGTTAACTCATGTGTGCTAATTGTCCGGTTTTGTACAATTTCATTTCACTACACTCTTTCGTTTATAGCTCTTAGCTGTATTTCACATAATGCAATCCCATTTATTATGACAATTGTATAATATCCCTGTACACAGCCCGTATTTGTGATGAACAGAGTACCTGAAACAGCCATTTTCACATCACATCCCAGACCTGCTGTAAAATTGTATTTTATATTAACATTTGTAAACATATTTGTTGTTTTTTATTATTTGCTATGCTATACTAAAAGTAATTTCCTGCGGAAATTACTTTACGAGATCCGCTCCGCGGACTCGGTTATAGCTATACGTTCTGTTTCCTGCGGAAATTACTTTACGAGATCCGCTCCGCGGACTCGGTTATAGCTATACGTTCTGTTTCCTGCGGAATTTACTTTACGAGGTCCGCTTCCTACAGAAACTACTTTACTTGGACAGAAATCAATAATAGGAGTCATTATGGAAAAAGTTACGATGAAAGACATTGCAGACGCCCTGAACATCTCCAGGGTTACTGTCAGCAAGGCATTTAATAATCAGGCCGGAGTATCTGACTCACTCCGGGAAATGATTTTTGATAAAGCAAAGGAACTGGGCTACGCGAAACTGCCCTTTCAGGCAGTCAGCACACCGGCTTATACCGAACACACCGTAGCCCTGATTGTTTCAAGACCTGATTCCGCATCCTTCTGGACAGGAATCATTCACCGCATGGCCCAGGAACTTTCCGAGTATAATATCAATCTGATGTACATCTATGTCCCTTCCAGTTATACCAAAGATTTTTCCCTGCCTTCCATTCTCTCCAAAGACAGCGTAGAGGGCATTGCCGTGGTAAACGTATATGATCCTGTCATCCTTGGCATGGTAAACGAACTGCCAGGCCCCAAGGTTTTTCTGGATACCATCCCCACCCTGACAGACCGAAAGCTGGACGGGGATCTGATTTTGATCGAAGGCTACCGCACGGAAGCAGAGATTACGGAACTGCTCATCTTAGACGGGCACAAGGACATAGGGTTTCTCGGTGACATCAACTACGCCCAGACCAATAAGGAGCGATATCTGGGCTACCGTGACAGCATGGATCGATATGGGATTGCTATCCGCCCGGAATACTGTCTGACCAAAAGCATCGATATTTTTTCTTATGCCAGGGAAATCAGCTTGTTTCTGGATTCTCTGTCTGACTGGCCTACCGCTTTTGTATGTGCAAGCGATTATGTAGCCAGTTTTGTGCAGAAGTATATGGACGAAAATCCACTAAAGCTGCCGCATCCCGTAACCCTGACCGGTTTTGACGGCACCAATGAATATACGAATGTCCGTGGACGTATCATTACAGCTAATGTACCTACCGGACTTTTGGGCAAACGGATGGCACTGCAGCTTTTGTTCCGTACGAATCATCCGGATGCACCGCAGGAACTGACTTTTATCAAACCTTATATTATCAGGGCGAAGGAAAATTAGTTTTCTACCTTAAATAAGAAAATCCAAAGCCGTTTTTATTTCAAAACCGGTTTTGGATTTTATGTTGTCTCACAGCCTCGCCAAAGTCTCAAACGTCCCGTTGATATTAATCCTCCCATATCCCCATCTCGTGTCAGGATACACGATATCACCCGATCGGTCCGCTCCCTGAATCAGATAACTTTTCGTTCCCCTGCTGTCCACCGCCGGTGCACTGCTGTCTACAATGGCCCACTCCATGAACTGAGCCGCACATCCCGCCGCCATCGCCGCTGCAATGCAGGAACCGTTCTCTTCTCCCAAGATTGCAGGCACTCTCACCCCCGGCGCTACAAGATCAGGTTTAATACCTCCATTTCTGGTATATCCTCTGCCGGAGACAGGATACCAGCTGTCCGTATGGCTGTTGTAAGCTGATATGGTGATGACCTGAGCCGCATTGGAAGGTTCTGTCAGCGTCACTTCCGGACTGGGTGAGAGGAATGTAACGCTCTGTTCCAGAAACTGTTCAATCGGCAGCCACATATGATAAAGCCCCGTACCGCGCATCTGTCTCTCTGAGGAACTCACCGCCACCGTCCAGATTCCCGGTGTAGGATTGTCAAAACGCATAAATACCAAAGGATCCCCGGCATCTTTCTCCACCAGAACCACTGACAGCGTTATCCTGGTCCTGTCAAAGATATAGTAGATACTCTTATCAATCCCGTTACGAAAATCAAGAATCGGAGACACTTCCCCGCCCGGCGAACGTATGGAAATAGCATAATCGTCAGGCAGGCTTCCCCACAACTCCATGCAGAAGCCTTTCATACGCTCTGATACCCGAACCTCCACATTGCTGGGCATGGAATGTTCATAATGATGCTCTTTATCCCCTTCGTTGCCTCCGCAGACCACCACCGACCGGCTTCTGCGGCTTGCTACAATATTCAAGTAAGAAGCCAGCGGAGAAGTACCATCATGGCTGCCCATGTTCGTACCAATGCCCAGGACGATCACCACCGGCTTACTGAAAGGTACCGCCATCCGCTGTATATACCTGACAGCCTCCATGATATCGTTTTCCTGATAAGCCTCTGCCTTGTCGTCAATCAGATAATAATCCCGAAGGTACTGTTTGGCCCCCTTTAACTTGACCACTGCAATATCTGCCAGCGGAGCCGCGCCCCGAAATGTCAGTCCCTGATCCAGCAAACTTCCTGCCGCCGCAGACGCCATCTGTGTGCCATGACCAATGGTGTCCGTGGTGGGCACCACAGACAATGGGTCATCAAACTGCAGGGCCTGATCGATGTCGGCACGGCGGTACTCTGTGCCATATTCAAATCCCTCCGGCGGCGTCCCTGTCTGTATGGTCTGATCCCAGATAGATACAATACGGCTGCTGCCATCCTCCCGCCGAAACACATCCAGTTCATAGCGGATTCCCGTATCAATAAAACCGATGATAACACCGTTTCCCTGCAGTGCTAGAGGCGGGTTCTGCACCTGAATATTTCCCATTGCATTGAGGCATTCCGGATTAAAGGGCACGCTCCCAGTCTGCATCAACCCATACAGATTAGGAATTGCAGAATAGCCATAATAACCGATGGACATGGGTGGTGTCTCACTCCGTCTCACATTTGTAACGCCATAATATTCATCTATCCTGTGATGGCAGAAATCTGCCCCCATCGCTTCAAAAAACTGCTCCGCGCCCTCATAGTCTGTGATAAGATCCACATAATCATTTGATAAGATTTTTTCTCTACAGGTCAATTTTCTTCCAACCTATCACTCTCTTATCCCTATTCTATGTCTACACTTCCTCTTCTATCACATTCAGCTGGTCCGGATGTTCCAGACTGTTGCTCCGAATGTCAATCACCGGCCCTCCCGTGCCCTCAATATACTCTCTTGTAATGGTTACCCGGCCGATATTGTCATCTTTGGGCACCTCATACATGATATCCAGCATAAACTCTTCGATGATAGCACGCAATGCCCTGGCGCCAGTCTCTTTCTCCATGGCCTTCTCGGCAATCGCCTCAAGGGCACCCTGGTCAAAGATAAGCTGTACTTCGTCCAATTCCAGCAGCTTCTGATACTGTTTTAAGATGGCATTTCTGGGCTCGCTTAAAATCTTGACCATCATCTCCCTGGTCAGCCCTTCCAGGGTAAATACAACCGGCAGACGACCGATAAACTCCGGTATCATACCGAATTTTTTGATATCCTCCACCGTCACCCGCTTTAGGATATTCTTTTCCTTGTCATACTTATCCTTCAGTTCCGCACTATAACCGATAGAAGTCTTCTTGTTCAGCCTCTGCTTGATGATCTCCTCCAGATCCGGAAAAGCGCCGCCGCAGATAAACAGGATATTCTTGGTATTGACCGTGGCAAGCGGCACCATGGCATTCTTGGAATTGGCGCCCACAGGCACCTCTACTTCCGCACCCTCCAAGAGTTTTAACATCCCCTGTTGTACCGATTCCCCGCTCACATCCCGGGAATTGGTGTTTTTCTTCTTGGCAATCTTATCAATCTCATCGATAAAGATGATTCCCTGCTCTGCACGCTCCACATCGTTGTCCGCCGCTGCCAGAAGTTTGGAAACTACACTCTCGATATCGTCACCGATGTATCCGGCCTCTGTAAGTGAAGTTGCATCCGTGATCGCCAGCGGCACATCGAGAAGCCTTGCCAATGTCTTGACCAGATAGGTCTTGCCACAGCCTGTGGGCCCGATCATGAGCATATTGGACTTCTCAATCTCTATCTCATCCATTGTGCCGGTGGCCACTCTCTTATAATGATTATAGACCGCCACAGACATGACCTTCTTGGCATGTTCCTGCCCTACCACATATTCGTCCAGCTTGGCCTTGATCTTATGGGGCGGCATGATATTGCGGATGTCAATCTCCGCCTTGGCATCTTTTTTCTTCTTTTTTTTCAGTTTCTGCTTATTGGGAATCCCGCCGTCTCCCTGCAGATCCGCCAGATTGACGAAACTGATATTAGGAAAGCCCCGGCCATTAAAATCATCCATATCATCACGATTTAAAAGCCCCTGATAATCAAACTGGCTGACCGTATCCATAGTCTTATGCATGCAGTCATCACAGACACAGATATGATTGGGCAGACGAAACATCCTGCCAGCCTTGCTCTCCGGCCTGCGGCAGATAAAGCAGACATCCTCATAGCCATCGTCATGGTCATCCTTCTCAGCATCCGCTTTTACGACTTCTTTCTGTATATTAGCTGGCTCATCCTTGGGTTCCTGGCCATCCTCTCGCGAACTATCTTCCACATTCCGAAAAATATCCCCTGATTCCTGACTGCCATCCATCGTCATGGCAGCTGTCTCCTGTGCGGCTGTCTCTTCTCCGGCTGCACTTTCTCTTCTTAGTCTGCGGAGTTCTTCCCTCTGCTTCTCAGCATCCTCCACTTCCCGGAAATCCCAAGTCTTGCCTTCGTTTTCCCTCTCTATATCAGTATACTTATCGTCATACATATCCTCAGCTTCTCCCTTTTCTCTCTTTATGACATACATGTCATATACATCATCCAATACAGACTACGTTTCCACCGATTCTTCTTGTACCTTTTCCACCTTTTTATCATAATATAAAACACACATTCCCACAAGTAAACATTTTCTAAAGCGCTGTCTACTCAATATCACAAGGAGAAAGGCGGCCAAAAGCCGCCTTACATTACTTATCCCATATAACATCCACAACTATCTGCAAACGCTTAAGTTACCATCACAGTCAACATATCCTGTCGCAATTATTACTGCACCTTATTCCCAAGCGTCAACTCCACTGTGACTTCCTCATACCCATTCATCGCCATTGTCATGACTTTGACCTTCACGGTATCGCCCTTCGCGTAGAATTCCAGTTCTCTTTGCAGCTCTTCCATGGACGTGATCGAATCACCGTTAAACTCCATAATGATATCGCCCTGTTTGAGCCCTGCCCTGGCCGCCGCGGTATTCTCATATACCTGCGCAATATAGACGCCTTCCGGCATACCATAGGCCTGCGACACTTCCTTTGTGACACTGATACCGGAAATGCCCAGATATCCTCTCTCTTCCTCGGCTACCTTGCTCTTGGTCTCCTTCAGCATCAGGTCTGCAATAATAGGGCTTGCCGCCGAAATCGGAATCGCATAACCCATGCCTTCCACTGCACTGCCGCCAATCTTGTTGGAATTGATACCGATCACTTCACCCTTGATATTTAAGAGCGCGCCTCCGGAGTTTCCAGGATTGATGGCCGCATCCGTCTGGATAAAAGTACCGTCCGCACTGCCGGAAATCTCAATGCTTCTGTCCAAGGCGCTGATCACGCCTGTGGTGACTGATTGTCCATAGCCCAGGGAGTTACCGATTGCAATGGCAGGCTCACCCACTACCAGGGAATCGGAATCGCCCAGTGTAGCCACCTTAATATCCTGCAATGTCTTAGATTCTATCTCTTCAATCGGCACCGCAATGACCGCCAGATCCATGTTGGGATCCATACCCTTGATCAAAGCCTCAGCCTCACTGCCTTCCACAAACTGCACCGTCAGCTTATCCGTATCCTCTATCACATGATAATTGGTCACGATCAGAAGTTCTGTGTCATTCTGCCCCACAATAATACCGGAACCGCTGGCATCCGCCTCACTGCTCATAGACTGTCCGAAATAAGACATGGTCTCCGTATAATGATTGTTGACCGCAACAATGGAGGGCATCACTTCCGTTACCACTTCCGATACATCAGAGGCCACTGTCGTCACCGTGTCTGTCTTCTTAATACCGGCTGTGGTCTGATTATCCGCTTCCTCAAGTACTTCCTCGCCTTCCACGGCCTCCCCTACAGTCGCAGCTTTGGACTGTTCGATCGTAACGGACTTGTCTGCCTTGGCTGACATGCCGGAGACGTTATCCACGATATAAAGTCCCAGCCCTGCAAAGATTCCAAAGAACAACCCCAGAGACACTGCCACCAGCGCTTTCTTAAAATAGCCGCCTCCGGTATGCGCTTTCTTCTCCCGGCTCTTCTTGTCTTTCTTATGATCCATTCTCGCATAATCATTGGAATACGTACTGCCATACTGGTAACTGCCCCCGTTTGTCTGGTAAGTACTGCCCTGGTGATAGGGATTACCCGTACCCTGACTGGCCGTATTCTGCTGTGTACCCGCCTGATTCTGCTGATAAGCATTGTAACTGCCCTGATAGCTGTTCTGATAGTTCCGGTATTCTATCCCGGCAGGCTGCGGTTTATTTTCATTCTGGTTTGTGTAATCGTTTGGATACTGATTATCGTACATGATCTTCTCTCCTTTCTATAATTCCTATCTGCACCGGCTTTCGCCGATCATCTTCGTTGATCATGTAGCCAGTATATTCTCTAATTGTGAATAAATTGTGATGACTTTCTATAAAAATTGTGATTTCTTTTTGTCTTTTATGTGTTTATTCCACAGTGACTGATTTTGCCAGATTTCTCGGCTTATCCACATCACAGCCTTTGCCGACAGCCACATAATACCCGAACAACTGAAGCGGAATGATGGCCAGAGAATTGGCAAAATAAGGATTGGTCTCCGGAATATAGATCACATAGTCGGCCGCCTTTTCGATCGCCTTATTCTCCTCACAGGTCACCGCCAGCAGGAATGCACCTCTGGCTTTCACTTCCACCATGTTACTGATGGTCTTGGCATAAAGTTCCGGCTGGGTGGAAACCGCCGCCACCAACGTCCCCTCTTCAATCAGGGAGATGGTTCCATGTTTTAACTCTCCCGCCGCATAAGCCTCGGAATGGATATAAGAAATCTCCTTCAATTTCAAAGATCCCTCCAGAGAAATCGCATAGTCGATTCCCCTGCCGATAAAGAATACGTCCTTCGCACCTATATAACGATTGGCAAAACGCTGTATTTTATTCTTATTATTCAACAGAAGTTCAATCTGATCCGGCAGGCATCTTAAGTCTGCGATAATGCTGGCATATGCCTTATCATCAATCTTGCCCCGCACTCTGCCCAGTTTGATCGCCAGCAGATAGAGCGCAATCAGCTGCGCACTGTATGCCTTCGTGGTGGCCACCGCAATCTCCGGGCCTGCCCAGGTGTACATGACATTGTCCGCTTCTCTGGCAATGGAACTGCCCACCACATTGACGATGCCGAGCACTTGAAAGCCCCTCGCCTTAGCCTCCCGAAGCGCCGCCAGGGTATCCGCCGTCTCACCGGACTGGCTGATAACAATCACCATGCCCCCCTCTTCCAGAATGGGGTTGCGATAACGGAACTCCGATGCCAGATCCACCTCCACCGGCACCCTGGCAAATCCCTCTATCACATATTTACCCGTCACACCCGCATGGTAGGCGGAGCCGCAGGCCACAATATGAATCTTATTGATCGCCCGCAGTTGATCATCGGTCATATTCAGTTCCTCAATCACAATATCATTGTCTTTCAGCCGGGGCATCAGGGTGTCCGTCACGGTCTTTGGCTGTTCATACATTTCTTTTAACATGAAATGCTCATAACCGCCCTTTTCCGCAGCGCTGGCATCCCACTCAATGGTGACGGGCTCTTTCTCCGTCTCCTCCTCATCCACCGTATAAAAGTGCATGTGATCCGCACGCAGACGCACTACCTCCTGATTATCCACATAATATACTTTTCTGGTATATTTGAGGATGGCAGGTACGTCCGAAGCAATAAAACAGCCGTCCTGATTCTGTCCCACGATCAGAGGGGAGTCCTTTCTGGCCGCAAAGATCTGATCCGGACAGTCCGCAAAAAGAATACCCAGAGCATAAGACCCTTCCACGCGGTGAAGTACCTTGGTAATCGTCTCCAGGGGATTGCCTTTATAATAATAGTCCAGCAGATGGGCCAACACCTCCGTGTCCGTCTCCGATACGAATTTATAACCTCTGTCCGTTAACATTTTACGAAGCTGTATATAATTCTCGATGATGCCGTTATGTACCACGGTGATGGTCTCATCCGCATTAAAATGGGGATGTGCATTGGTGTTGCTGGGTACGCCGTGGGTCGCCCAGCGGGTATGTCCGATGCCGCAGACTCCTGGCATGGTCTCTCCCCCATGTGTCATATTTTCAAGTACTTTCAGACGTCCAACCGACTTTGTAATGTTAATCTTTCCATCATCATAGATTGCCATCCCCGCCGAATCGTATCCACGGTACTCTAACTTGGACAATCCATCCAGTATAATGGGCGCTGCCTGCTTGGTTCCAATATAACCTACGATTCCACACATGTTTATGTCCTCCTGCTTCCTATCCCTCTGTCTCTATTGCCACCTGTCCCAGAGCCGCCTTGTATACCCTCAATGCAGCCAGTATTCTTTGTTGGATGACATTGCCACCACAAGGCGCCTGGGCAGTCTGCGGTAATTTCGGCCCAAAAGATACCCCGCATACTTACACGCACTCTGACACAGCACATGGGGAATCCTTCTTCTTAATTTCTTCTTCTTCAAATGAGCCGCAAGTCCTCTCACCATACGTATTCCCTCCGACTCCGAAGGGTATTTTTCAAACACTTCCAGATGTTCCGTCTGGGACACCCCCAGGTCAAAATTCCGGCGAAACTGCTGCTTATTGGTATAATCATGGGAATGATAGACCTGCGCTTCGGCCGCATAGGCAATGATATATCCTGCCTCTACCGCCTTGGCCGCATAGAGCATATCCTCATTAAATATCGTATGTTTTACAAAACCGCCCAGGCTGTCAAAAATCTTCCTGTCATATGCGGCACAGACATTGGAGCAGAAAAAAGTCTTGATGCCCAGTTCTGGCAGCTGGCTCTTATCTTTCATTCTGGATTCAGGCGGATAATTAAAGTTTCTCGTATACCGCTCCTCCTCACTGCTGTTCTCATCCGCCAGTTGTCTGGCATAGGACACCGCCACATTCTCCTGATGCAGTTTCTCAAGCAGCCGCTCCACCACATATTCATCGGCCGGCACCGCATCCTGCGTCATCATGATAAAATAATCAGCATCCGAATGTCTGACGCCCTGATTTCTAGTACGGCCATGGTCATATTCTCTTTTCGACAGATGCCTCACTACTATATTATGATGTTCTTTTGAAAAAGAAGTACCATAGACCAGTCTGTCAAAATATTTCTGCTCCGTGTTCATGACGATGATCCGGTTGATTGGTACGCTCTGATGTTCCAGTTTATCAATCAGCCTCAGAAACTTCTGGTCAGGCTTATAGGTGGGAATAATAATGTCTACCCGATCCACGCGTTTTCCCTCCATCCGCTTTTTATGCTATAGAAAAAAACTCCGCTTATTCCGAGTTTGCGAAGCAAATCTCGCAATCGAGCTTTGCTCGATTTTTTACGGGAAAAAGGGGCTTGCCATACAAGCCCCTCTGCTCTTATTCTTTCTTCAAATATCCGTTTGTATCTTCATATATCTTCTGACTGCATTTCTTAACTGTCTCTGATGGTTCATAATCCGTAGCGCCAAATAGGAACTCGTGCAGCCATCTGACGTTGTCCTCCAGACTGAGTGGTATGACACAGGATCCTTTGGATCCGATGGTTCCTGTGGTACGGTTGGACTCCTGTGGGAAGCCTGCGTGATCGGAAATGTAATAAGTACCTACATCACCCAGCATATCTATAATCTCTGACAGATCCAAAGATGTATATACCTCACTGAACACAGAATCCGCGGTACTTGTCAATTGTGTCAGCGATGCCTGCTTGGCCTGATCCGCCACTGCCATGAGCACCTCTCTCTGTCTCTCAGCACGTTTAAAGTCATCACCCGCCGTATAACGGATACGGCAGTAACCTGTGGCCTGTAAACCATCTAACAGCTGACGCCCCGTCTGCTCTACCGGTGTATAGGATCTCTTCAAGTCCTCCGCAATACAGAGCTGATAATTGTTCAGGTGGCTGATCTCCGAACTGTCCACATCGATATATACACCGCCCAGCGCATCAATAGTATCCGTCAGCCCCGCAAAACCTACGGTGACAAAATCCGTAATATTCATATCCAGGTTCATGTTGAGCATATTGATCGCCTGTTCAGGACCGCCCTTTGCGTAAGCCGCATTACATTTATTATAAGAATCATTGCTCAGATTCAGATACGTATCACGGTACACGGAAACCAGCTTACATTCTCCCGTATCCTGATTGATGGAGGCGATCATGATCGTATCGCTTCGCGTATTCTTGGTCAAGGCGCCCGTGGTGGAATCCACGCCGAAGAGGGCAATGTTCCGATAGCCCTTCATGGTCGTTTCCTGAGCCTGTTCCACGGTATCATTGATGATGATCTTCTCATCGTTAAGTTCTACTTTACCGCTTCCGGTTCCTTTCATAACACCGTAAAGGACAACTACCGCTACCACCAGAATAATAATCTCAATGATAAAAATAATGATTCGTCTGCGCTGTTTCTTTGCCTGCTGCTTCTTACTCTTCCCCGATGATTTCTTGCCAGAGGACTTCTTCCCCGATCCGGTGGACTTCCTGCCGGAAGACTTAGAACCGCCTTTGGAAGAAGACTTTTTTCTGGGCCTGTAATCATCCTCATCGTACTCATCTTCGTAATGTTTAGCCATATTCCGTACTCCCTTGATTCCCAACAAAATTTACAATAAATTCCGTTTCCTATTTTGTCACATTTTGGCCAAAAAGGCAAGCTTTTGTGTCTATTCTTATAAGATTATACTACATCTTGGTATAATTGCAATATAATTATGCCGCTTTGGCAATTCTTCCGAATTTCTTAAGAATTAACATTTTGTCTTATTATATCCTCAATAAGCGTTTTTATTGATGAATCCTTTGAAAATCGTGAGGAACATAATCTTGATATCAAAAGAGATCGTCCAGTTTTCAATGTAGAAAATATCATGTTCAATTCTTCGTTTTATCGATGTATCCCCGCGATAGCCGTTGATCTGAGCCCACCCCGTCAGTCCGGGCCTTACTTGGTGTTTCACCATATAACGAGGGATTTCTTCCTTAAACTGTTCCACAAACTGCGGCCGCTCCGGCCTCGGTCCCACCACACTCATATCCCCTTTTATAATGTTGAAAAGCTGCGGCAGTTCATCAATGCTCGTCCGTCTTAAGAATTTACCAACCTTTGTCACCCTTGGATCGTCCTTTTTCGTCCAGCCTTTTTCCTCCTGGGAAGGTTTTTGCACTTCCATGGTACGGAATTTATACATCCTGAACGGCTTGTTATGCAGCCCGATCCGCTCTTGCTTGAATATTACAGGCCCCCTGGATGTACATCTGATCGCTATGGCGGCTATCAGCATGATCGGCAGGGACACCACCAGCCCCACCAGCCCCACCAGAATATCCATCACACGCTTAGCGCACCAGTTGAGCGTATTCGTAAGCGGCACATAACGGATATTGATTACCGGAAGCCCCATCAGATCCTCCGTGTAGGGCCTGCTTGGGAAGAGACTGTTATAGTCCGGAATAAATTTCGTGTGCACCCCGGATTTTTCACACAAATCCACAATATGTTCCAGATTATCATAATCTTTCAAAGAGAGCGTAATCGCAATCTCGTCCAGCTTATTCTGCGGCAGGATATAGAGCAGGTTCTCAATGCGGCCCACTACCTTAACACCTTTATAAACAGTACCGCTGGGCACCATATCATCCAAAATCCCCCGTACCACATATCCCCATTGGGGATTGGCATTAATACGCTTAATGTATTCCTCCGCCGCACGGGAATATCCCACCAGCAGAATATATTTCAGATTGTAACCTTTTTCGCGGAAATACTGCAGAAGCATGCGGATGAGAGATCGTCCCAGCGTGGTCAGAACAATATTGATCCCATAGAACATTGCCATCATGGAACGGGAAAAGTGAATCTGTGAGATCAGATACCAGCCCGCCATCAACAGGACCATCCCTACGGTATTGGCCTGGAAAATATTGATGATTTCATATTTATGAGCCGTTGCTCTCTTGGGTGTATACAGATTAAAGGAATAATACAGAATCAGATAACCGGGCACAATCACGTACAACATCTCAAAATAGGTCCGCACGTCAAGAGCACCGACACTGGGATCGGTGTATGAAAAAGGACTGGCAAATTTTAAATACCAGGCTAACGTATAGGATACCGCCACGATCACAGCATCCAGCACAACGTGCAGTCTGTTAAAATATTTCTGGTTATCTTTAATCATATGCAAGCCTCTCACGGAGGTATGGTAAGCAATTTTCCTTTTATTTTACAATATATGCATTAAAAACACAACCGTGGATTATAGCTGCAATTTTTCGGCAGCAAATCATACGCCATTATATATTTTGTGAAGGCCCAAATAGAATATGTATCAAAAACATACGAACAAAAACTTTACTCCCCAAAGCAGTCAAACATATGCTTTTCAATATACAGCACGAAGAATCATGTTACGCCACAACTCCCATTGTATCCTGACATAAGCTGGCAGATTCTCAAGTTTAAAACGCACCTTACAGGCTTTTCCTTCTGCAGACAGACACAGCCGAAATCCTTTGAGCAATCCCTTTACATACACACCGCCCAGTCCTTTGCGAATAAAAAAGAAAGTTTTCACAAAATATCCGACCAGCAAAAATGGCATATTCAATACAATCTGCAAACATGGCATATTTTTGTAAATGAGATAAATACTGTTCCGGGCTGAAAGATCCACCTTGAACGCATTATGCCGAGAACCGGAAGAAGCGCTTCCCGCATGATAGACCTGTGCTCTGGGGATATAGAGATTCCGGTATCCCGCTATCCTGGCCCGATATCCAATATCCATATCTTCCAGATAGGCAAAATGGTTTTCATCCAAAAGCCCTATCCTGGATAATATCGCCCGGCGATAGATACAGGCACCCCCACAGGACGCAAAAATATCTCTTTGCCGCTGATACGCCTCCCTGTCCTTATCCTTACCAGCCGCAAAGGCCCAGCCGAGTGCACAGTAATAATCCCCGGCATCATCTATCAAGTGGGGCTTCTTCAGATTAATCATCTGCGCTGCCCCTGAAAAGATCCTCTTATCCTGTTGCAGCGGCTCCTCCAAGGCACGCACAAACCCCCGCCTGACCACAGTGTCATTGTTTAATAAAATAACATATGTTGTTCTACTTTCTGTAATCCCCAGGTTTACCGCTTTGCAAAAGCCCTGGTTATCCTCCAGCGCAATTACCTTCACAGACGGGAACTTTTCTTCCACCAGTTCCCTGCTGCCATCCGTAGAGCCATTGTCTACCACAATCACTCTGGCTGGTTCCGCCTCCAAGGATTTCAGGCAATTCTCAATGTATTCTATCCCATTATAATTGGGAATGATGATCGTGGAGCGAACTTCTCCACCGCTTTCCTGCCTGTCATGATGCGGTTCCTTCCCTGTCGTTTTGACTTTTTTCATCATATTTCCCCGTCTCTGACTTCCTTATTACTGCCAACATCCTTTATCCGTTAATTTTGTCATCCATGTCTTATGGCTTTATTATTTTCGTATTCTATTTCCCTATTCTATTTCCTTGTTCTCTATAGTAATCTTATCTGTAGTCTTTCTATTATAATAAATCTGTAGTTTTTCTGTATATAATATAAATCTGTAGTTTTTCTATTATTATAATGTTCTTATCTGTAGCTTTTCTATAGTGTTCTTATCTGTAGTTTTTATAGTCTGATTGTAATTTCCGGATCCCACACAGCCAGATACCCCTCATTGCGCACAGCCTGTCCAAAAACCAGGCTCAGCTTCCGATAACCGGCTTCATCACAGTTAAGCCCCGCCACATTGGCAATAATCATATCTTTTTTCCCATGTCTTGTCTTAACCTGCACCACTCTCTCCCTGTAGGGTATCCCCAGAATCTGTATAAAGACCGGCTGCAGTTCCTCCCGCACCCGCATACAGCGGACATCCACCGCCTCGCAGTCTTGTTTTAAGACCGCCCGGTGTGTACTGCCGCCGCTATAATGACTGTTTAATCCCTGGAACAGGCATCTACCCATCTCATCATAACCACCTGCATAAATACGGCCACAGGCATCCAGAATCCTGCCGCCAACAACGCCCACATCCGACCTGGCCGTCAGAATATCCGGTTCATAACAGATGTCATAGAATCCAAGATGCAGACTGTGCTCCACCTGCGCCGCAAAGCCCTGCCCTCTGCAGAAATCCTCCAAAGCCATCCTGCCCGCCTCGTAAGCGTAGGTCTTGCTCTGTGTATTCAACGCTGTAGATTGGGCATGGGAACGCCAATGATAGAGTACTCTTGGAATATGAACAATCACGCTGTCCATTCTACCTGAAAATCCCCTCTTTAATAAGTTATCCACAATCCGTAACACCAGATCGTAATCCTGTGCACCATCGTATTCTCCGCGCAGTTGCAATGTTTTCATGGTCTTTGCCTCTACCGCCATAAAATGACACACGTAATTATTTGATAGCATTAAATCCAGATTAAACTTTTGTTTTATATGAGGAGAGATAAATATCTTAGACGTTTCATCGTATTTATCTTCATCTGAATAAAGCAGGATAGGAGCACAACTCTGCATCCGACTCTCCTGTACGGCTACTGCCATACAATATAAAGCATCGGGTGTTATGAAATCATCATGATCCAGAAGTGCAATATATTCTCCAGCCGCCAGTGCAATACCGGCATTGGTGTTTCCGGAAATTCCCAGATTCTTCGTAAGACGGCGGTACTTAATACGTATGTCTTTCGTCTCTTCCGTCACCTGACGCACCGTATTCTCCACCCGGTCACTCTCCGATGCATCCACAATGATCAGTTCCCACTTGCGATAACTTTGGGCTCGCACAGACGCAATCATCTCCCGCAAGTGAGTCTCTTCTGTCTCATAAGCCGGTGTTACAATGCTGAACAGGCAGGGATTGTTCTCCATCTCCCGCCGCTGTCTCATAAGCTTTTCTTCCATAGGAGCAATATAGCAGTAATTCGCCGTTCTCTCTTCCTCCACACGCTCCTTCGCCGCATAGTATGCATGACTGATGCCATTCTTCTTAAGGTAATTTATGGTCTTTCTCACATTATCCATCTTCCAGATCCGATTGCCCACTGCCACGCCTCCTGCTTACAAGGTGTAATGAAATCGCCCTGCTCACCGCAGGGCGATTTCATGCTTTTCTTACAAATTTTTCTTAAGGTCTTCCGTCAACTGATCCAGTTTAGCCTGTGCATCCTCAAGGCTCGTTCCCTTCACGCCCATATAGAATTTGATCTTCGGCTCCGTGCCGGAAGGTCTTGCACAGCACCAGGAATCATTGGTCAGATCGAAATACAGCACATTGGACTGGGGCAGTCCCGTCTCGCCCTCTGCACCGGTCTCTAAATTCAGAGTCTTTCCGGTATCGTAATCCCTGAACTCTTTGACCTTCAACTCGCCAAAATTCTTCGGCGGATCCTTGCGCAGCTTATTCATCAGCTCCTCAATCTCTTTTGCTCCATCGATACCCTTCATGGTAATGGAATACTGGCTCTCTTTAAAGTAGCCATATTTCTCATAGAGTGTGATCATCTGATCCCACACCGTCTTACCCTGTTTCTTGCACCATGCCGCCATCTCACACAGGCACATTACAGCTACAATGGCGTCCTTGTCTCTCGCATGTGTACCCGCCAGGCAGCCATAACTCTCCTCTAAGCCAAACACATAATTGTTGGAACCGCTTTGTTCAAACAGTTTAATCTGCTCACCAATATACTTAAAGCCTGTCAGGACTTCAATAAATTTCACCTGATAATCCTCAGAGATTGCCCGTGCCATATTGGTGGTAACAATGGTAGTGACAAGAGCCGGATTCTCAGGCATTTTGCCTGCAGCCGTCCGCTCTCTCAGGATATATTCTGCAATCAGCATACCGGACATGTTGCCTGTGAAAGGCACATACTCGCCGCTCTTGGTATCCAATGCATAGATGCCAAGTCTGTCCGCATCGGGATCTGTGGCAAGCACAATGTCTGCATTCTTCTCCTTCGCCAGTTTAAGCGCCAGCGTAAAGGCTTTGGGATCCTCCGGATTCGGATAATCCAACGTGGTAAAGTCGGGATCCGGCATCTCCTGCTCCGGCACCACATACACATTCTTAAAGCCAAGTTCTGCAAGAATCCTTCTCACCGGCACATTGCCCGTCCCGTTGAAAGGCGAATAGACAATCTTCATATCCTCCGCCATCTCCTGAATCACTTCCGGATGAATGATCTGCTTCTTCAATTCTACCATGTATTTGTCGTCAATCTCTTTGCCGATGACTTCATAGAGGCCGGCTTTCTTCGCCTCCTCCTTGTCCATGGTTTTTACGGTATGATAATCGGTCACGTTGTTGACCTCTGTAATGATCTCTTTATCCCTGGGAGCCGCTACCTGAGCGCCATCCTCCCAATAGCACTTGTAACCGTTATACTCCGGCGGATTGTGGCTTGCAGTAATCACAATACCGGAAATACAGCCGAGTTCCCTGAGCGCGAAGGACAATTCAGGGGTAGGACGAAGCGCATCAAACACATAAGCCTTGATACCATTGGCAGCCAGACACAGCGCCGCTTCATCCGCAAACTCCGGTGACATTCTCCTGGAATCATATGCGATTGCCACACCCTTCTTCTCGCCGCCCTGTTTCTTTATGTAATTGGCCAGTCCCTGCGTAGCCTTGCGCACCGTATAGATATTCATACGGTTCGTACCAGCTCCGATCACGCCGCGCAGACCACCCGTGCCAAACGCCAGATCCTTATAAAATCTGTCCTCAATCTCCTTCTCATCGTTCCTGATTGCCAGAAGTTCCTGTTTGGTCGCATCGTCAAAGTAGGAATCCTCCAGCCAGAATTCAAATTGCTCCTGATATCCCATTGCGTAACCTCCTTGTTTAAATAATATTGTTTCTCACCCATTCCGCAAGAACAAAACCCAATTCATTAATCTTTTATATTTTACCACAACCTGAAATCTGTAGCAAATATATTTGTGATGGATTCATAGGTCGCCTTTTCACATATAATTGTTCACATGGATGCATAGATGACACCTGCATGGATAGATAATTTCCGTAGACTGCTTTTTCCTACACCACCATCGCCACATTAATCCACCGCACAATCCTTAGCCCTGAGATCACATCTCTGGACACCGCCCCGATCCGGTATTCTCCTGGCGGCAGGGGCGCTATGATATCCACCTCAAAACCGCACAGCGCGATATTTTTCTGATCCGGCATATTCTGTGCGATGTCGTTGCGGCACTGGGGCGTGTATTCCATCTGATAAAGGTCGCCCTTCTCTTTGTCCTGAAACAGCAGTCTCGTCTCGAAGCAGGCATTATCACTTCCCAGAACCACCGCATATCCCTGTATCCTGCGGGACGTGGCCAGTTCCACGATCAGGCGCAGACACTCGTCTTCCCTGACACCCTCGATATCCTCTGCCAGTTCGCATACCCGCCTGTCAGGAATCGTGCGTCCCTCCTCAAAGGCAGGCCTTATGGTGGTATCCAGACGTTTTCTGTTGAGTCTGGGATGGTAATAGGGATCCTTTCTCTCCAGCTTGGGATGTCTGCCATAGAGCGTATCACGCTCCTGCATAAGCCTCTTTTGATCTTCCTCACTCTCATCACGGCCACGACTCAAAGACTCATGATGCACCAGATGAAAAGTATTGACCACCATATTATGATAGCCCAGTTCATAAAGCGTAAAACACAAATCCACATCATTGAAGGCCACCTGCAGCTGTTCTTCAAAGCCGCCCGCTTCCTCAAACACATCCCTGCGAATCATCAGACAGGCTCCCGTCACGGCCAGATAGTCCCATACACCTTGGTTTCTACCGTCATAATAACAATCGTTATCCTTCTGATACTGCAATTTATGCACAGGTCCCAGGACAATATTGACAACACCCGTATGCTGAATCATGTCAGAGTCAGGATAGAGCAGTTTGATTCCCACTGCTCCTGCCCATTCTCTCTGGGCTTTCTTTGCCAGTTCTTCCAGCCAGCCGGGAGATACCGCCTCAATATCATCATTCAAAAACAAGAGCAGGTTTCCCCTGGACTCTTCTGCTCCCAGATTACACATATGGGAAAAATTAAAGGGCATGGGACGGTAGAGATAGCGAATCTCCCGCAGACAGCTTTTCGTCTCCAATCCGTTCTGTTCCCTGTCTGCTTTCTGCGGCGCTTCTCCTGATTTCTGCGTGATATTGACATATTCCTGCATGATGCCGTCTATCTTCTGCGTGATCATCTTGCGATTCCCATCGTTACTGCCATTGTCCACGATCACAATCTCATAAGGCTGCTGCCGTACGGTATGCGCAACCGTTTCCAGACACCTGCCTAGAATCTCCGGATTATCTTTAGATGGTATGATGATGGAAACCAGCGCTTCCCCTTGTGCCATATCCTCCTGCGCCGCATCTGCAAGCCTTCTGCCGGGTCTGCCCTCTCCCGCTGGCAGCCAGTCCTCTTTTCGGTGGAAAAGGATTTCCCGCAGATGCCCAATGTGCTGACAGCCCTTCTCATAACCACCCGCCAGTTCCACCAGCGCATCGTGACAGGCATCTTCCTCCTGTCTCTGCGCCTCGGTAAGCTGCTCATAAAGTTCTCTTCTCACCGCTAACAGGCTCCCCAGATAATCCCGGCAAAGATAGCTGTCCGGCGACCAGTCCTGCTTCAACCAGGGCGAATGATACCCGCCCTTATCACCCATAATATCCTCATCTCCATAGAGAAACAGTACCTGTGGATATTTGGCAAAAAAAGCGGCAATCCGTTCCCTGGCGTCAGACGCCTCCTCACCTTCTCCAAACACCAGAACCTCAAAATCAGCAGGAACCCCTTCTGTCTCCAGTTCGGCATTTTCCTCCTCGTCCTGCAGTCTGGTATCATAATTCATCTCATATAATTTCAGGTTCTTTCTATAACGTCTGTCCAGCCGCCTTTCCAATATCTGACGGAGCAATCTCTTTAAGCGCAAACCCTGTCCTCCCTTACATCCATCTTCTCATGGACGCTGTCACATCCTCTGCCACTGTTTGCGGCAATATCACCACTTTCAGCTTCGCGCCAAGAACGTTCAGCGGTTTTCGTTCCAGTCCCGCAACATTGATGCTCAGATTCGGATCGCTGGTGGCAAAAATCACGCCCGATGAAGATTTGAGCAGCTTGCCATTGGTCGTAAACACTGCTTTCGAGTGAATCGGCACATCTTTGCCGTTAAACGTCATTTCTTCTATGCTGACCACGCAGGATGCCATGGCTGGATCGATACGCAGCATCTGTACGTTGCTATCCACCGTAAGCTGCAGTTCCACATCCTCATCATTTAAATAGGCTTCCGGCACAAAATAAGACTTTTCTTCCGAAAACCCTCCCCCACAATCCTCATAGATCTGCACTTTCCTGGGCACTAATTTCTGTTTCTCCCGTTCCAGACAGTCCCAGGGATTGATGACCGGTGCTCCCATCCAGGCATACAGCTCCGACATGGACTTATTCCGTCCTGTCACCTGCCTCTGAAATTTCCTCTCCTGCACCCTGCAGTCGTCCATATCGCTCTCACTCATGTTCAAAGAGTTTAAAATTATATCTACATTTAATTTATTTCTCTTTTCATCCTCTAATAAATAACAGTAGATTGCGCGAAAAGCCAGTTCTTTGGGATCAATCGGTTTATCATATGTCCACTCATAATCAATAACCGTCCAGGTATCCTCCTGCACCATGATATTGGAAAAAATCATGTCAAAATCCGCCGCCGGATATTCCGCGTGATACCCAATCCGCTCCACATATTCCTGAAAAAGCTGATGGAACCCATCGATATCATTCCGTTCCAGCTTCTCGTCCAGCAGTTCCGTGAGGGGCCGTCCCTGTACATACTCAAAAGAATCCCACACATGGTTTCCTTCCTCATGCAGGGTACATTTGTTAACTTGTATTTTACCTCCCTCATAACGATCGGACAGTTTCCGACAAGCGGCCTCTATTCCTCTAATATGTTCTGCCGCCTCATTACATAACGGTAGTTTTTTAACAACAGTCTCTCCCTGTGCCCCTCTGCTGATCTCTGTCTTGATCTGGTACTGCGGCGCACGGTCATTAGAATATCTGGTATACTGCACAGGTAGCTCTTTACCGATGACTACTTCATATGAGTTGGAAAATACCGAAAAGAGCCTGTCCTCTGCAATCCCGTCAAAGGCATACTTTTCGTTAAACAGATCCATCCGTTCCCGGTCGTAGTTCCGAAGATTATTGGAAAGTTCTCCCTTCCCCGGAAGCCGCCCATCTGAATACAGTGTCGTCATGAATTTATAATCCGGATAGGGATAATAGAAACTGTACTCCTCTATCCCACAGGAAGCCAATATCTTCTCAAGCCCCTGTCTGGAAAAAGTACGCACATTGTCGCCGCCGGCATAATTTTCAATACCGGAAAACCACTTTCCCAAATATCCTTCCTCACAGCCCGCATAATTCTCAATGCCGGAAAACCAGGTTCCCAGGTGATCTTCTTTACAGCCCGCAAAATATTTCAACCCATATTTATTCTCAATGGCAATCACCACGCGCCCTCCGGGTGCCAGATGTTTCATCACAATCTGTAAAAAATCCGCAAAGGGGCTGTCCGTATCCATGTAACTTTGTCCGTACTCAAACACACCAATCAGCAGGATATAGTCAAAGTCCACAGGCAGTATCGGCTCCACGTCCCTGAAGTTCCCTACGTGGATAGTCACATTATCATATTCGCTGTGGCGATAGGCATTGATGAGACTCCTTTTCTTGGACAGGTCTACCCCCACCACCTGCTTTGCCTTGCGGGCCAGCGCACCTGTAATAGCGCCGCAACCACTCCCTACTTCCAGTACTTTGGCGCCTTCCATAGGAAGCCACTCTACAATATTTTCCCGCAGGGGCGAAAGATGATAGAGCAGCGGCCAGCTTTTGCGCTCCTCAATGATCCGCGGATACTCCACCGAGGCATAGTTTTTCACGATATCCAACAAATCATCCTCTACCGCTCCGTCACCATAATAATCTTCACCCGGATAATAGGTCAGATCCAGCTTAATCTTTCCCACTTCCATCTTTTTTTCCTTATCACTCATCATCTTTTTCCCGTTATCTTTGCACATTCACCTTTATCCAATCATGTAATCTACATCCGGTCATCTTGCCCTATCCAACCGTTCATGCAGCTGCTTTACCCTGCTGTACAACTCATCAAACGCAATCCCCATTATATTTCAACACAAAATCACTCCGGTCAAGGGAGAAATTCGGGTTATAGTAGGGATCACCCTGGGCGAGGACTCCCTTCCATTTCTCCCGGAAAGCTTCCGACTCCCGATTGTACCGCTCCGCCTTCTCGCCGCTATCATCCAATCCTCTGGAAATCGACTCATAATGATATAGTTCCGCAAAAGGTGTAAACACATTCACATATCCTGCCTTCCAGGCACGGACACACAGATCCACATCATTTAGGGATACTGCAAAACCCTCATCCAAGCCGCCCAGCTTCTGAAACAGGGATTTGCGCATCATCAGACAGGCGCCGGTGACGGCCATCACATTCTGTGCATAGCAGAGTCTGCCCATATAGCCCAGGTTGTTATGGCTGATACCATAATGGCTGTGTCCTGCCGTTCTGTGCGCGCCCAGCCCCAGCACTACACCTGCATGCTGGATAGTCCGGTTCTCATAATAAAGTTTTGCACCCACGGCACCCACATCTTTTCTCTGAGCATACATCAGAAGTTCTTCCATCCAATCCAGGGTAATGACCTGGGTATCGTTATTCAGTAGCAGGATATATTCTCCCGATGCTTTGGACACCGCCAGGTTATTGATCCGGGAATAGTTGAACTCTCCCTTGTAATTAAGAACCCTGATCTGCGGATTCTCCTGAATCTTCTTATAATAAGCAAAGATTTCCTTACCTGTGCTGTTATTCTCCACCACCAGAATCTCATAGTTATCGTAAGTGCTCTTTTCCAAAATAGAAGAAATACAGCGCTGCAAATCCTCCGGATGGTCTTTGTTGGGAATCACGATGGACACTTTGGGATTGCCCTGAATCTCATATTTGATCCGGAAGATAGTCTCAAAAGCCTTCGTGGATGTTATCTCAAAGTTCTGGAAACCCTGTGCCCTTAGGTGAGAGGCCACTGCCCCCTTTGCCGCCTCAATGGCATAACTCTTGGCATTGATATCGGAAGCCACACTGCCCTCATGGGAACGCCAATAATAAAGGAGTTTCGGCACATGTACCACGCATTTGGCACGGGATGTCAGGCGCAGGATCATATCGTGATCCTGACTGCCGTCAAACTCGGAACGAAACAGCTGTGTCCCGTCCAATAGCTTTCTGGAAAAAGCGCTGAAGTGGCAGATATAATTGTTCGCCCGCAGATTATCCGGTGCATAATCCGGCTTAAAATGCAGAGTGAGCATATGGTCAATGGTTTTATGTCCCTTAAATGTAGTCTCATCACAGTAGATATAATCGGCACCTTTATCGCAGATTGCCTTCATATATTCATACAGCACGCTGGGATGCAGCACATCGTCATGGTCAAAGAGGGCGATATAGTCTCCGGAAGCCATGGAGAGACATTCATTGGTGTTGCCGGATATCCCCTCGTTCTTCGGCAGCTTTCTATAGACGATACGACAGTATAGACTGCTGCTGGAACGCAGGTATTTCTTATCCAGTTCCATATATTCTCTGCAAATCTTTTCTACATCGCCATGCTCTTCATCAGATCCGTCCGCCAGGCACAGTTCCCAGTTCTCATAAGTCTGCGCCGTCACAGATTCTATGGCCTGTCGCAAAAAGTTCTCCGGTGTATTGTATAGGGGCATGAGAATACTGAACTTAATAGCTTTATCAAATCTGGTGGCCCGCTGCGCGGCCGCTTCCTCCGCGCTCGGAAAGCTGGCTGTCCCATGCTGTGCCCGCGCTTTCTTCTCGATCATCTTGGCGTTCAGCTTACGAAGGAAACCTTTGACACTGCCGCAATACCCGATCCGTTCCTTGGTCCGCTGCATCCAGTGTACCAGCGAACGCAGAGGTTTGGACATCCGCCAGAATATACTGCCTTTGATCTGACCAAGCTTTGTACCCAGCAGACCGCTCTTACGCTCCGCCTCCTCCAACTTTCCGGTAAGCACCTGATCCTTTTTTCTCTCTCGTCTGTAGGCATCCCGATAAAACCGCAGCGCTTCTGCAGCCGTCATCCGGGCCTGTTCCTGCGTCAGAGAACCGGTATAGAACTCTTCCAGGCTCATTTCACTCTCAGAAGCCCCGTGGCGGCGCAGCGCCACATCGCCACGCACTACATTATAAGAACCTGCCGCTTCCAGCCTGCGGCAGAGTTCACTGCTGTCTTGACTTTCTTCTCCCTCTTGACCAAAGCCTCCCGCCTTCTCATATTTATCACGGGACACCATCAAACAGGCCAACGGTACCATCTCCACATCATGTATCACATCCGCCCGCAGATTCTGTTCCGTATCCGTTCTCCAAAGATCTGCCCCTACAGCCCCTACATGGGACTGCAAGGCCTGGCCTGCCATATGACCCAGCCAGCTTTTCTCTATAATCTCCATATCATCGCCCAGAAAGAGTAGAAGGTCTCCTTTGGCGTGTTCAATACCCAAACGATACAAAGCGCCCTGTTCTTTGGTCCCAACACCGTCCAGCCAGATAAATCCATATTCCTTCTGCAGTTGTTCCATCTTACTTCTGTTCTCTTCTTTTTCCCCGGCGTCCACAACAATCCACTCGTAATAGCGGTAAGCCGTCCTGGTCTTAAAAGAGCGCAGACATCTCTCCAAAGAAACCGGCGCATCCTTCGTGATGATGACTACAGACACCACACGATGCGGAGCGATCGCACCGCCGGCGCTCCCCGCACGGGCGCAGCGTTCCCTGCCGGACACAGAAGTATCATACACCAGATGATACAGGCCGGGATCCGGACCGTACTGTAAGTCCGCACGAATCCCTCTCCTGCGCAGGGCATCCTCCCGTACAGGGACAAAGGCTTCCCCCGCGCCCGTAAAAGTTTGTTCCCCTCCATAACCAGCAGCTTCCTCCTGTTTCTCCTTCTTCAGGTCTGCCGGAATCTTGCCATGATAAAGCACTGCATCCACACGCCGCACCGCTTCACGCATCTTTCCATAGTCCATGCCGCTTCGTCTAAGCGCCGCCTCTTCCAGGCGCAGGCACAGATCGTAAAATCCCACCGCCAGCTGTTCCTCATCACTGCACTGAGCAAGACCACCGTAAGCAATCTCCGAGAGAAGATCCCGTTTGACCGCTACCAGATGTCCCCAACAATTATAAGATAACAGGGTGTCCGGTGCATAATCAGACTTATACCAGGGTGTCCCACTTTGCGCCGGATTCTCCTCATAGTAATCCTCATCCACATATGCCGCCACGCACGACTCATTTTTATTAAAACAAGACTTAATTTTCTCAAAAATGTCCTGTTCAAGCGCGCCACAGCCATATATCAACAACACGATATCCGTGTCCGGAACATCAATCTCATTCCAGCCTTCCACCATCAGGTACTCTTTGGTGTTCACTTTTTCGTTTTCAGAACACGCGTTATTATCGTTTTCCTGTGTGTCTAATGGTGCATCGGAAGCAGAATCCGTCAATTCCGTAACAGTCGCTTCCTTATAAAACAATCCGTGGATCGGAGCAACCATCTTCCAAAAGGGACTGGCATAAATGCGCTCCAGATTATCCTGATAATCTTCCTGTTTCCGCTCCAAATCCGCAACTTGTCCCGCCAACAGGGTATTGTGTTTTCTCTCTTTTTCATAAGCCGCTGCATAATAGGCCGCCCAATCATAACCATTTTTCAATCCACTCATCAGTCAGATAATCCCCTTTATACGCGTTTATCCGGCCGCCTTTACTGTGGGACCGGATAGTGCCATCTACTTTACCTCTACCACGGAGTTCATGTCGTAATATCCTACCGTGTCCTTATCCGAAATCACCGTCACGTTCAGCACATCATAAAGCCTGTGATAGACGGTGAAATCATCGCCTTCATAACCTGTCACCCCCAGAGACAACAGGTAATCACCCCCCTGCAGATTCATCTCCTGGGTAAAACTGATCTCCTTCACCTCACCAGCTTCCACCGCCTCCAAGAAAGCCTTTTCCACCATCGTATTGGTGCCTGTGATCTCTGTTCCGCGCACATTCTTGATGGTGAAAGCAAAAATCGGTGCGGCTATTTTCTCAAGCATCTCTACCTTCATATGAATCGAGAAGCGGCTGCCTTTTATCAGCGCTGAAGTTTTGTCTCCTTTTTCGTCAGTCACATAGTACTCCTTAATCAGAGCCTTTTTGGAACCATACTCCAAAAGTTCCGGATTCTCCGCCGCTCCCGGCGTTTTGACATTCTCATTCTTAATCTTACTGCCATCTACACCCTTTGCCGCCATCTCCCGCAGCTTCTCATCATCCAGAAGTCTTTCCTCTTCCTCCGCTTCCGGTGCCGTATACTGACCCACAAGTACCTGTTTATAGGTATCTATCATCTTTTTGGCGGAACCTTCTCCCAGTTTTACACCCTGATTTAAAAGCACCACACGGTCACAATATTTACTGATGCTGCTCAGGTCATGGCTTACAAAGACAATGGTCTTCCCCATCTTTTTAAACTCTTCAAACTTGTGATAACACTTCGCCTGGAAGAATACGTCTCCAACCGACAACGCCTCATCTACAATCAGAATCTCCGGGTCTATATTGATGGCCACGGCAAAAGCCAAACGGACAAACATACCGCTGGAATAGGTCTTTGCCGGCTGATATACATAGTCCCCAATATCCGCAAAAGAGAGAATTTCCTCCAGTTTCTCGTCAATTTCTTTCTTGCTGAACCCGATCATCGTCCCGTTCAGATAGATATTTTCAATGCCGTTATATTCCATATTAAATCCGGCGCCCAACTCTAAGAGGGCCGAAATACGCCCATTGACGACCACCTCACCGGAAGTAGGCGTAAGAACACCCGTTATTATTTTAAGAATCGTGGACTTACCGGAACCATTGGTGCCAATGATACCCACACACTCTCCCTGCCGGATTGTCATATCGACCCCCTTCAGGGCGTGATGTTCCGTATAGTGCTTCTTTCGCCCAAGCCCCAATGCGTCCTTAATCCGATCAGAGGGCTTATCGTAGAGTTTATACACTTTTCCCACATCTTTTACTTCAATCGCAATCTCTTTCATGTTTGATTGACCTTCCCTGTCACACTTTCCATCCCAGACGTTTTACATGGGTGTTTACAGCACATCCGCAAAATGTGTCCGCAGCCTTCTAAATACCAGTGTGCCGATACAGAACATACTGATCGTAAAAATCCAGAAATACGTGGAGGAATAGAAATGCTCCCAGAACCATTCTTCATCAAAGATGGCGCTCCTGAAGCCATTTACAATATATACCAGCGGATTGAGTTTAAACAGCGTTTTGACGTTATCCGGCAACATATCGATATTCCACATGATCGGTGTGGCCCACATGCCGATCTGGAGCGCAATATTGATAATCTGCTGTAAATCCCTGATAAAAACTACCAGCGCGCTGGTCAGATAACTCAAGGCCAGCACAAACAAAAACAGACAGAAACTGTAGTAGACTAATTGCAATGTGTAGATTGTAGGTGTATATCCATAACAGATACCAACGATCAGCAGCACTCCCACGAAGAATATATGGATAAAGGTCGCCGCAATCACCTTGATAATCGGCAGGATACTGATATTAAATACCACCTTTTTCACCAGATATGTGTACTCCACCAAGGCCATTGTCCCCTGCGATATCGCTTCAGAAAAATAGAACCAGGGCACCAGTCCCGCCGTCAGATACAGCACATATGGCGGTACCTCTCCTCCCTCTCCAGCCACAAACTGTACCCGGGCATTGAACACTTTATCAAATACAATCCAGTACATAAGCACCGTCACCACAGGCTGGGCCATGGCCCACAGGATTCCCAGATAGGATCCGGCATAACGTTTCTTAAAATCATTCTTCGCCAACTTCCAGATCAGACGTCTGCTCTGGAACAATTCCACCGGAATGGTCACGATCCTGTCATAGTAAATGGCAAAAATGATACAGGTAAAGATGATCAGTACACAGCCGCTGAACTTCTTCATCTGCTCCGTCACCTGATCCGCCAGGGGATTATGATGCCTGACAAGCACTAATGCAAGAAGCAGGCCAAGCCCCCAGAATATAAGTATCGCTGCGGGCTTTTTCGTAAAACGTCTCTTCTCAGTTTGCTCTTTGGTCTTATCCGTACTTTTAATAAACATATCACTAACCTTTTAGTTCTCTGCTTATGCAGGGCCTCTATTCCGCCTTAGCGGTATTTTTCGGTATAGGCTTTGATGCCCTCCCATTTCGTATCTTTATCGGACATATTCAGATCCATCCCCTCCGGAATCGGCCATTCGATACCAATATCCGGATCGTTCCAGATAATACCGCCCTCATCGTTGGGATGATAGAAATCTGTACATTTATAGGCAAATTCTGCATAATCCGAGAGTACAAAAAATCCGTGGGCAAAATTCTTGGGAATAAAAAACTGCTTTTTGTTCTCCGCAGAAAGCACTACTCCCTTCCATTTACCGTAAGTCGCTGAGCCGGGCCTTAAATCCACCGCCACATCAAAAACCTCGCCGCTCACTACCCGCACCAGCTTATCCTGTGGAAAGTTAATCTGGAAATGCAGGCCGCGAAGAACACCTTTGACTGAGGAGGACTGGTTGTCCTGGACAAAAATCTGATCGATCCCTGCCTCCTTATAATCATTATAATTATAAGTTTCCATGAAATAGCCCCTGGCATCGCCAAACACCGCCGGCGTAATGATCTTAAGTCCTTCTATCTCGCATGTTTCCACCGTTATTTTACCCATTTGTCCCATTTCCTTTCCTTAGTCTGTTGTCGGCACATTGCCGCTGTCACCGTTCACCACGCCGGAATATCCCGCTGCTCCCTTGGCATGATTTATGGAAGTATCTATATTCATATAACACAGGTTTAAGTCCACATTGGTATCGATACCGTTCACCGTACCCCTGGATGTATACTGCCACATATCATAATATCCATCGTAGGCCGGCACTTCCGCATACTCTGCAAGCCAGGTTTTATATTCTGACAGGTCTGTCACATTTATCCTGTCATTTAACCAGTTACGGGAAGCATAGATGCCAGTCTCATAACCTGCCGCACTGATCGTCTCCAAGAAGGCTTTGTGAGCAGCTGTCCGCTCCTTCGCATCCAAGCCATCAGCACGCCCGCTGCCGCCTGCACTTTCACTGTCTAAGAACACCGGATAATCCACATCATACTCCTCGATCAGCCGGATTACCATGCTGGCCTCCTCCACAGCCTCCACCTCGTCTAATGCCTGTGTAAAGAAGTATACCCCCACCGGAATCCCTGCATCAATCGCCCCGCGGATATTCTTCTCATACATGGGATCTATGACCAGCGCTCCGCTGGAAGCGCCCCGGTAACCGCAGCGGATGATGGCAAACTCTACGCCTTCGTCACTGACTGCCTCCCAGTCAATCTCCTTATTCCATTTGGAGACATCAATGCCCAGCTTCGCACCGCCGTTTGCAAACTGCATCTGTGTATTCTCACTGCCGTCCGCGTCCTCCTCGGCGCCGTTTACCGCTTTATCCTCTTTGGACGGATCGATATCATCTTCTGTCAGCATCAGATACTCGATATTATCAAGCACCCGATATTCAATCTCCTGCCGCACCTGGATGGTCGTAACCGTATTAGGCACATGGAACCCTGTCTGTTCCTGCAGCGACACCCCGTACTCCCCGGCCCTCAGACCTTCAATATAGATAACGCCGTCCTCGTCTTCATCCGTATATTCCCCTATGCCCTGTATTTCTATGGTGAAAGGCGCACCGGTCACCAGACGTCCCGTGCTGTCTACCACCATGACACGCAGATCCTTAGCCACGGAACTCATCATCAGAAACACATTCCGCCCAACATAGGTCTCAATACTCTTAAATCTGGGCTCCTCATCAAAAAAGGTCTCATCGCGCAGAAAAGCAGACAGATCATTTCCTATCTGTCCACTATCCGTCTCTGCCTCTTCTTCTGTTGCTTCCATCTCCTGTTCCGGTTCCTCTGCAAGCCCCAGCTTACTCATCACCGTGTCAAGATTCGTGAGCGCGATCACCGCAATAAGCAGAAGAAATATGCCTATCATGGCAAAGAGCGCACGTCTCATTCTCTTAGAGTCCATTTGCAACCTCTACCATGTATTGTCCGTAGGCCGTCTTCATCAGCGGCTCCGCCAGTTCTAACAGTTGTTCCCTTGTAATAAATCCTCTCTTATAGGCAATCTCCTCAATGCAGGAAATATACAGTCCCTGTCTCTTCTGGAACGCCGCCACAAAATCCGCCGCATCCAGCAAAGAATCATGATTGCCCGTATCCAGCCAGGCGAAACCTCGTCCCAGCGTCTCCACCCGCAGCGTTCCCCTGCGCAGATACTCGTTATTGATACTCGTAATCTCAATCTCACCCCTGGCGGAAGGTTTCACATTGCGGGCAATCTCTACCACGTCATTATCGTAGAAATATAAGCCCGGCACCGCATAATTGCTCTTCGGATGTTCCGGCTTCTCTTCTATGGAAACCGCCATGCCGTTCTCATCAAACTCCACCACACCATACTCCCTGGGATCTCTCACATAATACCCAAAGATCGTAGCGCCCTTTTCCCGGGATGCCACTTCCCGAAGCACCCTGGAGAAACTCTGTCCATAAAAGATATTATCTCCCAGAACCAGCGCCACATTATCATCACCAATAAAATCGGCGCCAATGATAAAGGCATCCGCCAGCCCCCTGGGCTGTTCTTGTACCGCATAGGACATCCGCAGTCCAAGCTGCTCTCCCGTCCCCAGAAGTTCCTCAAACACGGGCAGATCCCTGGGCGTGGATATGATTAAAATATCCTGAATACCCGCCAGCATCAGCGTTGATAGCGGATAATAAATCATCGGCTTGTCGTACACCGGTAAAATCTGTTTGGAAATTGCCTTAGTCAGCGGATAAAGCCTTGTCCCGGCCCCGCCCGCCAGAATGATTCCTTTCATAGAAGTTGTCCAGCCTTTCTTTTATGAATACATTTCCTCATAATATTTCTGATAGTCGCCGCTCGTCACATTTTTCATCCAGTCCTCATGGGCAAAATACCATTCTATGGTGCGGCGGATACCTTCTCTAAACATGGTCTCCGGCTCCCAGCCAATCTCCTTGCGAATCTTGTCCGGTGCGATCGCATATCTCCTGTCATGTCCCTTGCGGTCTTCTACATAGGTGATCAGATCTTCCGTAATATGGGCGCGCCTCTCATCGCTTTCCGGCAGCATCTCCCGGAGTGTCTCTATAATAATCTTTATAATCTCAATGTTCTGCTTCTCATTGTGGCCGCCCACATTATAAGTTTCAAAAAGTCTGCCCTTTTCCTGTACCATATCAATGGCCTTGGCGTGATCCTCCACATAGAGCCAGTCCCGCACATTCTTACCGTCCCCGTACACGGGCAGCTTCTTACCCTGTAAGGCATTGTTGATGATGAGCGGAATCAACTTCTCCGGGAACTGATAAGGTCCGTAATTATTGGAACAGTTGGTGATGTTCGCCGGGAAATGATAGGTATCCATATAAGCCTTTACCAGCATGTCGGAGCCAGCTTTGCTGGCCGAATACGGACTGTGAGGCGCATAGGGCGAGGTCTCGTAGAAATAACCGCCGTCTTCATCCAAAGAACCATACACCTCATCGGTGGACACATGAAGAAACTTCTTATCCTCCTTATAAGTTCCATCCGGCAGTTCCCAAGCCGCCTTCGCACAGTTGAGCATCACCGCTGTACCCATAACATTCGTCTGCACAAATACTTCCGGATTCCTGATACTGCGATCCACATGACTCTCCGCCGCAAAATGTACTACCCTGTCAATATCATTTTCCGTGAAAATCCTGGTGATTGCCTCTTTGTCACAGATATCCGTCCTGACAAAAGTATAATTCTCCCGCGCTTCCAAGTCCTTTAAGTTCTCCAGATTACCCGCATATGTCAGCGCATCCACATTGATGATACGGATCGAATCGCCATATTTGCGAAACATGTAATGAATATAATTGGAACCGATAAACCCGGCGCCGCCTGTCACAAGATAAGTTTTCATTTTTTCCTCCATGTCAGAGCCATTAATTGTTTTCCGAAAATTTTATTCCCATGCTACATACTATCATTCTATCGCCGGAATGTCCATAGACATCCTGCACCTGGCTTCTAATTCATGTAACTGATGTTCATATCTACATTGCCGCTGATCCCGCTGACCTTACCCTTGGAAGAATACTGCCACATATCATAACGGGTAGCCGTGTACGTGGGCGCGCTGGCATACTGTGCAAGCCAAATCTTATAATTGGTCAGACTGCCGGTATTAATTTTCTCATTAAACCAGGTCTTATTTGCATAGATTCCCGATGAAATACCGGAATTCTGCACCGTCTGACAAAAAGTCTTGCAGACTGCCGTCCTGGTATCCCGGCCAATCGCGTCACCGCGGCCGCCGCTGCCTTCCACATCCAGGAAGAGCGGATAATCCAGCCCATAGCCTTTCACCAGATCTATCGCCATGGAAGCCTCCTCGACAGCCTCCACTTCGTTGACCGCCTGGCTGAAGAAATATGCCCCTACCTTGAGGCCCGCAGCCTTCGCGCCTTTAATATTACTCCGAAACATCGGGTCTTCCACCAGCACGCCCGTAGAGTAACCACGGTAACCACAACGGATAATGACATAGGATACACCGGAATTCTTAACCGCATTCCAGTCGATGTTTCCATTGTGCTTGGACACATCGATACCCATAGAACCGGAACCCTTGGAAAGTTTACCGTCACTGCCAAAACTGTACTTGGCTCCCAGAATGACCTGATCTCCCGTCACATACTGGTTATCTTTGCCAAAGAAATATACGAAACCGTCAATGGTCTGCCATCCTGTATATTTATACTCGGACGCCACTTTTACCTTTTTATAGAAGGTACTGCGCTCTTTATAATCCTGGTAGGTTGCCTCTTTAAATTCGCCTGTAGACTTCTTCTTATAATAGAGCTGGTTGCCGTCTTTGTCTTTTAACTTCGTGGCCGGATCGATCACTGACTTTTTGACCGTAATCTCAAGAACTCCATATATGTCTTTATTTGCCTTACAGGCTGCCCTGATCTTGACCTTGCCTTCCGCCACGCCAGTGACAACACCCTTACTGTCTACCTTCGCCTTCTTCTCGTCCTCGCTGCTCCAGACAATCTCAGCACCTTCCGGATCGGACTTGGCTGTCAGCGTCAACGACTGACCGATACCCACTTCTTGTTTGCCGCTGATGGTCACTTTTTTATAATTCTTGTTGCTGATTATGACCTTGCATGAGAAACTGGAATTCTTAAAAGTAACCCCACTGACATCCTTCACTTTTGCCTTGACAGTCGTAGTTCCCTCTTTCAGTCCCTTAACCTGACCATCATCAAATACCTTAGCCACAGAGTCATCTTCACTGCGCCAAGTGGCCTCATAGGCATTACCGCTTCCATCAGTAAGCTTCAAAGTCTCCTTGCCGCCAATAGCAAGCTGTAATTCTGTCTTACTCAGTTTCAGTTCTACTTCTTTCTTATTCTCTGTCACAGTCACGGCACAAGTCAGCTTATTAGACCCTTCGATTTCAGAACCGCTGTCTGCCTTCACTTCGGCTGTGATAGTTGCTGTGCCAGTCTTTCTCGCTGTCACCGTTCCGCCGCCGGATACAGTCGCCACCGATTCATTACTGCTAGACCATTTCACCGTATAACTTATGCCGTTCGTCCCCGACACACTTAATGGCTTGGTGCCGCCGACATTCACTTCCATCTTAGTCTCGTTCAGACTGACCGTTCCCTTTTTATTGGGCTTATCCTTGACCTCTACAGAACAGGTCAGTTTACTGGAACCTTCAATTTCAGAATCACTGTCCGCGTTCACCTGGGCTGTAATGGTTGCACTGCCGGCTTTGTTTGCTGTGATTGTGCCGCCGCTTGATACACTCACCACAGAGTCATTGCTGCTGGACCAGTCCACCGTATAGTTTATGCCGTTTGTTCCCGACACACTTAATGACTTGGATGCTCCAATTTCCACCGTCAAAGAAGTCTCACTCAGACTGACCGTTCCTTTTTTCTTAGATGGCTCCTCCTCTTTGACCGTCACGGAACATTTCAGTTCGGACGGTGTAACGGTGACATCTTCACTTTTTGCACTCACCTTTGCTCTGACTGTTGTGCTGCCGGAACCTTCCGCCGTCACTGTGCCGCCGGATACCGTTGCCACCGATGAATCATCAGTTGACCACTCCACGGAATATTTACTGCTGTCACCGCCCGACACACTCAGACTTTCATGGTCTCCCACTTTCAGTTCCAAACTTGTTCTATTCAGACTGACCTCTATTTTCTCGTTCTCGTCAGAGGTACCCGGCTCCGTTGCCTCGCCACCCTCCGATTCTTCCGTGTTGTCTGGATCGCCTTCCACCAGTTTCCGATAACCGCCTGCCACTACCCAGGGATCTACAATCTTATCCTTCGGGACTTCCTCATAACTATCCTTTTCACCGCCCACCGGCGTTTTGGTCGATTCCACCCATTCCACAGTATCCTTTAAGGTAGACTCCACCACCGTATTCTGCTGCGCTGCCTCTTCCTTGGACACATTAATCTCGGACTCTTTCTTGACCTCATCCGTCACGTCCACCTTCTTATAGGCAATCTTGTCTGTGACCTCAACAGTACTTGCCGATGATTGCAGCTTATATTTCTGATAAGCTTCTCCTTCCAATGGCTTTATCTTGACGCTGTAACTGCCGGCGCTGACACCCGTCTGATAGATGATGCCGTCCTTATCATCATCTTTCAGGTCATAGGTCTTGCCGCCGCCCGATACTTCTACCACAAAGGGCACGCCTCCGATCAGTCTGCCGGAAGATTTGTTGGCAAACTTAATCTTCAGATCGGACTGGATGGATGTCAGGCGAAGTTCCACTTCAACTTCTTTGTTCTCATCCTCTTCCTCCTCGTCCTCTCTGCCTTCTCCCCAGTTCAGATCCGATTCATCAAAATCATTATCCACCATATTGCCAAGTTTTGCTGATTCCGACACTGCCAGTAAGCCGCTCTCCCCGATTACGGAAACGCCTTCCATCTGACCGCCGACCTCCGCGAACGTTGCCACCTGCTTTTCCATGGACTTCGCATTAAAATAGAGGGTCCCCGTAATAATAGCGCCCGCCACCACCAGAATACCGAGCATCGCCACTACCATATCCAGAGAACTCATCTCAGACAGAAAATCTCTGAAGCGCGCTATGACACCATCATCATAGTCGTCATCATCTTCATCTTCGTAATCATCATCCTCGTAGTCATCATCTTCGTAGTACGCCTCGTCCTCGTAATCCTCTTCGTCCTCGTACCTATCATCTTCGTAGTACGCCTCGTCCTCGTAGTCCT
>CAMXIF010000010.1 GCA_947243845.1 uncultured bacterium
CATTGTATTATATTATTATGAGGAACTGACATTAAAGGAAATAAGTAATATCCTGGAAGTGTCTGAATCCAGGATATCGCAGCTGCACACCAGGGCTTTGCAGAAGATGCGTGGTCGGCTTGGCAAATATATCGGGATACTAACGGATGCTGACGGAAGAAAATAGGGGTGTGTATGAACGGTTATTTCAGATTGGTAAATGGAGAGAAAATGTCAGCACTTAGGATATTTCCTCCAACAGATGGTGGAAAACCTGTCGATATCAACGATGTGGCTGAATATCTTACCATGAAGGAGTATGCCTGTGACCTGCCAGCAATCAGGAAGGCGTTGGAGACAGCAGAAAAAGAAGAAACGGAAATCCTTCTTAATACACAGACGAGATATCCGGAGAGAGAATGTTATAAATTGACGATCACGCCTGATAAAATGCAGGCTTATGCTAAGTTCTATGCGGCTTCTGTGGGTGGAGAGAACATGACGCCCCAGGAATTTGTGCATGACCTTATTCTGCGCGGCATCAAGTGCGGTCTTAAAAAGGAAGAAGTCATTAAATTTTTCCAAAAGAGACGGTATTGTGAGGAGATCCTGGTGGTAGAGGGCAAAGCTCCTGTGCAGGGTAAAGACGCATATATCGAGTACAAATTTAATACGGATAAAAAGGCAAGGCCGACTTTAAACGAAGACGGCAGTGTAGATTTTTTTCATTTGAATATACTAAACCATTGCAACAAGGGCGATGTACTGGCGGTTCTTCATCCGGCACAGCCGGGAGTAGCAGGCAGCACCATTATGGGTGACAAGATTATGCCTGCAGAGGTGAAGAATGTAACTTTTAATTATGGTCATAATATTGAGAAATCTGAGGATGGCCTGACTTTGTTTTCCATGGTTGATGGTCATGTAGAACTGGTGGACGGCGCAATTTTTGTGTCGGATGAGTTATCGGTGAAGAATGTAACTTTTAATTATGGTCATAATATTGAGAAATCTGAGGATGGCCTGACTTTGTTTTCCATGGTTGATGGTCATGTAGAACTGGTGGACGGCGCAATTTTTGTGTCGGATGAGTTATCGGTGGAGAATGTGGACAATTCCACAGGCAATATCGACTATGATGGCAATGTGCAGATCAACGGCAATGTATCCACCAATTTCCAGGTAAAGGCCAAGGGCGACATCATGGTGAAAGGTGTTGTGGAAGGTGCGGTTCTGGAGGCGGGCGGCAATATCATTATCACCAGGGGCATGAATGGCATGGGAAAGGGTGTGCTCAGGGCAGAGGGAAATATTGTGTCCAAGTTTCTTGAAAATGTCACCGCCGAGGCGAAAGGATATATAAGTTCCGAATCAATCCTGCATAGCAGGATTTCAGCGGGCGGGGAAGTGAATGTGGACGGAAAGCGCGGGTTTATCACCGGCGGAAGAGTCTGTGCTACAGGGAGCGTCAATGTGAAGATATTAGGATCTGAGATGGGTGCTGATACGATCATTGAAGTCGGTGCGGATCCTGCGGTCAAAGAGCGGATTAAACAACTGCAGCAGCAGGTCAATGAAGATATGAAAACGTTGCAGATGGTGCAGCCGATTCTGTTGTCTACCAAACAGAAGCTCGCACAGGGTGTAAGATTGAGCGATGAACAGATAAAATATGTGCAGTCACTGGTGTTGGCTAATGAGCAGAAGACCAGAGCACTTGAAGAAGCGAATAAGGAGTTACATGAACTGGAGGAGCAGGCGGGAGATCCGGCAGACACGGTAGTACGAGTCAAAGGAGTAGTCTATCCGGGTACCAGGATCTGTATCGGCGATGTCTCAATGATTGTACAGAAGCCCTCTCACTACTGTCGTTTCGTCAGGGAAAGAGGCGATGTAAAGATGAAGCCGTTCTAAGAATGCAATGTAGAAAATAAGAAGGGGTGTGGGCGATGGCAATAGGATTTGTGGAATTGCAGGGGCAGATTACAAGGGCCCAGGATTATACAACGATCAAACACAATGATGATACGAAGGGTATGGTGGAACAGGCGAACTTTGGGCAGCAGATGACGAAGCAGGTTGAGAAGCAGGTCAAACGCGTCAATAAGGGGGAACAGCCGGAGTATCATGAGCGTAAGTTTGATGCCAAAGACAAGGGAAGCAATGAGTATCATGGAGATGGCGGAAAAAGCAGGAAGGGTGCAAAGAAAGAGGCCGATGGAAAGGTACTTCTGAAGGGAGTAAGTACCTTCGATGTTTCCAGATAGTGTCGGATTACGGAAGGGAATGAAAAGAACATGAGCGTAATAGAGGTCGTTATGATCATCGTTGGCGCAGGGGTATTCCTGTTGGGATATCTTCTGCCGGCCAGAAAGAAAGATACCAGTCAGGAAGTACAGTTGATCAGTGAGGCTGAAGTCAGGAGAATGGTGGAGGCTGAGGTGAAGGATGTCAGGGAGAAGATATCAGACATTGTCGATGAGACCATCAACTATTCCATAGAAAAGACAGAGCGCGCCATGGAGCGTGTGACCAATGAGAAGATCATGGCGGTGAATGAGTATTCCGATACCGTGCTTGAGGAAATCAATAAAAACCATAAAGAGGTCGTGTTTCTCTATGATATGCTGAATGATAAACACGATAATCTGATGATGACGATCAATGAGGCCACACAGGCGTCTGAGGAGATCAGGCAGACTGTGAAAGATGCGGAAGTCACGGCCAAAGAGACGGCACAGAAGATACAGGATGCGGAAGATGCTGCCGAGGCGGCGATCATAAAGGTGCAGGAGGCGGAAAATACGGCCAGACAGGCGAAAGAGGCTGTACAGGAAGCAGTGGAATCTGTGATGGGTGCTGTACAGGATACCAGAACGGATCTGTTGTCGCTTCACAGTGCAAGGGAATACCAGCAGGATGTGCTTAAGGAAGTGCAGGCATTGACTGGTGATGAGGACAGGACGGTGGAAGAGATTCCGGTGAATCTGCCGGAAGAGGAGACAGCGTCCGGTTTTGATGCGGAAGAACAAACCGAAGAGATAGAATTTCAGCCTATCCGCCCTAAGCGGGTAGAGATACTGCATGAGCCTGACGGCGATTATGTGGCGCCGCAGCAGGAGATGACGACCAGCGAGGCTTTTGCCAGTATGGGAATATTCGGTGCCAGACAGGAGGAACCGGAGGGCCTGAAACGCAGGACAAAGGCCAAAAGAGGATTTCGCAGGGAGCCTGCGGAGGATGCCCGCAGCGTGGAGATTCAGTTTGCCAAGGGCAAGGATAACGGACGTAACAGTAATGAACGGATCCTAGAACTGCATAAAGCAGGTAAATCGAATATGGCGATCGCCAAAGAACTGGGGCTGGGACTCGGTGAGGTGAAACTGGTCATAGATTTGTTTGAAGGCGTGTAGGGACGACAGATGAGCAGGTGCGATATGGAGCGGAAATATTATTTGCGGGGACTCGGCCTCGGTATTGTGGTAACGGCGGTCATTATGGGAATTGCACTGTCCGGTCCCAGAGAAATGACAGATGAGGAGATCATCCAAAGAGCCAAAGAACTGGGCATGGAGGAGGATACTTATCTGGCGGATATGGGTGCCGATGAGGAGCAGACGCAGGGAGAACAGAATATAGAAGATATAGATCCGGAGGAACTGCCGGCAGTCAAGCAGGAACCGGAAAGTAAGCCGGCGCAGCCGGAAGAAGATTTGGAACCGGCAGAGGAAGAAGAGTTGGAACCAGCGGAGGAAGAACTGCCATCAGCGGTGAAACCGGTGGTAATAGAATTGCCGGAAACAGAATCTGCCACAGAAGAACCGTCTTCTGAAGAAACGCCGGAAGAAAACACGAATGAGATGACCAGACAAGATGATACGCCGTCCTCTTCCGTGAAGATGGAGACGGTCACGGTTGTCAGCGGCGATGGTTCCTATACGGTGGCGCGCAAGCTGAAAGAAGCAGGTGTGGTCATGTCGGCGGAGACATTCGATACTTATCTGTGTGAGAAGGGGTATGACAAGAAACTTAGAACCGGGACTTTTCACATACCGGCAGATGCCAGCGATGAGCAGATTGCCAGGATCATAACGGGACAAGAATAAACAGCATAAAGGAGCGGCATTATGAAAAGCATCAAGGCTAGGATTATTTTGACAGTAGTGGTATGTTCTCTTTTATCAGCAGGGATTTGCGGCGGAATCAGTATCATCAACTCCGGCAAAAGTGAATACGAGGATTCCAAGGATGAGATGCGGTATGTCTGTGAAAATCAGGGAACGCAGATGGAGGCTCAGCTTGAGCGGGTGGAGCAGTCTGTCAACACGGCATACAGCGTAGTATTGCAGCAGCTTACTGATGTGGAAGCTTTTAAAAGCGATAAAGCATATGTGGATGCTTTTACCGTGATCATGGAACAGATGTTATATGAGATCGGCGGTAATACGGAGGGTGCGTTGACGGCTTACATCCGTTATAATCCGGATTTTACAGAGCCGGACAGCGGAGTATTCCTTACCAGAAACAGCGATGGAGAAAAATTTACCAGTGTAACACCCACAGATTTTACAATGTATGATCCCAGTGATTTGGAGCATGTGGGCTGGTATTACATACCGGTGCAGCACGGTGCACCGCTTTGGATGGATCCCTATTTAAATTCCAATATCAATGTCTATATGGTGTCTTATGTCATTCCCATCGTTATTGACGGCGAGTCCATCGGTATCATCGGTATGGATATTGATTTTGGCAAGTTTACTGATGCGATAGACAGTGCCGGCCTGTTTGAGAGCGGATATGCTTTCCTGGCAAATGGAGATGGCAATATCGTCTATCATAAGGATCTGGAAACAGGGACGGATATTGGCAGTCTGCAGGGAGCGGAGAGTTTAAAGCAGGCGTTGATCGACCCGGCAAAGGAGAGAACAGCGCTCAGCTACCGGTTCCAGGGAGAGGCCAAAGAATTGTGTTATATGACGCTGCGAAATAATATGCGGTATGTGATGACGGCGCCGGAAGATGAACTGAAGAGTGCGGCGGCACACATTGTACTGTTGATTCTGTGCGGCGCGTTTATTGCGATGGGTATTTCTGTGGTCATTGGGGCAGTGATTGGCAGTGTGATCACAAGACCGATCACCCAGATTAACGAGATAGTGGAGAAAACGGCTCAGTTTAATTTTCAGAAAAATGAGAACAGTGAAAGACTCTGTAAGCGGAGGGATGAAAGCGGCAACATGGCCAATTCTCTGCGGGAAATGCGGGCGAGTCTGCGCTCCATGGTGGTGGATATCCAAAGAGCCCATTCCGATCTGGACGATACGCTTAAACAGCTTACGAACATTACAGATCAGGTACAGATCATGAGCGGCGAAAATTCTGAAACGACACAGGGACTTGCGGCGGCTATGGAAGAGACGGCAGCGGCCATGGAGACTGTGAATAATACAGTGGCGCAGGTAAAAGAACGGGCACAGACGATTCGGGATAATTCCAAAGAAGGAGAACAGGCTTCCGTAGAGAGCAAACAGCGTGCGGATAATCTGAAGAATACCACAGGTGTGGCACAGGATAAGACCACGCAGATGTATCGGTCGGTACAGGAGAAGACAGCAGCGGCCATGGAACAGGCCAAGGCGGTGGAGAAGATAAACCAGCTCACCCAGTCTATTCTGGATATTTCCAGTCAGACCAATCTGCTGGCCTTAAATGCATCTATCGAGGCGGCCAGAGCCGGTGAAGCGGGCAGAGGATTTGCTGTGGTGGCGGATGAGATCGGCGGACTTGCGGCCCAGACATCTTCTACGGTCGGCAATATCAATGGAATTACCACCGAAGTAAATCAGGCGGTAAAGAATATGGAATCCTGTATGCAGGAGACGCTTGCATTCCTGGAGGAGACTGTACTTAAGGATTACAGCGGCTTTATGGATGTGGCGGAGAAGTATACTGAGGATGCTTCCGGATTTGAAGGCAATATGAAAGCAATCGGCCAGGAAGTAGATACGCTGCTGGAGGCTATCGTGGAGATAGCGGATTCCATCAATGGCATCACAACAACAGTCGGAGAGGCAGCACATAATATCACAAGCATTGCGCAGAAAACACAGGATGTGTCCCAGCTGGTTGAAGGGAATGTGGAACTGATGGAGAACAATGCGGAGAATGTGGTGAAACTGCGTCAGATTGTGGATATGTTCCAGAATTGAGCTGATTTGCAACAATAAAATCAAGATTTAAAAATTTTTGTGAGATTTTCACAAGGAAACAGGCTGTATACCACCCGGATCCGAGAGCATACAGCCTGTTTTATTATATATTTTTACTAATGCCTTATTTTTGGGTACAAAAAATAAAAGTACTTATGGTACCATTCCTAATCCCTCCCCAACCCCTCCCTTCCCCATCTCCAGGGGAGGGGCTTTTATGCTGTAGCCGCTCCGATCTGTCTCAAATACATATTGCTTGAGAGACCGCCCAAAATCTTCCTGGGATAATTATTGATCCAGGATTCCACCATGGCCACCTGCTTGGGAGTCACATCATCAAAATTTGTTCCCTTAGGGAAAAATCTACGGATCATGCGGTTGATGTTCTCATTGGTACCACGTTCATAGCTGCTGTATGGGTGGCAGTAATAGACCGTTGTCCGGGGCTGTTTAGTGTAGATACTCTTTTCTATGCCTTTTACATCCAGGAACTCAACGCCATTATCACAGGTGATCGTCTTAAACTTTTCACGGAATCCCTTACTGCCATACCGCTTTTCTAAGCGATTGAGAGCGCGGACTACCGTAGAAGACTTTTTATTCCGTATCTTCATGATGATCTCTTCCCGGCCCATACGTTCCGACAGAACCAAGAGACAGGACTTTCCTGTATCTTTTGCGCTAACAACAGTATCCATCTCCCAATGGCCGTATTCTTCCCGATCGGCTATAGATACTGGCCGTTCTTCTATCGATCGGCCTTTCCGATTATTCAAAGAGACCGTAGACTTCTCCTCTTTTTCTTTTTTCTTATGAAACTTTTTATAAGGCAAATCGTCATTAGTGACATTCAAGAACAATCCCATATCAAGGTAGTTGTAGATAGTCTTAGGGCAGAGAGTAGTAGAGAAGTGCAGGCCTTCATTCTTGGCATGCAGGAGGAGGGCTTCAGGTGAATACTTTTGTTCCCTTATCATCTCTTCTATGTATGCCGCCAGCTTATGATCCGACCCGATCTTGAGGTTACGGCCGCGATTGGATGTTGAGCGTTCATACACCATCTGGGCATAGTCTGCTTTATAGACTCTAAATACCCGGAGTTGTGAGTCCATCTGTTCCACGGTGCCGCGTTCTATCTCTTTGTAGAGCGTATTATACTTGATGCCCAGGACTTCGGCGATATGTGGCTTAGTGTACTTTTCTTTGAGCAGTAACTCAATACCATATCTCTGTCTTTCCGTTATGTAGTTTCCCATGTCATCCTCCTTTGTAGTTTCATTTTTTCCACGATGTCATAAAAAGGCCATGTCATAAAGGGTATATGAACGCTACGCGCCCTTTACAACATGGTCTTTTTATGTGGCTGACATGAGATCTTATATCTGCTGGGAAGCTGTGAGAATACTTCACCGGATATACATGATGACGCTATGCAAAGAGCAGACATTATCCGCTCCTATACTTAATAGGCCGGACTCGTCCTAAAAACCTTGTGTTCCCTACGGTGCATAGCCCTACGGGACAGCGGTAGGATTTAAAGTCCCCCCTAGATCCCCCGAGGGGGACCAAGACTTCCATGACCTACATCTTGGTATACAAAATACCAATAACATCACAATACGTTTTGCCCGGAACCCCTGCGCCCATGGGTTCCCGTTCCGGGCAATCGGCAGAGCCGACCACTCACTTTTCTTAAAAACGGTGAACAAGGAAAAAGAGGAAAGACTGCCATAAAAACAATCTTTCCCCTTTACGAGAAAATGTAATACATACTTCCTGGAACTATGTATTACAATATACCTGCAGGTATTTTGTATTACAATCTTCCGGCATGATAAATGATATCGGATTGCCTTCCAGTCAGTTTGCCATGATCGATGACCAGATTTTCTAAACTGTCTGAAAAGTTATTGCCATCTATCGACATGATATATTCATATATCCCACGATCCAACCGAACAGACACATGGACATTTTTTCTAAAATTCACTATATGACTACCAATAACCTTACGCATATGCATCACCTAAACCTTTCATAAGACATCCCTCTATACAGTTCCAGCCCCGCCAGCAAGAGCAACAAGGGAGATCTTAGAGAATATCTCTTTGATAACAATATAAGCCAGCTTCTTCACAAGAACAAAAGCATAATATACCAGGATACAGCTAAGCCAGGCGAGCATCATATCCGCACAGATGTCAAAAGGCAGGAACCAGTTCATAAAAGAAAGATACTCCATGCCGCTAACATGGATAGATTCCAAAATAGGTACAAAAGGATCGTCCGGCAATATACTATAAATAGCTATGATAACAACTTCTATGATCTTCCACATATTAATCATCCTTTCTCACAGATACTATCTTTACTGTCCAGTTGATAAGCGTATAAACGAACATCAGGGTAAACAAAAGTCTACTTATCTTACTCAATGGTTCAAACGGAGACATATCAATGATGATATATTCTTCAATCCCATAACGTTCTATCACGATCGGCAAACAAAAGACCGGAGCACCATTTTTCTTTTCTACTGGTTCCCGCGAATGACCACCACCCCCATGATCACCGGAATAAGTCGATATCCCAGAATCATCAGATAAGTTAGATAAAAACGTCAACAGATAATATAGATCCCATGGAATACAAAATGGAAATTTATCCTTTAGATCTATATTTAAATCCCCAATAGAATCAGATATAGAAGGTACAAGTTCATCTGCTGGTAATTCTACAATATCAGGATCTGGTTTCGTACCTGGATCAGGATCAACCCCAGGACCCGGTTTTACACCTGGATCAGGATCTGTACCTGGATCAGGATCTGGTTTAATGCTTGGATCAGGAAAGATAGCTGGATTCCTGGAAGGATCAACAGTAGTATCCGGATCAAGAGAACCAGACGGCCATATGATAGGAGTCTTAGAAGGATCAGGACTCGGAAACGGATAATCATCTGGATTTGTATTTGCAAAATAATCCCGCAGATAATCATCAAAAGCATCAGCATCAATCTCATTACCTAAAGCATTAAGACCTTGATGGAGGGCAATATTATTCCAATTACTTAAAGCTTCCAAACCAGTAAGCGGATCCAATAATTTCCCTTTCCAATCGTCCTGGATCCAATCAGCAATACGATAGCCTTCTGAATAATTTAACGCTTCAGAATAATCCCCAGAATTAAAAGCATTAGTATATGATTCCAATGAACCAAATACAGGTATATTAAAAGATACCGATATAGAAAGATTAGAATGAATACTACTTGTAGTATCGTTCCAAGAGCGATTCCCAGATGGAGAAAAATAACTCTTTTGAAATTCTAAGTTTACTAAAGAATTATATTGAGATAAAGAATAGATTCTGTATCGATAAGGAAATGCTGAAGCAACATCATGCACAAGGCACACTTTATCCGACACAGATGATATCACACTCCAGGTATTATAATCGTTAATAGAAGACAATGCTGTGCGTGCAAAACCAATTATATTATAGGTACCATCTGGATTTCTTATTTTTTCATAATCTGTAAAAAACTGTTTTTCCATCTCAATCTGATAAATAGATTCCTCACCATTTTGGTATTTATCATACTGTTCCCTTATCACAGAACCAAGGATAGTGGCAAAACCTACACCACAACAAGCAAATAAATCCTTTGGATTTTTAGCAACTTCAATTAACCCATTAGACACACGTATATTACTTTCATCATCGTCATTGTTATCATCATCATTACCATCGTCATCGTCACCATTATCAGGCGAATTAGCACTCATCTGAATAAGTAATAACGAAGTTGCCGCTATACGCCGAGCTGCTTCTTCCGAAAAAGCAACAGTTTGCCCTGCTTTATCAATAAAACCAATCATTGGAGGACTTGGAACTGAAGCAGAAGGAGTAGAAAGAGAATCTAATAAACCATTATTGACCATATATGTAATTGTACTATGTCCCATACTGACTATCTGATCATCAGACAAGTTATTCATCTCAATCGGTGCATTAGCATAAGCTACTGTACCAATATAAAAACAGATTGCATACATAGCCGCCGCTGATAATCCAACTGCGACACCTTCTGCCACTGCCTCAACGTTTTCCATATGATTAGAATCAAAATATCTTGTACCAATAGACAACGAAATAATAATAACGCTTAATGCTATACAACAAAACCGTTTTAAAAACCTCATATTTTCCTCCATATTATACAATAAACTAAAAATGACAAAAGGAATAATAAAATGACTTATTTTGAATTTATAAATCAGTTAATCTCATTCCTGATAGAATATTTTTCCATTAAACAAAACCGTATATTTTGGTTATTAGTATTATTTTTTACTGTTATTGTAGAAAACGGCACAAAAACATGGAAAAAAAGAAACTATATGAAATTATGGTTAAAAACCCACAACATCGGTAAAAAATATAAATATCATAAAAAAACATACAAAGAAAAACTGCCACAAACACCATATGAAAAACAACAAGCATACATAGAAAGCATATGGGAAGAAATGAAAAAATAAGGAGATTACCGTGCAACAAATCAAAGACTGCTTAGAGATCATCACTATGGCCGGTTTTCTAATCTACATATTCAAGCAGCTTGCCATACCATCCCTTAAAGAAATAAAAACCAAGGAAGAAAAGCCTAAAAAGAAAAGACGACTCAAATACTTCCGCAGATTTCATATTCCTTACAGAGGAAAAACAACTATGTATAAATACGATCAGAAGCATGGATACTTAAACAGCGCCTGGGAAGAAGTAGAGAAACCTAAGCGGTCTAAAAAATAAGATATCACCCTTCCCATTCAACGCCTTTGATATCGGCCCTGATGATCTGATACAGCTTCTCTGCATTTCCCAGACAGTTGAATGGATAGATCAGGTCATCCCCGATATACACGTTATAGCTGATCGGCACCGCACTGACTGACAGTTCCGTAGCACTATTGATATCCGTAGACATCAATCCAATGCTGTCATTTCCTTTTGCACTCTTGATCTTTTCCTGTTCATACATCATCCCCATATCATTCACCATACCTTTCTATTCCGTTATAGGATCCACCAGCATCCAAAAGTAACGACATGCCACATATCCATATACCATAACTTCTAAGATAGACATTTTCACACCCCCTATTTACTAGACACTAAAAGATATACATAAAGCAAGACACCGACTATCAAGAAAGCTATTAAATAAAATCCAAGACTCATAAGTATAGAAAGCCACATAGGTTTTCCACTTCTGGATAGATCCAAAATGCAAGTAATAAAAAAATAGACAAAAAATATAACATTTAAAAAACTTAACAAAGAAAAAAACATATCCATCCACCCCTAACCTTTTTCATCATCCAGATCCATTTCCATCTGCGCAGCATCTTACAGCCACAGTACTTCCACATCTTTATCTATCTGCGCCCATTCTTCTATAGGCTTGAAACCATACAGGAAATCATGCACGGAAGAGTAGGAGAGCAGGCCTTTATCTCCAAAACACTTCACACATGATATCCTCCGGAGAAATGCATTCCAGGTCTCTTCATAATTCCGCTGGACGTCTACATACTGTTCTTTCAATGAAAGATTACTGAGCAGGTAGACCTTTGTATAACAGGCTGTCTTATTGTTGTACCTACACGGCAGTTCCAGCGGGTAGCCGTCAAGGTAGTTCAGCATGTCCTGTATCTTCAAGGAACTGCGAAACTCTTCAAAGACTAAGATGTCCTGACCTTTATAATTGTCAAATGGGTGCATATAGTCGGTCACCCGGTACACGTTCTCATATCCAAACTTTTCCATGACTCTGCGCGTCTTACCCTGGCCTGTCTTACCAAACCAGTATTCTACGTTCAATTCCCGGAACTTGTTCTTAAACTCTTCCTGCCTGAGTACCTGACGGCAGGTCTCTATCTTTTCAAGCTTCAGCATATATTCCGGATTGGCTTCCAATATCTCGTAATTACTCATACCATCCTTGATCATGTTATAGAGCTGTGACAGATCATTACGTTTTCCCTGTTCTTCCTGGGGGCATTCACCATATTCCTCAAAAGTGTTATGTAAGTTCGTCTCTTCTTTATCTGTCCCCTTATGCTTTCCCTCCTTGCGGATATATTCCCGGTTCTCCTGCGTAGTCCCCCGGCAGTAATCTATATGTGCCGTTGGAAACTTATTCTTTATCATAGAAAATCGCATGGTATTTTTACGGAAGATAAAAAGATGTGTATGATAAGTGCCTTCCTTTCCGATCTCATCACACATACACCAATAAGTGAGATCTTTGATCGTGGACAATGCCGCTTTTATGTTGTCATGGTCGAACCCGTATTTCTCCGGATTATTGAACGTAAGGAGCCATTTACGTGATTGTGTCCTATCGTCCATCTTCTCATTTTCTCCAATTTATTTATTCCCTGATCCCTGGTTGCGTTAACGCAACTAGGACTAAAATGTTTCAGAAGTTGCCATGTTTCAGAAGATGTTTCAACAAATGTTTCAACTTTTTTTCTGATATATCCGGCAAAAACTCAAAAATGTTTCATGTTTCAGAAGTTCCCTAGGGGTAATACTAGACCCTAGGGAACTGCGCGCCCTTGACCGCAGGAACCCGCGCACTATCCTTTAAAGACCATGGGCGGCGCAGGCGCCACCCATGAACAAGGCTAAAACGTGCGCCCCTACGGTAAAGGGTAAAATGCACGCGCCTTTTATCCTGGCATTAATATTATTTTCCCTTTTCTGCCGCTCCTGCGCTGTTCTGGTCAGTTATCCGCCTCCGCAGGAGCTCCGGCGGATTCCTGCCCAAACAGCTTGTAGCTGTCATAAAAGTCATAATATTTCTGCTGTCCTGAAAAGAAATGGGACTTTACCTTTGCATCCTTTTTCTTTACATTGCGCAGCTTTTTGACATATACAAAGAGTTTTCCGCCAGACAAGAGTCCCATGATCCGGCCGGATAGCCTGTAATTATTGACACAACGATGCGTATACTCAAACTCGATGATCTGCCGGATCTGCTTATCTATGACAGATTCATCCTGAGAGATCAGATAGACATCATATCCATAGTGCCGATGTATACGCAGAAACTGGCACCATGCAAGACGGTCTTTCCGGTTCCAGGAACGTGGATTGAACAGATCCTGACACTCATCCAGCACAAGAAGAGTCTGATGCTCCATGATCTGGCCGCGAGAATTTAACTTATGATACTTTAATGCATACCCGTAAAGTCCATCAAGATAAGAGAACTTATCCGCTGGAGGACTCACCCAACGTCTGCCGTTATAATATGACTTATATGCATTAGTCAGAAATTCCTGGTTAGAAACATACATAAATATCCCCAGCCGGCCAGGATGCTTTTCATTGAAACGTTTAAAAGAATCCTCATTTATCTCAAAATTAGCAATGACATTCTTACCTTTCCGGAGTTCTTTATCTATGACCATGGCCATATGCAGTGACTTCCCTGATCCGGGAGTCCCTGTGAAAAAATAGATCATACATGGTCACCCCCATTCTCATGACCATTCTCAACAGTCTGTTCACTTACATCAAGCAAACACCGCCACTCTGTAGAACAGTCTTCTTCTGGAAACACATGTGCTTCCTCTGGATAGATGACAAGACCATAAACACATGAAGGACAATATGGACATTCCGGCATAATACAGGACTGACCTTTGATATACTCTAAACGTTCCAGCGCCGCATTGATATTGCCGGCCAGGGAATCATCCTTTGCCTTCACTAGCATACAGGCCGTTTCATTCTCTGCCGGATCATACAGAAAACATTCTGTACATCTTGTGCTTTCTTCACATACAGTCTTTAGTGCTTTAAGGATCCCGGCCAGATCATTTATATCTGTCCTACTCATGACAACCACCAAATTTCTTGAACAAAAGGACTGCATTGTCTATCCATTCAAATACCACATTAAATGCTTCCCTGATATGATCATCTGTTGATATATCGCGCAGGGTATGTAATACGGTCAGAGCCTGGACGAGTCCCATACGCTCCTTTTCCACCATCACATTTTCGTTGTCACATCTTCCCATTGTCTTCTCCCTTCTTTATCCCTACATCCTCATACCTGTATTATCCTCGATCCATTCCAGGATCCGGACGGCCAGGATAGATACCTTTGTACGGATGAGGAAATATAGATCATCCCAAAAACCCATCATCATTCCTCGTCTTTAAAAATGGGGAATGTCTCCATTCCCCACTAACTGTGTTACTCAGGAAGCGATCGTCCGGAAGAACCCAACGCCAAGCCTTACAGCAAGACGGATCCCCATGATCGCCAGTCCAGCAGGAAGAGCCACCACGATCATACCGGTGACATCATCCTTGATAGAATCCACTGCATTACTAAATGCGGTCTTCATAGCTTCTGTCAGCATATACGTATTCTCCTTTCCGCACCGCGTCCGGCACTATGATCTTATACTCAAAAAACTCAGAGCCTTGAATATACCATAAGCAAGCAGATGCAGGCCTGTTGTGAGCATAAAGCCAGGTATGAACCCGATGACTACCATGTCCTTAAAAAAGCCTATCAGCATCTCTATATCGAGATATGTCGAGATATCCATACAACACCCCCTAACCGACACGCATACGCTCAAAGAACGTATTGGCAATACGATTACCGGCGATCAATGCCAGGAACACACATAAGACAACCAGGACACAGGAGATGATAGTAAGCTGGAATGTCATTCCCTCCATAGTCTCTGCGGATGCATCCATATATGCAGTAACAGACTCCTGATAGGCAATATCCCTTTCAGCCATATCTGACAGGATACCCTGTAATACCATCAGATCATCTACGCTCACGGAAGGTCTTTCCTCTTCCGATGCATCCGGCAGTTCTTCCAGTCCTTCATCTATACCAGTGCTGCTAGAGATATAAGCCTCGTAATCCTCTATGTATTCCACGGGAACATAACAGCCGTTGGAAGCTTCTGTCCATGCCGCACCTTCCATCTCTGCATCTACAAAATGTCCAAAGACATCAGCGTTAGGATAGACATAACAGCCTATCTCTTTGATATAATAATCCCCCATGGATCCATAATCTCTTCCGGTACTGATCTGTTCCAGGAAGGAATCGATACGCTCATGGAGTCCTGTATCCTCTGCATCCGATCCTTCTCCCAGCAGGGCATCTTCCCCGGTATCTTCTAGATCCGTCCCTTCTTCCCCTTCAGAGATATCCTCTGTGTTCTCATCAACATCCTCATAAAGAACCTCATCATACTCCTCGGATCCTTCCTGGTCATCACCTTCAGAAGGCTGCGGTTCAGAAACATAATTCTCTTCATAGGCATCCTCGAAAGATTCAAATCCCATAGTCATCCATGATCTACCTTCCTTTCCGGTTACGGATACGATTGAACACGATCAGACCAATGAAACCGATGATCAGGACAGCCCAGATGACACCGCATATGATCCACATAATCGTTGAGATACTCATTTCCCGTCACCTTCTTTCTTTACATCCGGAGAGATATGATATGACACCTTCTTATCCGGATAACGCAACAATATCAATAAGACATTCCCAACAGACATAAACTCGATCTGTCTGGAAGGATCCCCGCCCTTTTCCGCTATCTCTTCAAGGGCCTGTCCCAGCTTATATTCAACATCTTTTGTCAGGTCATATGTAGTGATATAATCTGTGCTCCTGAATCCCAGCACTTTATAACAGGACAGAGTGACTTCACAGTAACGCGGGAGAGCAGAAGGCATGTCCTCTTTTTTCTTTTTCTCCCGTTTCAGATACGGCAGTATCTGCTTCCTGGCCAGGATCAGGATAAACACCAAGATGACACTGAGATATACGGCATCCATCATGATGTACCTTTTGATTTCTTATCATCTGCCGGCTTTTCCTTGCCTTCCGTGTAAGGGTTATCCGCAATAGATACGATCTGCACATCGACAAGGGTTGCCTTATCTTGAAAACCAGGTTCATAGATAAAATCGACCACGTCACCGGGATGGATACCGAAATCCGTATTCGACCACTCAGAGATAACAGCCTGGCCTTCACATTCTGCATTTTCCTGTTCATAACGGGTAAATTCCTTTGCGCCATAGTAATTGAACCCGACCCTCATCTGATTGTCTTTTTTGTACTCCGACCTCTTTACACCTAAAATCGTCACTCTCATTCTCTTTTCTCCTCTCTCTTTTCTTATCATCGTGTTTTAGGTATCTATAATAACTGCCGCAGGGCAGTATATTATCATTTTTGGAGAAGGGAGAGAACATGACATCTCCCCCTTGCAATGAAAAAATGGACTATCCCTAATGGGATGAGACCATACACAGGATGAAAGGTATACAGCTTTCTACCTGTACATCCATCACTCGGATACCGTATGACAATGCATGATACCTCTGGCCAAGGCACGCTGACATATCAGCATACCCGCCATATCCTGTGATATTTATAAAATGCATCAGTACCGCAGAGGGCGTATCTCATTTATCCCTGTCTAAGTTTGTGATCACGCCTTATTCCCGATGCTTTTTATCCGTTATGTCATTACTTTACTTATTGCGTTGTCATTTTATACTCAAATACTTTTCTATTGCTGTTTCCTCAGTATATTTATTCTCAGGAAGCCAATAACCTTGATTGATGATGATATATCCGTTAAAATGTTTTACTTCTCTGATCTCACTATCATAGATTGGTATGGTCATACTACCAGCAATTGTCATATCATTTATCCCTCCTATGCCGCTTATTTGTGATAATCTTTTTGATAGAATCAAATAATAGATCAAAAAATATAGGAATAGATTTACAAATCTCTTTTAATAACCAAGAAGCACAACATCCCACAAAAACACTAAAAGAAATGGACATTGAGATAAATGCAGTTATTTCAGTCATATCTGATACAGTCAATCCCAAAACCTCACACAATCGCAACATAGTATCTTTCTCCATTTCTTAAATATGTAAAAATCTTTGACGCATTATATCAACAACTTCTGCACACTGGGCTATAGTCAAACCCGGAAATGCTCCGGCAAGATAATAAAAGACCATAGAATCAAAATAATCACCTTTCTCCAAGTGAGACTTTTCTAAAAGATTAATCACATCATTTAAGTTAGTCATATCTTTATACCTTTACCCTTTCTTTCAGATTGTTTATGATCTCTTAAAAGCAAAAACCCTATATGGACAGGAAGAAAACCTTACCAGGGGAAAAACTCCCTGCCCTGCGGGTATAAGAAAGGCTGAAATTTCCCAAACAGAGAGGAGGTGATATCATGGAAGAGATATATGCAATGTTCATACCATCAACAATGAATGGTTTTATACAAGGATTTGAAATATTTTGGCAGTCCCTTATACAAAATCCACTGTTATTAGCTTTCCTTATCTTTCTCATCATAAGAAAGTTAAAACATACATTCTTTAGTTGATACACCTTCCCCGGCTTTTTCAGGTCGGGGAAATTTCTTGATTTTAATTTTACAGCCAGGGATGTTCCAGAATTGATCAGAACCCCCTTGCAAGGGGGTTCTTTTTATGATATAGTATCTAAGTGTGCGTTGTACACGGTACAGTGCGCCAATATCCTATTAATCACATATATCCAGCCCTTGCCGGTGCCCATAACGCCTGGGTGGCTAAGCGGCGGAAGGTATATGGCAGACAACCAAATGGAGGTAGAATCATGAGCGTTATTTCAATGAAACAGTTGTTGGAGGCAGGTGTTCATTTCGGACACCAGACCAGAAGATGGAACCCCAAAATGGCTCCCTACATCTTCACCGAGAGAAATGGTATCCACATCATCGACTTACAGAAGTCTGTAGGCAAAGTGGACGAGGCCTATAAGGCAGTGTTTGATGTGGCTTCCCAGGGCGGTACAATTCTTTTTGTAGGTACTAAGAAGCAGGCACAGGATGCAGTGAAGACAGAAGCTGAACGCTGCGGCATGTACTATGTCAATGAGAGATGGCTGGGCGGCATGCTCACCAACTTTAAGACAATCCAGTCCAGAATTGAGAGATTGAAAGCAATCGAGACAATGTCTGAGGACGGTACTTTTGAAGTGCTTCCTAAGAAAGAAGTTATCAAGATTAAGAAAGAGTGGGAGAAACTGGAGAAGAATCTGGGTGGTATCAAGAACATGACCAGAACTCCTGACTGTATTTTTGTAGTAGATCCCAAAAAGGAGAGAATCTGCGTACAGGAAGCGCATACACTCGGCATTACACTGATCGGTATCGGCGATACCAACTGTGATCCTGAGGAACTGGATTACATCATTCCCGGTAATGATGATGCAATCCGTGCCGTAAAACTGATCGTTTCCAAGATGGCAGATGCTGTCATCGAGGCAAATCAGGGTGCTGAGGAGTATGTGGAAGAAGCTGAGGCTGAGAAGATTGAAGAGGAGGGAGTATAGATGGCTATCACAGCAGCAATGGTAAAAGAGTTAAGAGAGATGACCGGTGCAGGCATGATGGACTGCAAGAAAGCTTTGAATGAGACCAATGGCAATATGGATGAAGCGGTTGAGTATCTGAGAAAGAACGGTCAGGCGAAGGCGGAGAAGAAGGCCGGCAGAATCGCAGCGGAAGGTCTGTGCCGTGTAGCGGTTAAGGATGAGAAGACCGCAGCGGTTGTAGAAGTAAATTCCGAGACAGATTTTGTGGCAAAGAATGCAGATTTCCAGGAGTATGTGGAAGCGGTTGCCAAGCAGGCAGTGGAGTCGGATGCGGCAGATTTGAATGCTTTCCTGGAAGAGAAATGGCATCTTGATGAGTCCAAGACTGTGAAGGATGCACTGGTAGATAAGGTAGCAGTGATCGGTGAGAACTTAAGCATCAGAAGATTTGAGAAAGTAACAGCTGAGAACGGCTGCGTAGTGACCTATGTGCATGGCGGGGGCAGAATCGGCGTTATCGTAGAAGCAGTTACCGATGTGGTAAACGATGCAGTGAAGGAAGCACTCAACAATATCGCTATGCAGGTTGCGGCTCTGTATCCCAAGTATGTGTCCACAGATGAAGTGTCTGAGGAGTTCAAGGCACATGAGAAGGAGATTATCACAGAGCAGATCAAGAATGATCCTAAGATGGCAGGTAAGCCTGATAAGGTGATCGAGGGCGCTGTGAATGGTCGTCTGAACAAAGAACTTAAAGAGGTATGCCTGTTAGAGCAGGTGTATGTAAAGGCTGAGGACGGCAAACAGAGCGTTGCCAAGTATCTGGAGCAGGTAGCAAAAGAGAATAATGCAAATCTCTCTGTGAAGAGATTTGTGCGTTTCGAGACCGGTGAGGGTATCGAGAAGAAGGAAGAAAATTTTGCAGAGGAAGTTGCTAAGCAGATGGGGATGTAAGCGAAGTTTGCAAAGCAAATCACTGTAAATAAATTATGAGGCCTTGAAGCCTTTGTAATCACGTATATCTAAGTGATTACGAGGGTTTCAGGGCCTTTTTGTATTCTAATGCCGCATCAGATATCAAGAACAATAAGAACTCTTATTCATGAAAATCCAGCAGTTTTTTGGCAGATACATCCAGTGCATCGGCAATGTCTAACAAGGTATCCAGGGAAACAGCAGTAGGCATATTAGGGGCTTCAATATTGCTGATATGTGTACGGCTTAGACCAATTAACTCCGCCAGCTTGAGCTGGCTTATTCCTCTCAGTTTTCGGTAATAGGCAATATTTAAACCTATCATTTTATATTCTTGTTCATGTTTTGACATTCTCATACCCCTTTTTGTATATGATATCAAGTTCGTATTATGATAAAAACAAATTATAAATATGCACTTGCAAAGGTACAGTTTGCATGCTATAATAAGGAAGATCTAAATAGAGGACAGGAAAAAAGAGAAATCTTAGTAAGAGGGGCGATAACATGAAAGTAAATTTGCTTTCATGACGCAAATATATTTCATCAAAAGGAGGAGAAAATGGTGAAAGCAAATATCACGAAAAGAATTATGATTGCTGCATTGACAGTATCTTTGGCGCTTACCCCTTCTATAGGTGTATTTGCCAGCGGAGACATGGATAACAATGGTGATGCAGAATCAGGAGCGAACACTGGATCATCTGGTTCCAGTTCAAGTTCCAAGAAAACACAGGCAGACGTTCTCGACCTTATTAACAGGAATCTGGGAGTGGACATGGATGAAGACGGCGGTGTGTCATCCGTGGGGAGTTTGTCTGAGGTTCCGACTACGAGTTCGGTGGCAGGGACTAGATCCACTATATCGGGCGTATATCTTGCAACCGCTGTAAATGGTTCCGTGGTTACTACAGGATTTGATACGATCGCCAGCGGTTATGGTCTGGCAGGCGATGAAAAGCCCTATGCGAGATTGTATAATTTGGAAGCGCAGAGAAGTCCTCTTGCATATGCGGCCATCGTGGATGCAGCAGCATCGGTGAATGCGGTGGTAGGTCCCACAATCAATATTGAGCTTGGTAAGATAAAGGGCGGCAAATACGGTCTGCTTTCTGAAGAAGGTGCGGCTATTGAAATCAAACTTGGCATTCCCAAATCTTTCACACAGGCAGATAAGAATTTTGCAGTGGTTTGTGTGCGTCCTGGCGGGAAGGTTACGGTTTTGCAGGATAAAGATACCAATCCTGATACAGTAACATTTGACACCACAGGCGGTCAGGGAGCTTATGCGATTATCAAGTATTAATCTGAATGTATAAATTTTCATTGGCAAAATGGCGGGGCAGCTTCGGCTGCCCGTACTGCCGTAATCAGAGAATGCTTTATAGCTCTTGGAGGAATGAAAGCAGTATGAAAATACAAAGAATATTTCGAAGCAGTCTAATACTCTGTTGGATGATATCCATGCTGTGGACGAATGCCCTTCCAGTAAGGGCGCAGCAGATAAAAACGGTGGCGGACAATCAGATCATGGAAGCAAAACTGCAGGAAGAAGTTATCCAGATTGAGGATATTACCGGACTCGATGCGGAGTTTGCGGCGTTGGAGGAGGAGAGCGTGCTTATCGTGGAGGAAGTAGAGAAATATCGCGGGCAGGCACAGAGAAAGAAATTCCAAAGAAGTGTCGTTATAATACTGGTTATCGCCATTTTTGGAGTGGGAATTGTGACAGGGCTTCAGGAAAAAAAGAAAAAGGACGCTGTATCGACAGACGGAGAAAAGAAGGAAGAGCCAAAAGTAACGGGAGGGCAGATTTAAGATGAGGAAAAAATTGTTGGAAGTGCTTGCGGATGCCAAGCCGGGATTTGAATTTGAAGGAAAAACCGATTTGGTGGACGGTGGTTATCTTGACTCGTTTGATATTATCACGCTGGTGTCTGAACTGAATGACAGATTTGAGATTGATATTCCGGTTGAAGATATTGTGACGGAAAATTTTGATTCTGTGGATGCAATTCTGGCATTGGTTGAAAAATTGAGCGAGGAGTAACCGGCACATACTATGGAGCAGATTATAAGTTTGAAGCAATATGAGCAATTATTGAAAGGTACGAGAAAGCAATATGGCCGTTTACATACAAATTGTTTTATGCTGGCACCGGAAACAGAAAGAGTGATTGAGCAGGGAAGATTGTATTTTGAAGAAACTGATCAGGGGCTTCTTTTTTTTGTGGATGAAAAAAGGTATTATCAGGTGTACTTTCACATTTCACCAGATGTAAAGAAGTTGCAGATGATACCGAAGAAAAAGCCGGTTTTGATCCGAATCATTTATATGCAGGGCGGCAAGTCGCATTTACAGAATAAAATCGACAAGCTAATTGCCGAGGCGGGATTTTCTCTTTTGGATTCCACAACGCAGGTATATACAGTTGCAAAAGATAATCTCGTGGTAATGGGCGCTATGTATGAGCGGATGGAAAACTTGTTAAAAGAGTATGGGATGCGGCTAGTTGTTGCGGGAGAAGAGCATCTTGATGAGATTCTTAAGTTGAGGGACAGCGAACCGGAACTAAAGATGTTCCATATTCCGTTTCATACACGGGAGGAAGAGTTGCAGATAATACGGGAAGGCGGTTATGCCTGTGTTGTAGACCATTCAAATTCAATCTGTGCAGCCAGAAAAACAGAACGTATGATGGGAAGCTTATATAGCCCGTGGTTTTGTGTAAAGTCTGAATACAAAGATAAATATGGACTGGGAATTGTGATGACGGGATTTGAGATGAAATATGCTTGTGAGCATGATCTTCCACGGGTTTATGGATGGATTGCCAATGATAATGTCAGATCCTGGAACTATCATAAACGGCTTGGAGTCATATGTTCGGGGAAAGTCGCGGATGAATGGGTATTGCAGGAAAATAGAGGATAGAGATATGAATAATACAGAAAAGTATACGCAGGTTTTTATGACTGTTTTTCAGGTGCATAAAGAGGCATTGGATGAAAGTTTTACTTTTGCCAATATTGAAATGTGGGACTCGCTTGCCCATATGACATTGATTACAAAATTGGAAGAAACGTTTGGAATCATGTTCGATACGGAAGATATTTTGAATTATGGTTCTTTTTTCAATGGTATGAAAATTCTTGAAAAGTATGGAGTAGATTTTTCAATTTAGTGAGGATAGATATGCTGCAGGGAAAAGTTTGCATGGTTACCGGAACCCGGAGCGGAATCGGTAAGGCGATTGCATTACGGTTTGCTGAGGAAGGCGCCGTTGTGTTTGCAAATGCAAAGAAGGAAGAGGATGTCAGGGAATGGGCGGATTTAATTCGTGTCAGGGGGAAAATTATTCCCCTTTCGTTTGATGTCACAGATTCATTGCATGTCAGGGAGGCATTATTAAATATCAGAAAACAGTACGGCCGTTTGGACGTTCAGGTCAATAATGCCGCCATAGTCAGTTACGAACCGCTGGGTATGGTTACGCGTAAGAATCTGGAAAAAATGTTTCAGGTAAATGTGTTTGCCGTTTTTGAAATGATCCAGTTAGCATCCCGTATAATGGGTGGACAGGGAAACGGCAGTATTATTAATATTGCAAGTATGGTGGGAGAAAAGGGAGCTGCAGGGCAGGCGGCCTATTCTATGACAAAGGGGGCGGTTTCTGCCCTGACCAAATCAGCCGCAAAGGAATTGGCCCAAAATCACATTCGGGTGAATGCCATTGCTCCGGGCATGGTTTGTTCCGAGCGTTTTGAACGTGAAATGTCCGGACGTTTTCCGGGAATGGAGAAAAATATTCTTTGGGGAAGATTGGCCAAGCCGCAGGAGATAGCGGATGCATGTCTTTTTTTAGCGAGTGACCTGTCCGCATATATTTCGGGCCAGATTGTCGGTGTTGACGGTTGTCTGGTGCTCTGAATCGTAAGGAGAATAAAATGTTTCTGGCAATCGATAAGCATAAGAAAGAAAAAATAGCGTTGATGGACGATCATAAAAACAGAGTTACCTATCAAGATATCTGTGTGTTCTGTAATGTGTACGGTAAGACGATCAAAAGGCGGTCGCTGTTATTTTTGCTCTGCCGAAATACGGCCGGAGCAGTGTTGAATTATCTTGCCTGTCTTGAAAACGACATTGTTCCACTGCTCTTGAATGCGTCAATTGATGAGGAGTTGCTGGAGGAACTTTGTCAGAAGTACGATCCGGAATATTTGTGTATGCCAACAGATGCGACCGACATGTGTAAAGCCCTGACCGGGGATGGGAAGGTGGTTCTGGAAGAATATGGTTATCGCGTTATCTGGATGGACACCGATGCGTGTCCGATGCATGATAAGCTGGCATTGCTTATGAGTACCTCCGGCAGTACGGGAAGTTCGAAACTTGTCAGGTACAGTAAGGAAAATCTGGAGGTAAATGCAGGAAATGTTGCTAAAGTGTTCGGATGGACGGAGTCGGAAAAGCCGGTTTGTGATCTTCCCATGAATTATACGATGGGTCTGAATGTTATCAACAGTCATTTGGTTGTAGGGGCAACGGTTGTTTTGACAGACTATAATCTGATGAGTCCGGATTACTGGAATGTGGTAAAACAGGAGCAATGTACGAATTTTACGGGTGTTCCCTTCAGCTATTCCATTTTGACCAAATTAAGAGTCGATCGAATGGAACTGCCATATCTTAAGACGTTGGCAGAGGGAGGGGGAAGTCTGTCTGAGAATGAGTTTAAGATGTGGGCGGAGTATGCGTCACGAAACGGCAAACGTTTCTTTGCCACATTTGGAACCACAGAAACATCTGCACGGATGGCGTATCTGCCGCCTGATCTTGCGGTGCATAAAACAGGGAGTATAGGAATCGCGATTCCCCAAGGCGAAATGTTCTTATTGGATGAAGATGGAAAAGAAATAAGAGAAGCACAGGCACAGGGGGAACTGGGATATCGCGGACCCAATGTCACTTTGGGCTATGCAGTATGCCGGGAGGATTTTAAGCTGGGGGATGTATTTGGAGGCGAATATCATACCGGCGATATTGCAAGGCGCGATCAGGACGGCTGCTACTACATTGTAGGCAGGAAATCCAGATTTATAAAGCTGTTGGGCATGCGTATCAGCCTGGATGAGTGTGAGAGGCTGATCAGAGATAAATTGCAGGTAGAAAATATTTGTATGGGGAAGGATGAAAAGATGGTTATTTATATTACTTTAGCGCATCGCTGCGATGAGGTAAGCGATTTTATCAGCAAGAAACTGAAATTGTACAGGTCTGTGTTTGAGGTGAGATATATCAGAGAAATTCCGCGGAGCGAGTCGGGCAAGATCTTGTATCAACAGTTAGAAATATAAAGATTACAACAAAAGAGGTATGTGGATATGTCGTTTATATCAACTGTTTTTGTGGGATTCCTGTTGATTACTGCCTCTGTTTACTTTCTGGTGCCGGCAAGATGGCAGTGGATTGTGCTGTTATCTGCAAGTTATGTATTCTATTTTGCTGCGGGAATTGAACTGGCTATTTTTTTGCTGTTTACAACCATTATTGTATTTGTTGCAGGTAGAATGCTTGGTAAGCTCAATCAGGAATATCGTGTGAGATTAAAGAGCGGGAGAGATATCGGCAAAGAAGAAAAGAAGCAGTTAAAAGAATTCTTCAGTAAACGTAAGAAACGAATTGTGATTGTGATGCTGCTCATCAATTTTGGGATTTTGTTTGTTTTAAAATATCTTCCCGTATTTGCTGATTCAATGGGAGCACCGCTTTCTTCCGTTTGGCCCGGTTTTGAGATGCCCATATTTCATTTTCTGCTTCCTTTAGGTATTTCCTTTTATACCTTTCAGGCAATGGGGTATATAATCGATCTGTATCGGGATAAATTCCAACCAGAAAATAATCTGGCCAAATTTGCTCTTTTCCTTTCTTTTTTTCCGCAGATTATTCAGGGGCCGATCAGCCGGTATGACGAATTGGCAATGCAGTTGTATGCGCCCCATCAATTTGACTATAAACGGGTGAAATTCGGCCTTGAATTAATGCTGTGGGGATATTTTAAGAAAATGGTAATTGCAGATCATCTAGCCATTTTGACGGGAACTGTATTTGGAAATCCAGAGCAGTATCAGGGACTGTATTTGATTGTTACGGCAATGCTTAGTTGGATTGAGTTATATGTGGATTTTTCGGGTGGAATTGATATTACAAGGGGTGTCGCAGAGATATTTGGCATTGTTCTGCCGGAGAATTTCAATCGGCCGTTTTTTGCCAGATCTCTGTCGGAATTTTGGCGCAGATGGCATATAACGCTGAACAATTGGTGGAGAGATTATATCTTTTATCCCCTCACTTTGTCGAAAGCTTTTGTTTCCCTGGGTAAAAAGTGCAGGAGGTATTTCGGGAATGATGCAGGTAAGAAAATACCTGCAATGATAGCACTTCTGGTGGTCCGTGTGATAAACAGCGTCTGGCATGGCGCCTATATCATTTATTTTGTGGGCGGATTATATCATGGTATCCTGATTGCGCTGTCGTTTTTATTAGAGCCACAGTTTGAAAGGCTTACGAAACGGTTGAAGGTGAATACGCAGTGTCTGAGTTTTCAGATGTTTCGAATCATCCGAACATTTATATTAATTTGTATTCCACGTCTGTTTTATGCGGCACAGACGTGGTCGGATATGGTTCTTTATATCAGAGCTGCATTCGGTAGGTTTAATCCATGGATATTCTTTGATGAATCGTGGTATAAGCTGGGACTTGACAGAAAAACATTTCAGATAGTTATGGTGTCTATGCTGGTGTTGCTGGTTGTCAGCGTTTTTCAGGAAAAGGGGTATTGTATTCGTGAGAAGTTAGAAGAACAGAATGTGTTGTTTCGATGGATGGTATATCTTTCGGGAGTTTTGGCAGTCTTTTTTTTCGGCGTTTACGGATTGGGTTATGATGCGTCCGGATTTCAGTATATGCAGTTTTAGGAGCAGATATGGGAAAAAACAGATTTGTTTTGAAAGGAATTATATTTATGGGGATTCTGGGATGTATGGCATATATTCTGTCCCCGGTTCTGACCAGGAAATACGAGTATAAAACAGATTATGGGGCCATGGAAATCGCGCGTGGATTTTACGCGGAACCGGAAGATTCCCTGGATGTATTGTATCTGGGATCAAGTTATATGCGAAACGGAATCTCACCATTGGAGATTTGGCATGATTATGGAATCACTGGATATGCGAGGGTCGGTTCCCAGCAGGCGCCGATAGTCTCTTATTATTTGTTAAAAGAGGCTTTTCAGACGCAATCGCCCAAAGTGGTTGTCTATGAAGCCAGTTTTTTGATCAACACGCAGACCAGTGAGGCGAATAATTATGATCTCAGGGAAAACAGGATTAGAGAGGCAATCGACTTTATGAAATTAAGCCCAACGAAGATTGAACTGGCTGGAGAAATTGTTGCGCACAGCAGTCTCTCTTATGCCGATCTTCTGATTCCTGTTTACCGTTATCATGAACGTTGGACAGATTTGGGAGAAATAGACTTTCAAAGGTTAGACGCAGTTCCGTATGCGTATAAAGGACAGTATCCTGCGCTCACTATCTCTTCCTATGAGATCAGGGAAGGGTATATGGAAGATGGAAGCTGTGATGAGCCTGCCGCCCTGGATGCTACAACGGCGTATTATGTGGATAGGATGCAGGAACTGTGCAGGGAGCATGACGCAGAGTTGATCCTGGTACATATGCCTAATACCATTTGGGACGATAATCGCTATCAGATAATTTCAGAATACGCCCGGACTCGTGAACTTATCTATTTGGACTATAGCACAGACAGGCTGCGTTTGGAAACCGGCTTTAACTCCAAAACAGATTCAGGGGATGGGGGTGCGCACCTTAATATCAGTGGTGCCGGGAAGATATCAAGGCATCTTGGCAGGTACTTGAAAGAGCAGTTTCAGCTTAAAGACAAACGTGAGGATGCAGAGTATGCCGGATGGCATGAAGATTATGCCGTATATACACATGAAAAACTGGCTAAGGAGGTCGTAAGGGAAACGAACCTTTCAGATTTTCTGGATTTGATAAACCAGCCGGATTATCTGGTACTGGTTACCGGCAAGAGTGATACAGGTATGTACTTTACGGATGAAATCTACAGGAAAATGAAAAAACTGGGATTCAAGGAAGACCTCGCAGCGGTATTCTACAGCAGCTATATAGGAGCGGCGCAGGGCGGGAAATGCATCTATGAAGAAATGAATGCGGACGTAGCGGTCAATTATGCATTTTCCTATAACCAGCACTATATTTCCCTCATGAGTGAAGCAAGGAGGGGAGCGAACAGCTTATGCAGTATTCAGATAGATGGCAAAGAAGAGTCAGATAATGCGGCAGGACTGAATTTTGTGATTTATGATCAGACGCTTAATCGCATTATTACTTCCAAAAGATTCAATATCGGTAATACGGGTCGGTTATATACGGAGAAAAAGCAGTTTTCGCAGAATATCAGTATGGAGGAACTTTTACAGGAGACCGTGACAGACCGCTATCTGGTGGCACTTTCGGTTGCGTGTGATGAAGGTATGGAGCTTCAGGAAGAGGCACAGAAGATTTTGGAAAGCTACGGTTTGAAAGCGGACGTGAGCAAACCCTGTCTGGCAGTCTGGAATGGCGGAGAGTTGGTTTACCAGGAGACAGGTATAAGCGGGGAACAGATTAGCATGAAAGAAGTTTTTACAGGGATTGACGTCAAGGCGACAAGCAGCAGTGTGGCCTGTGCAGTCTGGCTGAATGATGAATCAGCTGACGGGGAAGAGAATGGCTTTCATTTTGCTGTTTATGACAAATATACGGACCGGACAGTGGGGTGGTTTGGCTATGATATGACGAAGAGCACGGAAGAGTAGCAGCTACATTGCAGGAGAGAGGAGCGTATTTGATAAAGATGATAAGAAATGTGATACAGTATTTGGAGCGGTCTGCAAAAAGAAATCCAGAAAAAGATGCCATTGCGGACTTAGAGCACAGCTATACCTATAGCGAGCTGCTGGATAAGGCATACAGAATCGGAAGTTTTCTGGCAGAGAGGATAGAGCCGGGACAGGCTGTTCCGGTCTATATGGACAAAGGGGTGGAAGTGATTGCTGCGTTCATGGGGATCGTATGTGCGGGCGGGTTTTATGTTATGCTCGATATAAATCAGCCGCTCTCACGGTTAAAACAGATACTTTCTACATTGGATGCCAAAGTTGTGATAACGAGGCAGAATGAGGCTGAAGCATCGAAAAGCCTCGGATATGCCGACAATTGTCTTATCTATGAGAAAATATGTAAGAACGAGATCAGAGAAGAGATGCTTATGCAGATTAGGTCTCAGGTTTTGGATATCGATCCTCTTTACGCGGTCTTTACTTCCGGTTCAACGGGAATTCCCAAGGGTGTACTGGTGTCACACCGTTCTGTAATTGATTTTATTGAGCATTTTACTGAAATTTTTGAGATTACCGATGAGGATGTGATCGGGAATCAGGCGCCGTTTGACTTTGATGTTTCTGTAAAAGATATTTATTCCACACTGAAAATGGGAGCAACGATGCAGATTATTCCCAGGAAATTTTTTGTTGCACCTGTAAGGCTGTTAGACTTTATGTGTGAACGTGAGGTGACAACGATTATCTGGGCGGTTTCGGCGCTCTGTGTGATTACGACTTTAAAAGCCTTTCGCTATAAAGTACCGGCGAAACTGTCCAAAATTATGTTCAGCGGAGAACTGATGCCGATCAATCATTTGAAGGAATGGCGCAGAAATATACCGCAGGCTATGTACGTAAATCTCTATGGACCTTCGGAAATTACTTGCAACTGCACTTATTATGTTATTGATAGAGAGTATGAAAATGGGGAGATTCTGCCGATTGGCATACCATTCCCTAATGAAAAGGTCTTTCTGCTGGGAAATCAGGATGAACTGATTACGAAACCGGGTAGAAAGGGGGAAATTTGTGTGTCCGGTACAGCGCTTGCTCTTGGATATTATAACGATAAGGAACAGACGGATGCCGTTTTTGTACAAAACCCTCTGAATCATAATTACCGGGAAACCATTTACCGTACCGGAGATCTGGGTATGTATAATGAGAAAGGGGAATTGCTTTTTATCTCCAGAAAGGATTTTCAGATAAAACATATGGGGCACAGGATTGAACTTAGTGAAGTGGAACTGGCAATAGAGCGAGTAAGAGACATTGTCCGCGTGTGCTGTATTTACGATGAAAGCAAGGATAAAATAATTGCCTTTTATCAGGGAGAAGCTGATGATAAGATGATTTACGAGCAGCTTTCTGATGTGCTGCCTTCCTTTATGATTCCAAACCGGTTTATTGCAGTAGAGAGGATGCCCCTAAATAAAAATGGAAAAATTGACAGGAATGCTTTGATGGAATTGTATGGAGGAAGGTAAAGGAATGCGTTGCGAGGATATTTTACGAGCTGGGTCAGGAACATTTGAGACGCCGGCATATATATTTGATCTCGATACATTGTATCATAGGGTTGCCTCTGTCAAGGAGCAGTTTGGAGAAAATGTAATCCTGTGTTATGCCATGAAGGCAAATCCTTTTCTGGTAGGACCGCTGTGTAAAATGATTGAAAAGTTTGAGGTCTGTTCACCGGGGGAATTCCGTATCTGTGAGAGGGCAGCCCTCGATATGCACAAAGTAGTTCTTTCGGGAGTATATAAGAATGAGGCGGATATGCAGTCTGTTGTACATTTCTATGAATCGCAGCCCACATATACCATAGAGTCAATGGAGCAGTACAGGCTTCTGAAAAGGTGTGCCACAGAGGAAAAGATACAGATTGAGGCATTGGTCCGTCTCAGCAGTAAAAATCAGTTCGGTGTGGATAAAAAGGTGTTGGAGCAGATCTTAGAGGATGCAGCCAATGATCCACATGTTCGGATTAAGGGACTGCAATTTTATTCGGGGACTCAAAAGCGAAATGCCAGTCAGATGATTGCCGAAATTGATGCATTGAATACATATTCCATGGAATTGGAGAAACGTTTTGCAGTCCGGTTTGAAGAGTTAGAGTATGGGCCGGGGCTTTATACTTCTTATTTCAATAACGAAGATGCGCAGGATGACATTATTTTGCAGGAATTTGCCAAAGCGATGAGAGAAATTAATTTTCATGGAAAAATTATCTTGGAGATGGGGAGGCTGATTGCGGCAGCCTGCGGCTTATATATAACGTCCATCGTGGATATCAAAGAGACAGAGGGTATCAGGTATTGTATTGTGGACGGGGGAATTCATCAGGTGAACTATTATGGACAGACTATGGCGATGCGGACACCTGATATAGAGCAGATTCCGAAGAGAACGGATCAAGAAGCAAAGTATACTATATGCGGTTCTCTGTGCACGGTCAGTGATCTTCTTGCCAAACAGTTTCCGCTGTCGGGGGCTAAGCCTGGAGATATGCTTGTATTTAAGAAAGCCGGGGCTTATTCCGTTACGGAGGGAATTGCGCTCTTCTTAAGCAGGGATTTGCCGGGGGTATATTATTATTCTGAAGAAGAAGGGCTTAAGAAAGTGCGTTCCAAACAGCCCACGGATATTATGAATTCTGTTATGGGAATGGAAATTGAACAGTGAACCGTCAATATCTATTCATATAAAACCTGTGTGGCGTGGAAAGAAGTGTATGGGAATAAAGGAAGAGCCGTCTACAGGCAGTTATAAAAGTTATATATTATTAAAGTAAGAAAAGGTGTATCGTGTTGAAGGAGAAGCTTTGACATGATGCACCTTTCTTATTATAGATTATAAAACAGAGAAGAAAATATCTTGACATACCCACAATACAGGGGTAAAATTTTAACAAAAGTCGGCATAAAAGTAGAGCCGAATTTTATTTAAAAAATATCCTATAAATTTTCTATCAATACATAACGAGCAAATACAAACAAATACAAGCAAATACAAACAAATACATAGGCGTATGCCGGGGAGATATGCATGACAAGCGAACAGGTTATTTCGGAGGATCAGCTGATCTTGTCGATGGAGGAATTAAAGGAAGCAGGTTTTACCCACTATAAGATCAATCAGCTGGTTGAGGAGGGACGTTTACGCAAACTGAATAAGAAATACTATGAGAATCTGGGATATCGGGGGGAGAAATCCGCCTTTTATTACATATCCGCCTACGCGCCGCAGGGAGTGATCTGCCTGATGAGTGCGGCGGCTTATTATCAGCTGACTGCCCGCAGACCGGAAGAGATAGATGTGGCTATCCAGAGAAAGGGCCGGATTTCCACCATGCCGCAGTCTCCGCCGATCGTGGTATCCTATTACGCACAGAACCGTTATGCAACAGGTATCAGGACGGTTCATGAAGGGAGGAATTCTTTTCGGATTTATGACATGGAAAAGACGGTACTGGACATTATCTCTTTTCAGGACAAAGTAGGCATGGAAGAGGCAGGGAGTATTGTTGCCAGTTATCTGCAGCATAAAGACAGGAATCTGCACAGACTGATGCAGTATGCGAAACAGTTAAGGTGCAATGATATCATGCAGACATATCTGGATGTATATGGAGAGAAGGAGAGGGGGAAAAGCGTTGTGGAATTAGTGGATGTATGCAGGCAGTACGGAGAGGGAGCAGGCAGGGTGGATGCCCTTTCCCATGTCAATGTGAGCATTAACCAGGGGGAGTTCGTGGCTGTGGTAGGTGCGTCAGGGAGCGGGAAGAGTACGCTTTTGAATGTTTGCGGCGGGCTTGATAAACCGACTTCCGGGGATGTGTACATAGAAGGTATCGATCTGGGCGGACTGACCGATGATGAGATGACGGAATTTCGCAGAAAAAGAATCGGATTTGTTTTTCAGAACTATAATCTGGTGCCGGTGATGTCGGTGTATGAAAATATTGTGCTGCCCGTGCAGATCGGCGGACATCTGGAGGACAGGGTACGCTTGGAAAGAATCATGGATTCCCTGGGGCTGTCCGGCCTGGAGAACCGGCTGCCGTCAGAACTTTCCGGGGGTCAGCAGCAGAGGGTGGCGATCGCACGTGCCCTGATCTGTGCACCTGCCATTATTCTGGCGGATGAGCCTACGGGCAATCTGGACTCGGCGGCCACGGCGGACGTGCTGGAGTTGCTAAAGTGTGCGGTCAGGGATTTTGGGCAGACGGTCGTTATGATCACCCACAATGAGGCGCTGACAAAGGAGTGTGACCGCATTCTGCGCATGAAGGATGGAAGGTTAGAAGAAGATGGTACGGAAAAGGGCGCTTTGCAAGGAAGGAATAGAATATGTCCCGGCAAAGGATGATTCGGAAGGGAGAGAACATGCGTAAGACGAGCGGTGAGAAAAAGGTGTCCGACAGGATGATAAAAAGCCTGGCTTCTAAGCTGTATCATGCGGACAGGCGGAGAAATAGCACAGCGATTGCGGCGATTGCACTGTCCTCCATGTTGATCATTTTATCCCTTTCTACCATCATGTCCATCGAGACGGCGATGAGGCGTTCCCAGCAGATGCTGATCGGAACGCAGGCGGAGGGGATGTATATCAATATTTCCTACAATTGGTTTGAAGCGCTGCGGGACAGAGGGTATTTTGACGCGATTTCGATTGTGCTCGATATGGGACATTATGAGACGGCTTCTTCCACGGGGGAGCGAAATGTGATGCTCTTTACGGATGAGGAGACCGCCTCCTGGAATTTTAACGAGTTGTTGGAGGGCAGATGGCCTGAGACGGACGGTGAAATCGTGGTGGATGAGCATTTTGTCCAGGATCACGGTGGGGAACTTAAGGTGGGAGATACTGTTCCCATCCTTCTGAAAACAGCAGCCAATGAGTACAGGCAGGATGTGGTAATCTGCGGTATCTGCGCATGCAATGAGGAGTTGGATGAGGCGAGGATTTATGTGTCCGAGGCGTTTGAGAAAAAGGATATGAGCGGATTTGGAATGTGGGCCTACTGCCGTTTTGAGAAGGGCAGATATACGGATGAGGACCTGAAGAATTTCCTGTTGGATGTTAATCCGCATGCCAGCATCACCGCTTTGGTCAATCCGGTTGCGGGCGAGAAACCCCGTGCCGGGTACATAGCGTTGATCGGCGGCCTGATCGCGTTGTCGGTGGTCTGTGCCGGACTAATGATTTATACTATTTATTATATTTCCATGGTCAAAAATGTAGCACAGTACGGGCAGTTAAAGCTGATCGGTGTGACGGGCAGGCAGATTAAGGCGATTATCAGACAGCATGCTGTCAGGCAGTATCTGACAGGACTTCCCATAGGATGCATTTTGGGTGTGGTATTTGGTTATGTACTCATGCCGGTTGTGTCATTCTACGCGGGAATCCAGGGAAGCTGTGAATTTACGGTGAAACCGGTATATTTTCTGTTTGCGGCGGTCTTGTCGTATGCGGTGGTGTATATCGGGGTTCGTAAGCCTATGCGTATTCTTTCAAAGACACCGCCCGTCCATGCGGCAGGTTTTACGGGCATCAGCAAAGAAAAGCTGGGAAATGTGCAAAGCAGGCGGTTTACACCGGGACGTTTTGCCCGCAGGAATATCAGAAGGCGCAGGAAAAATACGGCGCTGGTAGCTTTTTCCATGAGCATTGTCATACTGCTTTTTGTGACCACCATGAATTTTGTACACAGCTTAAATCTGGACGCGCTGCTGTCAATGCTCAATCTGTTTGCGGATATTGAGATTGCTGCGGAGGATTATCTGTATGGTCTGGAAGTGGGAGAAGCGGGAGACGTTATAGCAATGCCAAACAGCATACGCGGGGAATTGGAAAGTATTACCGAGGATGTGGAGATGGTATACCATTATCAACTGCAGGTGCCGCGGCAGCTTGACGGGAAGGCTGCTGAGAACTATTGCAGGACAGTGGTGGATAATGAGCGTTATAAAAGTAGCCTCGCAGGAGATGAATGGCTTTATGACACTATGGTGGGGCGGGGCCTGGCGTATCGGGAAAAGGGCAATCCAATCATCACGCAGGACAGCTACCGTTTCTATGCGTATGATCAGATTGCGGATTTCGAAGTTTTTGAGGGCAGTCTTGACCGGGAAAAATTTGAGTCCGGTGAGTATGTGCTGGCTGTTGCGCTCGATGGGGAGGGCAGCAGTATGTACCATGCGGGCGATGTGATCAAGCTTTATGATGAGTTTCCGGAGGAAGAGGCGTATAGTTTTGCGCGCGATGAAAATGGAAAACTTCCATATTTTGAGTCTTTGCGGAAAAAAGAGTATACGGTCATGGCGGTAGTAAGCGACACCTACCACAACCAGATGGCGTGGGGAGATGCGCATACGGTGGGATTTGAATATATCCTGCCGGCACAGATGATGGAACAGTTACAGCGGATGCCGGATCTGTTTTTGGTGACCATGGATGCGCCGGATGCAGAGACACTGAAACGGGTGGAAGCGGATGTGAAGGAATGTCTGGAGAAGGTGAACGGGGAAGAGGCAGTAGCTTACCGTTCTAAGGGGACTTACAGAGAAAGTCTTGACAGGCTTGGGATGTTGGTGAGCCTGCTTGGATACGGATTGGCTGTCATGGTGGGCGTGATGGCTCTTGTGAATTTCCTGAACAGCAATGTCAGCGGCATCGCCGAGAGAAAAGAGGAGTTCTCAACCTTGCAGGCAATCGGGATGATGAAGCGGCTTTTGCTTAAGGTACTGCGGCTGGAGAATCTGTATACGGTCTTGCTTGCCGTGATACCGGGATATTTGTTTGGGCAGTCTTTGAGTGTGATTATGATACATATGGCGTCAGAGAATCTTCCTTATTTGAGGTGTAATCTTATGTTACTGCCGGGCATCCTGCTTTCGGTGCTGATCGGCATGTTGTCCATGCTTTATCCCAACCGGCGGACAGATATCGGGGATCGGCGCGGACGGAGGCTGTGAGGGTTATAATTTATTTGTGGATGAACCGGTTGAAAAATAAGAGTTCAAATTTATTTTTCAACCGGTTCATTGATGCACTGACATGGTGGAATAGTGTCAAAGGCCAGAATTATTATTCTTTTCTCTATCCGATAACTTTATCTGATACTTCCGAGATTTCCTTGTATTCCGATATAAAGAACTGTATAATGGATGAAAACTGGTGCAATTTTCTTTTTCTTTTTTTACAAAATTTCTTTTCGTAATTCGTCAGATGTGATATAGTATAAGAGAATATGGAATAAGGAGTCGATGGAGATGGCAGAAATCGATGCTGAACAGGAAGCGAGACTTAAGCGTTTCCGGTTGATGAAGAGGCTGCTCGTCATCGTTCCGCTTTCCACGATACTGATTCTGTTTTGCCTTTGCATATTTCTGGGAATCAGGTTACATTTTGTGAAGAAAGAATTGCATAAGTTACAGGCACGGGTTGAGACAATGGCGGCTGTCAATGAGCCGGTTGATACGGCAGCAGAACAGACGACAGGAAGTACAGAAGCGTATACATCTTCCGGGGTAGATGAATCCAGGCGTACAGGGATTGATGCGCAGGAGGATGCCGGGGAGGAAGAGGGAATCAGAAAGGTATATCTGACTTTCGATGATGGCCCCAGCAGCAATACGGGCAGGATTCTGGACATTCTGGCCGAGTACGATGTGAAAGCAACTTTCTTTGTAGTAGGGAAAGAGGAAGAATTATATCAACCATTATATAATCGGATTGTGGAGGAAGGGCATACACTCGCGATGCACTCCTACAGTCATAAGTATCATGAGATTTATCAATCGAAGGAAAGCTATGTGGAAGATTTGACGAAACTGCAGGAGTTCCTTTACGATACAACAGGTGTATGGTGCCGGTATTGCAGATTTCCAGGTGGGAGCAGCAATACAGTCAGTAAAGTGGACATGCATGAACTGATTGAGTATCTGGATGAGGAGGACATGACTTACTTTGACTGGAATATTGTCTCGGGGGATGCGACCAGTGATTATATCAGTTCGGGAGATATTATTAGAAACTGCACGCGTAAATTAGGAGCGTTTGACGAGGCGGTTATTTTGATGCATGATGCGGCGGAGAAGGATTCGACAGTAAAGGCATTACCGGGGTTGATCGAGCAGATTCAGGCAATGGAGAATACAAAGATCGTCCCAATTACTGACGATACGGAGCCGATTCATCATATAAGCAATGACTAAAGAATGGAGGAGTAGAGAATGGGTTTTTTCTCAGATTTGAAGGATGACTTATCTCAGGCCGTGAATGAGTTGATGCCGGAAGAGGAGCTGGAAGCAGCGCTGGCGGCACAGGATGGAACGGCGGATATATCATCCAATGAAAATGTGGTACAGGATGAGACGCTTATGGCGGGAGATACCCTGGAATCTGTGGACTTAAGCAGTATGCTGGATAAATTGAACGAGGCGGAGCCGGTGCAGGAAGCTGCAGCAGAACCGGAGCCAGTAGTGGAACTGGAACCTGTAGTGGAACCGGAAGCGGCAGCGGAGCCAGCAGAGTCACCTGTAATGGTAGAAGAGCCGGCGCTGGAACCTGTCGCAGAGGAAGTTATGGAGGCAGTACCGGAACCAGTAGTCACAGAAGAGTTACCAGAGGAAATTATAGCAGAAGAGGAAACGGCAGTGCTGCCTGAGGCAGAGGTTATGCCGGAAGAAGATAATCAGACAATCCAGAATAGCGGAGGAGAAAAGAAGAAGATGGAAGTGCAGACAAATCGCGTAGCGGTAGACGAAACAGCAGTTGTAACAGAAGGTATGACAATAACAGGTGATATCATGTCAGAAGGTTCCATGGAACTGATTGGTACGGTCAATGGTAACCTTGATATCTTAGGCAAATTGAATATCACAGGTACTATTCAGGGTAATTCCAGAGCAGCTGAGATTTATGCAGAAGGTGCCAAGATTACTGGTGAGGTAAACAGCCAGGGCAGTGTCAAGATTGGTCAGAGTTCTGTTGTGATCGGTAATATCACAGCCACCAGTGCAGTGGTTGCCGGTGCCGTGAAAGGTGATATTGATGTGCAGGGACCGGTTATCCTGGATACCACAGCCATCGTGATGGGCAACATCAAATCCAAATCTGTACAGATCAACAATGGTGCGGTCATCGAAGGTATGTGCTCGCAGTGCTACGCAGATGTGAATCCGACATCCTTCTTCGAGGAATTCAAGAAGAAAAAATAAGTGTAAGCAGACAGAAAGTCAGCGGATTCCAGAAAGGGTACGGGTATTAATATGAAGCGGATACTCTTAAAGCTGAGCGGGGAAGCCCTTGCGGGCGAAAAGAAAACCGGTTTTGATGAAGAGACAGTACGTGATGTGGCCATGCAGGTTAAGCAGCTTGTAGATGACGGTATTCAGGTCGGGATTGTGATCGGCGGCGGAAATTTTTGGCGCGGGCGTTCCAGTGAGAATATTGACAGAACGAAGGCGGATCAGATCGGGATGCTTGCCACAGTCATGAATTGTATTTATGTATCAGAGATTTTTCGCTCGGTAGGTATGATGACAGCGATTCTGACGCCTTTTGAGTGTGGATCCTTTACGAAACTCTTTTCCAAGGACAGGGCGAATAAATACTTTGGTAAAAATATGGTAGTTTTTTTTGCCGGCGGTACAGGACATCCTTATTTTTCCACGGATACAGGGGTAGTGCTTCGTGCCGTTGAGGTAGATGCGGATGTGATTCTATTAGCCAAGGCGGTGGATGGTGTCTATGATGACGATCCAAGAAGGAATCCTGATGCAAAGAAATATGATGAAGTGCCAATCGATGAGGTGATCGAGAAGAATCTTCTGGTGGTGGACATGACAGCTTCCATTCTCGCGCGGGATAATAAGATGCCGATGTGGGTGTTCGGGCTGAATGAGGAAAACAGTATTGTCAACACCGTCAAGGGTAATTTTAACGGTACTAAGGTAACCGTATAACGAAAGCAGCTGGAGGGTAACAGTATGGATGCAAGAGTAAAACCTTATGAGGAGAAGATGCAGAAATCCTATGATTTTCTGGTGACAGATCTGGGTACGATCCGTGCCGGCCGTGCGAATCCGCATGTTCTTGACAGGATTAAAGTAGATTATTATGGAACACCTACACCCATTCAGCAGGTGGGTAATATTACGGTACCGGAGCCGCGCATTCTCCAGATAGCGCCGTGGGAGAAGAGTTTGATCAAGGATATCGAGAAAGCGATCATGATGTCCGATGTGGGGATCAATCCTTCTAACGATGGGTCTCTGATTCGTCTGGTGTTTCCGGAACTTACGGAGGAACGCCGTAAAGAGTTGGTGAAGGATATCAAGAAGCGCGGCGAAGAGAGTAAGGTTGCAATCCGCAATACGAGACGGGATGGCAATGATGCTTTCAAGAAGCTGGCAAAGACAGAAGTGTCAGAGGATGAGATCAAGGAATTGGGGGATGACCTGCAGAAGCTGACCGATAAATTTATCAAGGAGATCGATAAGCTGGTGGAGGAGAAATCCAAGGAAATACTTACCGTATAGTTTTATGAATAAGCAGCATAGTTTCAGAAAACATAACAGAGAGGGGCTTACAGAATAGAGATTCTGTTGCCCCCTTTCCTATTTGGAAGTTTACATAACATTACAGCGCATAGTGTTGGAGGATGGAATGGAACAGGATATCAAAATACCAAATCATGTGGCAATTATTCTGGATGGAAACGGCAGATGGGCCAAGAGCAAGGGGATGCCGCGCAATTATGGGCATGTACAGGGAGCAAAGACGGTGGAAGTGATTTGTGAGGAAGCCTATCGCATGGGTATACAATATCTGACCGTATATGCTTTTAGTACGGAAAACTGGAATCGGCCCAAGGACGAGGTGGATGCTCTGATGGGGCTTTTGCGCAATTATATGAAGACCTGTTTGAAAACAGCGGCCAAAAATAATATGTGCGTGAGGATAATCGGAGAAAAATCCAGACTGGATGAGGATATTCGCAACCGGATTGCGCAGTTGGAAGAAGCTACCAGAAATAATACAGGCCTGCATTTTCAAATTGGTATCAATTACGGCGGACGGGATGAGATTGTCCGGGCGGTGCGTAAGATCGCGCTTCAAACCGCAAAGGATGGTCTGGATGCCGAACAGATTACCGAGGAGACCATCAGCAAGATGTTGGATACCGGGGAGATTCCGGATCCGGATCTGTTGATCCGCACCTGTAACGAGCAGAGGATATCGAATTTTCTGCTGTGGCAGCTGGCCTATACGGAGTTCTATTTTACACCGGTGGCCTGGCCCGATTTTACCAAAGAAGAATTAGAAAAAGCCGTGGAGGCATATAATAAGAGAGACAGACGATACGGTCTGCTCAAAGAATAGGAAGGTGCCGGTATGTTTCGTACAAGATTGATAAGTGGTATCCTGCTGGTGATAGCAGCGCTGGCGGTCATTATGACGGGCGGTATCTTTCTGGCGGCTGTACTGTGTATGATTTCGGTGATCGCTTATAGGGAACTGACGAAAGCCTGCGGCCTGCATCCCGGTGAGGAAGGTTTCTGTAGTCTGGAGATTGCAGGATGTATTATGATACTTGTGTATTATGCGGCATTGGTAGTATTTATGCAGCAAGGGCTTACAGCGGTTTATCCGGCGGCAATGATTGTAGTGGTGACGGTTTTGCTGGTACATTTGTTTGTTTATGTGTTTACGTTCCCGAAGTATCATGCCGGGCAGGTGATGGCGTCCATGTTTGCTTTTCTCTATGCGCCGATGATGTTGTCGTTTATTTATCTGCTGCGGGACGGATTTGTACATGGCAGGTATTTAGTCTGGTTTGTATTCTTAAGTTCCTGGGGGAGCGACACTTGTGCCTATGCGGTAGGCGTATTGATCGGCAAGCATAAGATGACACCGAAGTTAAGTCCCAAGAAATCAGTGGAAGGTGCAGTCGGCGGCGTGGTTGGAGCAGCGCTCCTGTTCATGCTCTATACGCATTTGGTGATTAACAGATATACGGATGTGGTATTGCCCCTTGCGATGGCGGCAGCGGTTGGCGCTGTAGGCGCGCTGGTATCCATGGTGGGGGATTTGGCAGCTTCCGCTATAAAACGGGACCGCAATATTAAAGATTACGGCAAACTGATACCGGGACATGGCGGGATTATGGATCGGTTTGACAGTGTGATTGTGACGACACCGGTTATTTTTATTGGGCTAGTGCTGTTGTTCAGTATGCAGGTGCGATGTTAAGGTATAATGGAGGAGAAGGTTGAAAAAGATAGGAATACTGGGATCTACAGGGTCGATTGGAACACAGACGCTGGAGATTGTGAGAAAAGAAGAGGATTTACAGGTAGTATCACTGGCAGCGGGCAGCAATGTGGAACTGATGGAAAAACAGATTCGGGAATTCAAACCTGCGGTGGCGGCCATGTGGTCTGAGGAAGCAGCTAAAGATTTGCGGGAAAGAATCAGAGATCTGTCGGTGAACGTGGTGAGCGGCATGGAGGGGCTTCTGGAAGTGTCTACGGCGGAGCAGATGGAAGTGCTGGTCACAGGCATTGTGGGAATGATCGGGATAAGGCCCACCATTGCGGCGATAGAGGCCGGGAAGGATATTGCCCTGGCGAATAAGGAGACACTGGTGACAGCAGGGCATATTATTATGCCGCTGGCGGCCCGTAAAGGTGTCAATATCTTACCGGTAGACAGTGAACATAGTGCCATTTTCCAGTCTAAGCATGGAGAGAATAGGTCTCGGGTCAGCCGGATTCTGTTAACGGCTTCAGGAGGTCCTTTTCGGGGGAAAAAGAGAGAAGAACTGGCCGGCATGACGGTGGAGGATGCTTTAAAACATCCCAACTGGTCTATGGGAAAAAAGGTCACCATTGACTCGGCATCTCTTTGTAATAAGGGGCTTGAGGTGATGGAAGCGAAATGGCTGTTTGATGTGGAATTGGAGCAGATTCAAGTGGTGGTGCATCCCCAGAGCATCCTGCACTCAGCAGTGGAGTATGTGGACGGTGGAATCATGGGACAGATGGGTGTGCCGGATATGAAGCTGCCCATACAATATGCGCTGTTTTATCCGGACAGAAGGCCGATGGATACTGGCAGGGTTGACTTATGTAAACTAGGGCAGTTAACTTTTGAGGAGCCTGATACGGATACATTCCGGGGATTGGCGCTGGCCTATCAGGCGGCGCGGCGCGGCGGTTCCCTTCCCACAGTGTTTAATGCGGCGAATGAGCGGGCAGTAGCGCTCTTTTTGCAGAAGAAAATACGATTTTTACAGATACCGGAGTTGATTGAGGCGTCTATGGAGGCACACCGCGTGACAGATGAGCCTACGGTGGAGCAGATCCTTGCGGCGGAAGCGGAAACTTATGAGTTTATCAGGCAGAAATATGAAGGATGACTGTCCGTCATTGATGTCAGGGAGCGTAGAACGCTTCAGAACGGAGATTAGGTTATAGTAAAACTCTGATATGGAGGCATAGATTGATCAAAACGATTATTTTATTTCTAATTGTCATGGGCGTGGTGGTGATTTCCCATGAATTTGGACATTTTATCATTGGAAGAAAGAATGGTATCCGGGTCATTGAGTTTGCGGTAGGGATGGGGCCCACGCTTTTTTCCTATGAAAAGGGCGGCACAAAATATTCCCTGAAACTTCTGCCGCTTGGCGGCGCCTGTATGTTTGACGGGGAAGACGGTGTTATGGAGAAAGAAGCGGATGGATCGAGGCCGGATGTCATACCGGAAACCGGTGGGATACCAGGAGCAGGAGACAGACCAAGAGCAGAAGGCATGGCGTTCACGGAGGCTGGTGTATGGGCTCGTATCGCAACAATATTTGCCGGACCTTTTTTCAATTTTATTCTGGCTTTTGCTATGGCCGTGATCCTCAGCGCATTCAGCGGTGCGGATCTGCCGGTGGTCGGCGAAGTGCCGGATGGCTCGGCGGCGCAGGAAGCTGGCCTTGCAAAGGGAGATGTGATAACGAAGATTGGCAGGGAGCCGATTCATTTCTACAGAGAAGTCATGTTGATTTCATCCCTCAACCAGGGAGAGGCGATGGAGATACACTTTGAGCGGGACGGTGAAAAGAAAATAACGACACTGCAACCCAAGTTTGATGAAAATGACAAGCGTTATTATATGGGGATTGTGAATGGCGGAGAGTATCTGGAATGTGGTCCGCTGCAGGTGTTCCAATACGGATTCTATGAGGTGGAATACTGGGTGAAAATTACGTATAAGAGTCTGCGGATGTTGGTACAGGGACAGGCGACCAAGGACGATGTGGCCGGTCCGGTGGGAATTGCCCAGCTTGTGGGTGACAGCTATAACCAGGCGGAGGCAAACTATGGGACGCCCTATGCGATTCTGACCATGTTTGAGATTGTGGTTCTGCTGTCGGTCAATCTGGGTATCATGAATCTGTTGCCGATACCGGCGTTGGATGGCGGGCGGTTGGTCTTTTTGCTGGTGGAAGTGATACGGGGCAAGCCGGTGCCGCCGGAGAAAGAGGGTATGGTGCATTTTGCCGGCTTGGTAGTGTTGATGATTTTGATGGTGTTCATTATGTATAATGATATTATGAGGCTGGTGCGTTAAGTGCCGGCCTTTTTCATGATACTTTTGGAATCATTATTTATTGAAATAGAAAGATATATATAGTATAATATGCACATCGGGTTTGTTCATGAATCCAAAGGCAGATTTAGCGGGAATCCCGCACAATTCCGGAGATGGGAATTTTTAAAACGTTTTGCTTCGTTTCAGACAGTTGATTGGTGATAAGGAGGCGTGTATTAAAGAATGCGATATTTGACAGGTGTATATTGGTGCCGTGGGCGTCTGGCCAGGGAGAACCAGGATTCTGTTGTGTTGCTGCAGGGTTTGACGGCCCGCGGACGGGTACTTATGGCGGCAGTTTGTGATGGGATGAGCGGCCTTGCGCAGGGGGAAGTGGCCAGCGGCTATGTAACGGAACGTCTGCAGGAGTGGTTTTATGAAGGTCTGCTCTATGCTGTGCGCAAGAAAAAGCCATATTGGGTGATCAGAAGGTCTCTGGACCGGCTTACCTTTGATATGCAGCAACAGCTGCAGCAATATGCCGTGCGGGAGGAGATTGCGCTTGGCACTACGATGACCGTATTGGTGGTGTGGGAACAAACGTATCTGGTCTGGCATCTGGGCGACAGCAGGCTGTACCGGATGCGAGGCAGACATATGGAGCAGGTGACAGGAGATCATATCAGACAGCGGGAACAGTTGACGAAATGTGTGGGAAGTTTTGGCTATTATGTGCCGGAGCATCATATGGGCGTATTGCGGCAGGGGGAGGGGATGCTTTTGTGCAGTGACGGGTTCAGGAACTGTGTTGCCGGAAAGGAACTGCAGGAAGCGCTTCGGCCGGGACAGATCCGTGAGGAAGCGCAGATTGAAAGGCGGCTGACAGAGATTGGAAAGATCTGTATGAAAAGAGGGGAGCGGGATAACCTGTCGGCGGTATATTTGAAGGTAGAGAGATAAGGGGAACGGAAGGTGATGATATGAGTGGTATGATGAGTGGGGAGAAAATGTTAGAAGCAGGACGGATGGTAGGAAAATATGAGATAATCAGACCCTTGGGAGCGGGCGGGGAGGGCAGTGTGTATCTGGCGAAGGACACTGTACTTTTCAGGCTGGCGGCTGTAAAGCAGATGGAAGCAGGAACAGAGATTTTACAGGAAGCTGTTTTTCTGCGGGATCTGCGGCATCCCATGCTGCCGATGGTGTATGATCTTCTGTATGAGAACGGCTGTTATCTGGTAATGGAATATATTGAAGGAGTTAGTTTACATAACTATATAAAGAAGAGAGGAAGTGTGGGAGAGGAACAGGGAAGTATCTGGGCGGAGGCACTGCTTTCTCTTTTAGAGTATCTGCACAATAGAAAACCACCTGTTATCTATAGAGATCTGAAGCCGGATAATATTATCGTATGTCCGGACAAGCGTCTGCGGCTGGTGGATCTGGGAGCGGCGTTCCTGAAAAACTATGGAGAGGGAGCAAGGAAAAGGATGGCGCTGACGCCGGGATATGGGGCGCCGGAACAGCAGGCCGCGGCAGGCAGGACAGTCTATGCAGATGAGCGGAGCGATATTTATGCGTTTGGGAAAGTATTGTACTATATGTTGACAGGGGCAGAGCCGGGCAGGCCGCCTTATGGGAGTCTGCCGGTCAGCGTCTATAATCCTCTGGCAGGGGATGATTTGGAACGGGTGATTAAGAAGTGCACCAGGGAAAATCCGGACGAGCGTTATCAGATCGTGGAAGATATAAGGCAGGATTTATCTGGCCGCAAGCAGGGAAAGGAAGTATGCAGGCGCAAAAATTTTATACGGCATATGGAAAAGAGGGTATGGCTCACGGAAAAACAGACAGCGGGACTTTTGTAAAAGGAGGATTATTATATTTCAATATATGGTATTTTCAAGTATAATAAGATAGGAACTGACAGACATACAGTGGAAGCGGAGGATGATTATGTATCGTGATAAGACAAGGACAGTACAGATAGGAGATAAAGTGATTGGCGGAGGCAATCCCGTAATGATCCAGTCCATGACCAACACCGCTACGGAGGATGTGGAGGCTACTGTGGCTCAGATACTGCGGCTGGAGCGGGCAGGCTGCGAGATTATCCGCTGTACGGTGCCTACCATGGAGGCGGCGCAGGCGCTTTCAAAGATTAAGGAGCAGATACATATTCCGCTGGTGGCGGATATACATTTTGATCATAAGATGGCCATTGCGGCAATCGAGAACGGCGCCGATAAGATTCGCATCAATCCGGGCAATATCGGCAGCCGGGAGAAGGTGGCAGCTGTGGTTGCGGCGGCCAAAGAGAAGAATATTCCCATCCGTGTAGGCGTCAACAGCGGCTCCCTGGAACGGGAACTGGTGGAGAAGTATCAGGGTGTGACGGCACAGGGCATTGTGGAGAGCGCTCTGGATAAGGTGCATATTATAGAAGAATTAGGCTATGACAATCTGGTCATCAGTATCAAATCCTCTGACGTGATGATGTGTGTCAGGGCGCATGAACTGTTGGCGGAGCAGACGGATTATCCTCTGCATGTGGGTATCACAGAATCGGGAACGGTGGCAAGTGGGAATATCAAGTCGGCAGTGGGGCTTGGCATTATTTTGCATCAGGGAATCGGTGATACCATCCGGGTGTCTCTGACAGGCGATCCGGTGGAGGAGATTAAGTCTGCAAGATTGATCCTGCGTACCCTGGGACTTCGTAAGGGCGGGATTGAGGTGGTGTCCTGTCCCACCTGCGGCAGAACGAAGATTGATCTGATCGGATTGGCGAATCAGGTGGAAGAGATGGTGGCGGACATTCCTCTGGATATTAAGGTGGCCGTCATGGGCTGTGCGGTGAACGGCCCCGGAGAAGCCAGGGAAGCGGATATCGGAATTGCAGGCGGCATCGGAGAGGGACTTCTGATTAAGAAGGGCGAGATTGTAAAAAAAGTACCGGAGGCGGAGCTTTTGGATACACTGCGGGAGGAACTCCTGCACTGGCAGGGATAAAGGACTGTTGCAGCGTGATATAGGGCGACAGAAAAGAGGACTGGTATGAGCAAGGCTTTTTTTGAGGTGTTTCCATCTTTAAAACTGGATACGGGATTGCAGGATTTGTTTGCGCAGGTCACCGTGGATAAGGTGACGAGTACCAAGCGTAAGGATTTTCTGCGCGTGTATATCGTTTCGGAGCGCCTGATCCAGAAGGAGGATATCTTCCGGGTGGAGAAGGAGATCAAGAAGCAGTTTTTTCCGAATATGCCGATTGTCGTCAAATTTTATGAGCATTTTCATTTATCAGCCCAGTATGATCCCAAGAAACTGATGGATGCCTACGGGGATAGTATCCTCCTGGAATTGCGGGAGTATTCCCCGGTAGAGTATAACCTGTTTAAGCGGGCAGATATAGGATTTGAGAACGACCAGATGCAGCTGATTGTGGAGGACACGGTGCTGGGACAGGGAAAGGCAGAGGAACTTTCCAGGATTCTGGAGAAAATATATAACGAGCGTTGTGGAATTCCGGTGCAGGTGAATATCTCTTATAAGGAACGTGCTGCCGGGAAATATAAGGAAGAAGACGAGAAACGGCTGGCCATGCAGGTGGCGGAGATAGCCGCCAGGGCGGGTTATGCAGTAAATGCGAAGGCTTCCCGTGTGTTTGACTGGGAGCAGCCGGCGGACGGCGCGGGGGCAGGAAATAGCGTTCAGATGGCGGACGGCGCCGGGGTAGGAGGCAGTGTCCAGAATGTCGGTGGAGCAGGGGCGTCAAATGGTGTTTGGCCGGCGGATGGCGCCAGGGCTGGTGAGCAGTTGGCGGGAGAGCGGGCACCATCTCAGGCAGACGCAGCAGGAAGCGGGCTTCTGGCATCCGAGAGTGCTGCAGCAGGCAGTAGTACTTCTGACGGGGAACAGAGCGGTTTACATAACAACAAGAAATTTACATCCCCCACACCGGGCAAAAAGGGAGAGTGGGGAAGGAAGAACGACAGGGCAGATGGCCGGCGTGCCGTGAAACGCTCTGATAATCCCGATGTACTCTACGGCAGGGATTTTGATGAGGAAGCAATGCCGATCGAAGATATTATCGGTGAGATGGGCGAAGTGGTCATCCGTGGACAGATTCTGAAGATGGATAAGCGGGAGATTAAGAACGAGCGCACCATCCTGATTTATGACGTTACGGATTATACGGATACCATGACGATCAAATTGTTTGCTCACAATGACCAGGTGAGTGAAATAACAGATGGTATGAAACCGGGAGCCTTTGTGAAACTTAAGGGAATGACGACCATTGATAAGTTTGATCATGAACTGACCATAGGTTCGCTGGCGGGTGTCAAAAAGATACCGGATTTTACGACTTCGCGGGTGGACAGGAGTGTGCGCAAGCGCGTGGAACTGCACTGTCATACGAAGATGAGCGATATGGACGGGGTGTCTGAGGCCAAGGATATCGTGAAGCGGGCTTACAAGTGGGGACATCCGGCAATCGCCATTACCGACCATGGTGTGGTGCAGTCTTTTCCGGATGCCAATCATGTGTGGGAGGATTTGTGGAAGGCTGAGAAGAACCGTTGTAAGGAAGCGGGAGAAGCGGAACCGGACAAGCAGAATTTCTTTAAAGTGATTTATGGGGTGGAGGCCTATCTGGTGGACGATCTGCATGAAATTGCCACCAATGAGAAAGGACAGGATTTTCAGGCAGATTTTGTGGTATTTGATATCGAGACCACAGGCTTTTCACCGGTGGAAAATCGGATCATTGAGATTGGAGCAGTAAAAGTCTGCGGGGGTAAGATCGTGGACCGTTTTTCCAGCTTTGTGAACCCGGAAGTGCCGATTCCCTTCGAGATAGAGAAGCTGACGGGCATTTCCGATGATATGGTGATGGGGGCCAGAAAGATTGAGGAGGTATTGCCGGAATTCCTGATGTTCTGTGAGGGCTGCATGTTGGTGGCTCACAATGCTTCTTTCGATATGAGCTTTATCATGGAAAACTGTAACAGGCAGGGTATAGCCCATGACTTTACCTATATTGATACGGTGGGGATTGCCAGGGTGATGCTGCCTGGTTTGAAAAAGCATACCCTGGATACCGTGGCGAAAGCCTTAATGGTATCCCTGGAAAATCATCACCGGGCGGTGGATGATGCGGAGGCTACTGCAGAGATTTTTGTGAAACTGATCCCCATGATGGAAAAAGAGGGGATTACTACGCTTGCGCAGATAAATGTGAGAGGAGAGTCCAACCCGGATATTATCAAGAAACTCCCCACCTATCATGCCATCATTCTGGCGAAAAATAATGTGGGACGAATGAATCTTTATCGTCTGGTGTCGGATTCTCACTTGACATATTTTGCCAGAAGGCCTCGGATTCCCAAGAGGCTGTTAAATCAGTATCGGGAAGGCCTGATTCTGGGAAGCGCCTGTGAGGCGGGGGAATTATATCATGCGTTATTAGAGCATAAGCCGGATGCAGAGATTGCCAGGCTGGTGGAATTCTATGATTATCTGGAGATTCAGCCCTTGGGGAATAACCAGTTTATGATAGAATCCGAGAGGATGCCGGAGATCAACTCCATGGAGGATATCATGGAGATCAATCGCAGGATCGTGCATCTGGGGGAGCAGTTCCACAAGCCGGTGGCAGCTACTTGTGACGTACATTTTTTAAATCCGGAGGACGAGATTTACCGCCGTATTATTATGGCAGGGCAGGGTTTTCCCGATGCGGATAACCAGGCGCCGCTTTATTTCCGGACCACTGAGGAAATGCTGGAAGAATTTGCCTACCTGGGCAGCGACAAGGCGGAGGAAGTGGTTATCACCAATACCAACCTGATCGCGGATATGATTGATACCATGTCTCCGGTGCGGCCGGACAAGTGTCCGCCGGTCATCGAGGACAGCGACAGACAGTTGACGGAGATTTGTTATAATAAGGCTCATGAACTTTATGGGGAAACGCTGCCGCAGATCGTGGAGGACAGACTGCAGAAGGAACTAAATTCCATCATTTCCAACGGGTTTGCGGTGATGTATATCATTGCCCAGAAATTGGTGTGGAAATCGGTGGAGGATGGATATCTGGTGGGATCCAGAGGCTCCGTGGGCAGTTCCTTTGTGGCTAATATGGCGGGGATTACGGAGGTTAACTCTTTGAGCCCCCATTACCTGTGCCCTAAATGCCATTATTACGATTTTGATTCCGAGGAAGTGCGGGCTTACGGCGGCGGCGCCGGATGCGATATGCCCGATAAAGACTGCCCGGTCTGCGGCACACCTTTGCAAAAAGAAGGGTTTGATATTCCCTTCGAGACATTCCTGGGATTTAAGGGGGATAAGGAGCCGGATATCGATCTGAATTTCTCCGGAGAATACCAGAGTAAGGCTCATAAATATACAGAAGTTATCTTTGGATTCGGACAGACCTTCCGGGCGGGCACCATCGGTACTTTGGCGGATAAGACGGCCTATGGCTATGTGAAGAATTATTATGAGGAGCGGGGCAAACATAAACGGGTCTGTGAGATTAACCGGATTGTTACAGGCTGTACGGGCATCCGCAGGAGCACCGGACAGCATCCCGGCGGTATTGTGGTTTTGCCGGTGGGAGAGGATATCAACTCCTTTACGCCGGTACAGCACCCGGCTAATGATATGACAACAGATATCGTCACCACGCATTTTGATTATCACTCTATCGATCACAACCTGTTGAAGCTGGATATTCTGGGGCATGATGATCCTACCATGATTCGTATGCTGCAGGATATGACGGGAATCGATCCGGTTAAGATTCCTTTGGATGACAAGCAGGTCATGAGCCTTTTTCAGAATACGGAAGCGCTGGGGATTACCCCAGATCAGATTGGCGGCTGTAAGCTGGGCTGTCTGGGGATACCGGAGTTTGGTACGGACTTTGTTATCCAGATGGTTATAGACGCCAAACCTAAGTGCTTCACAGATTTGGTGCGGATATCGGGACTTTCTCACGGCACGGACGTGTGGCTGGGCAATGCGCAGACATTGATCGAGGAGGGAAAGGCCACGATTTCCACGGCAATCTGCTGTCGAGATGATATCATGATCTATCTGATTCAGCAGGGCGTGGATCCGTCCCTGTCCTTTACCATTATGGAGAGTGTGCGTAAGGGCAAGGGGTTAAAGGATGACTGGATCAAGGCCATGACGGATCAGGGAGTGCCTGACTGGTATATTGGTTCCTGTAAAAAGATTAAATATATGTTCCCCAAGGCTCATGCGGCAGCTTATGTCATGATGGCCTGGCGTATCGCTTACTGCAAGGTGAACTATCCGTTAGCATACTATGCGGCCTATTTCAGTATCCGGGCCTCGGCGTTTTCCTATGAGCTGATGTGTCAGGGTCAGGCTCATCTGGAACAGGTTATGGCGGATTATAGGAAGCGGAACGATGAACTTTCCAAGAAGGAGCAGGATTCTTACAAAGATATGAAAATAGTGCAGGAGATGTATGCCAGAGGCTTTGATTTTGTACCCATTGATATTTTCACGGCGCAGTCCAGACTGTTTCAGATTGTGGACGGTAAGCTGATGCCTTCTTTAAACAGTATTGACGGCTTGGGAGAACGAGTGGCGGACGCTATAGTGGAGGCAGTTAAAGATGGCCCCTTCTTAAGCAAGGATGATTTCAGGGAGCGGACGAAAGCGCCCAAGTCCGTGATAGATCTGATGAGTGAATTGGGACTGTTGGGTAATCTGCCGGAGTCCAATCAGATCAGTTTGTTTGACTTTGTGAGTTAGATTATGATTTCCTGCCCAAAACAAGAAATCCATAAAAATTTAAAAAATTTGAAAAAACCCCTTGCATTATTGGAGGAAATATAATAGAATAAGCAAGTGTCAAACAGATGGCTCGTTGGTCAAGCGGTTAAGACGCCGCCCTCTCACGGCGGAAACAGGGGTTCGATTCCCCTACGAGCTGTTGACTGTTAATTACATAACAGCCCAACCCGAAGAAGTGCTGGAAACCTTAAATTATTGAGGTTTGCGGCATTTTTTGATAAGCAATATAATATAATGTGATATGAAATAAGAGGTTAACATAATATGTATATCTCGCAGACAGCAGCCCAGTCGATTGTGGAAGAGATCGGCCGGGAAATTCAGGAACATATTAACTTTATGGATCAGGAAGGCTACATCGTGGCCAGTACGGACGAGGCTCGTCTGGGGACGCTTCATACGGGTGCGCGGCGTATTATTGAGGAGAAACTGCCGGAACTGTATATTACGGAGGAGATGGAAAATCCTACCACAAAGATGGGCATCAATCTGCCTATCACGATTAAGGGAGAAATCGTGGGTGTGGTGGGTATCACCGGGGAAAAGGAACGGGTAGCCGGTTACGGAAACATTGTGCGCCGGATGACGGAGATTATGGTGGAGGACAGCTGGTTAAAAGACCGCAGAAGATATGACAGGCGTGTCAAGTATCGTTTTATGGAGGAGTGGATTGCCAGATCCGGCGCTTATTATGACAGGAGTTTTGTGGAACGGGGTGTTCAGATTGGGATTGATATCACGCGCCCCCGCAGAGCCATGGTCATTCACTTTGAGCGTTATTCCAGTCTTTCCGCTACCCAGGAAGGACAGAGGAAGCTGGATGAGATGGAATCTGCGGTACGCCATTATGTGGATAAGGAGGGAATCCTCTATCTGCGGGAACCGCCCAAACAGATCTGCCTGACGGCGGCCTGCGGCGATGATGGTATCCGAAAACTGGCGGAAAATATCAGGGCATTATTGCTGGATAAATATGAGGAGCGTGTGGTGATAGGGATTGATTCCGTGGACGGGGGAAGCATCCATATCAGCCAGCTGTGTAAGGAAGCGGAACGGGCGGCGGAGGCCGGAAGAGCAGGAGAGATTGTTTTTTATAAAGACCTGTATGTGGAACTCTTCCTGCGTGATATTTCAGATGAAGTCAAGGCGGAGTATCTCGGCAAACTGTTTCCGGACGTGCGGGCGGAGGAACTGGATGCCTTTATGAAGATCATAGATGTGTTTTTTGAGGAAGATGGTTCCCTGGCAAGAATGTCGGAAAAACTTTATATGCATAAGAATACCATTCAGTATAAATTTAAGAAGATGGAAGCCTTAAACGGCCGGGATATCAGAACGCCGGACGGTGCAGCAGTATATTATATGGCATTGCAGTTTTACCAGAATGCAGGAAATGATATGCCATCGCTGCTCAGGAATCTGTAATATGAACAAAGATTTCATGGAAGGGACATTCCCGGTGTCTGGTCATCGCATCAGGCTGTTCTGGCATGAAATTTTGTGTGAATGTTTTTGGGAACAAAAATTATGAAAAACATATGTGCACGGTAACATATACAAACTTAAGAATATATAGTATTTTAAAAGAAGATTACAAAAAAATCTTCTTTTTTTCTATTTTATTGGTAAAATTACACAACTAGTTGAACGGGTATCATTGTATGAAAGAGAGGGGACATGGGATTAAGGGAAGATGTAGATCGGATTATTGAGAAGTCCATTCAGGCAGTGCTGCCGGATGAGGCGGTGGCCAAAGCACTGAAGGGCAGGGAATTCGGACAGGGAAAGATTTATATGGTGGCAGTCGGTAAGGCTGGCTGGCAGATGGGAAAAGCGGCGGCGGATATCCTGAAAGACAGGTTGGAAGCCGGCGTGGTGGTAACGAAGTACGATCATGTGAAGGGAGAAATCCCAAAGACAAGATGTTTTGAGGCCGGGCATCCGGTGCCGGATGAAAATTCTTATCTGGCAACACAGGCGGCGCTGGATCTTGTGGCGCAGGCGGCCAGCGGGGATGTGGTTGTATTCCTGCTCTCCGGCGGCGGTTCGGCATTGTTTGAAAAACCATTGGTGTGCGGAGAAGAACTGCAAGATATCACCACGCAGCTTCTTTCCTGCGGCGCGGATATCGTGGAGATGAATACTATCCGCAAACGGCTTTCCGCAGTGAAGGGCGGCAGATTTGCACAGGCCTGTGAACCGGCCAGGGTGTTTAGTATTGTACTCAGTGATATTCTGGGGGACCCTCTGGATATGATTGCTTCCGGTCCGGCTTATCCGGATTCCTCTACTTGTGAGGAGGCATTGGCGATCGCAGCCAAATATGATCTTCGGCTTTCTGAGGCGGCGCGGGAGTTTTTGCGGCAGGAAACACCGGAATCCTTACATAATGTGGAGACGCAGATTACGGGCAGTGTCTCGGATCTGTGCAGGGCAGCGGCCTCGGCCTGCGAGGAACTGGGATATGAGCCGTATATATTGACAGATCAGTTAAATTGTGAAGCGAGAGAAGCAGGACGGTTTCTTGCATCTATTGCCAGAACTTATCAGAACACGGATAAAAGTCTTGCCTTTTTGGCAGGCGGGGAGACAGTAGTGCATCTGACTGGCAAAGGAAAAGGAGGCAGAAACCAGGAACTGGCGCTGGCGGCTGCGGAAGAGATCGCAGGTCTTAAGGGTACAGCGGTATTCAGTGTGGGAAGCGATGGCACGGACGGTCCTACCGATGCGGCGGGCGGCTATTGTGACGAGAGCACACAGGAGAGACTTTTAGCAGAGGGAATTTCTATTTATGATGTATTACAGGAAAATGACGCCTATCATGCGCTGGAGAAGACAGGGGGATTGATCATTACCGGCGCTACGGGAACGAATGTGAATGATGTGTCAGTGCTGCTGATCAAACGTTGATTATGAATAGACGTTTGATAATACGATAAAGCGGAATGTCAAAAGACGGCAGGAGTATAAGAAGAGGAAAAGGAGAAGGCATTATGATAGTTCTTCGTACTTTATTGGAAAACCAGCTTTCACAAAACAGAGCGCTCACAGCAGAGCATGGACTGTCTTTTTTGGTGGAGATAGGAAGTAAAAAGATTTTGTTTGACTGCAGTGCGGGTAAGGCGGCCCGCCGGAATGCCAAAAAGATGAATGTGTCTTTAAAGGATGTGGATTACGTGGTACTAAGCCACAGCCATTATGACCATGCGGGCGGTTATCCGGATATGGAAGAGCATGGCGTGCGTGCACCGCTGATTACAGGGCCCCAGTTTTTCGAGGAAAAATATGCGAAGGATGGTAGTAAATACGTGTACTTAGGCTGCGGGTTTGGCAGGGATTTTCTGAAAAAGGAGAGGATCACGCACCGGGTATGCGAGGAGAACATCACACTCTTTCCGGGCTGTCATGTAGTGGGTGGTTTTGAGCGGAAATATGAGTTTGAGAAAGCTCCGGCGCGGTTTGTGCGTCAGACACCGGCAGGCATGGTGGCGGACGATTTTGCAGATGAGGTCTGTCTGGTGATTGAAAGTGAAAAAGGCCTGGTGGTTATCGTGGGGTGCAGTCATCCCGGTATTCTAAATATGGTAGAGACGGTGAAAAATCGTTTTGGAAGACAGATATATGCAGTTTTTGGCGGTTCCCATCTGGTGGAGGCAAACGAGGAACGTCTGTCGATGACGATGGATATCCTGCGGGATATGGGAATCAGTATCGCTGGTTTCAATCACTGTACCGGCGATGTGGCGTTAAAGTGCATGGGAGAGTGTGAGGATGGTACGGTCTATGCCCATCTGAAAGTGGGAGACTGTATTTTCCTTCCATGAGCGGAGGGTCCGAAAGCAAGGAAAGAGGAGGAAGAGATTCCTTTTCTTTATAGATTAATATGTCTTATGGGGCATAAGTTTATCAAAGGAGGGTGAAAGTATGTCAGCTCTATTTATGTTTGCGGTTATCGTTCTGGCGGTTGTTGCCATGGTAATTGCAATCTCGAAGTTCAAACAGCATCCGTTTCTCGTGCTGGTGGTAGTGGCAGTGGTGGTAGGTCTTGTCTGCGGGATACCCACAGAAGACGTGATCACAACGGTCAAGAATGGTTTCGGTAACATTCTGGCCAGCATCGGTATCGTAATCCTGGCGGGTACGATCATCGGTACAATCCTGGAGAAGACAGGTGCGGCGCTTACGATGGCCAACAGTATTCTCAAGGTGGTAGGTAAGAAAAACAGTGTACTTACGATGGGACTTACCGGTTATGTGACGGGTATTCCGGTGTTCTGCGATTCCGGCTTCGTTATCTTAAGTCCGATATCCAGAGCGCTTGCAAGTCAGAGTAATGTCTCTCTGGCAGTGATGGCAACGGCGCTTTCCGGTGGCCTGTATGCGACTCACTGTCTGGTGCCGCCCACGCCTGGTCCGATTGCTATGGCGGGTACTTTGGAAGCGGATCTTGGCCTGACCATCCTGGTTGGTCTATTGATTTCTATTCCGGTTACGTTGGTGGCAATTGTTTATGCCAAGAAAGTGGCGAGCAAGATTGATATTCCGGCAAATCCGGAGTATACGGTGGATGAACTGGTTGAAAAATACGGCAAACTGCCGGGTACTTTACACAGCTTTTCCCCGATTCTTCTGCCGATTGTATTGATTGCTTTGAAATCTGTGGGTGATTTCCCCAGCGCGCCTTTTGGAAGCGGTATCTTTAAGATGATTGTTTCCTTCGTAGGTAATCCTGTGATCGCCCTGATTTTAGGGGTGTTCCTGGCAATGACTCTGATTCCGAAAGAGGAGAAGAAAAATACGCTGAACTGGATTACCGAAGGGGTTACCAACTCCGCAGGTATTCTGGCGATTACCGGTGCTGGCGGTTCCTTCGGCGCTATCTTACAGCAGCTTCCGATTGCAGATACGCTCAGCGGTTCCATGATGGGACTTGGTATTGGTATTGTGCTTCCTTTTGTGATTGCGGCCCTGTTAAAGACGGCTATGGGCGCTTCCACGGTAGCGATGATCACCACATCAGCAATGATCGCGCCGATGATGGATGCTCTGGGATTTACCAGTCCTATTGCCAAGGTTCTGGTGATCATGGTGATCGGCGCAGGTTCCATGACTGTATCCCATGCCAATGATTCTTATTTCTGGGTAGTATCCCAGTTCTCGGATATGGATACTAAGTCAGCTTATAAGTGTCAGACAGGTGTGACGGCGGTGATGGGAATCACGACTCTGATCATTGTGTTCCTGTTATCTTTGTTTCTGATATAAGATTTCCGGCAGCATTGCCGTAATCAGATAAAAGGGCAGACAAAGCACCATGAAATAAACATAGCGAAATTCTGTAGCCACAGGTGTTGCGATGAGAACTGTGATCAGGAGTGCAATACTTGGCAGATAACAGATCAGTTTATGATTTTCCCTGCGGATGATGGCGGTGCCGATACTGAAGAGCATGATCCAGCAGGCCACGCCCATACTCCAGAGCGTACCGTAGATGGGCACCATACTGCCCAGCTTGATGGCGATCTCCTTGCCCTTGATGACAAGGGGGCCGCCGATCAGCGGGGTATGAGAGACTCCATATTTGGTGGCGCTGACGCCCTCAGCCTCAGCCACCAGATAAAAAGAGTCGGGATACCAATATCCGTAAGTCTGCTTGACATAGGCGGTGAGATAATCGCCCGGATAACGCAGTCCCAGTTCTATCCATAATCTTAAGAATTCTTTTTTGTGGGCGGTCAGGTAATCCTGGTTGCCGGCCCGCACCAGTTCTTTGATATTGTCTGCAAAAGTCGGATTGTACAAGTCTTTGATATAGGTTAAGTCCACTACATTTTCCACCAGGGCAAGCTGTTGGTCAGTGAGTTCCCGGTCATTACATATAACAGCTGTTATTTGCTGCATGGGAATACAGACAGACTCGATAAAGTCCGGCTGTTCCACGCGGAAGGCTTTCATCACAGGATATTTGACGATGACGGCGGTGCAGAGAATCACAAGAAGCGCCGGATAGAAGATTTTTGCCTTTTTACGGTAGGCAAACAGCAGAAACGGCAGGGCTAACAGGAAAGCATACCAGCCATTGGAGCGGAACAGGCATATCATAATGCCGGATATAATAAAAAGCGCTATTTCCGGTAAGCGAATCCGTTCCATGTAGATCAGCCGCAGAATGGTACAGCTGAAGAACAGCACTGCCGCCGCAAAGGGAATGTCTTTCCAGATGGTAACGGAAAAGACCGCATGGTAGGGAATCAGGGCGTAGAAGGCCGTGATCAGAAGCAGGACAAAAGGGCGGATCCGGCGGATTCGCAGAGTACTGATAAAGTAACTGATACTGCCGGCCAATAGACACATCTGGAAGAAGGTATAGAAGGACACGGCAGTCACCATATTTCCGGTCAAAGCATAGCCGATATGATAGAAGAGTCCAAACAGCATGGTATGTATCCAGGGATGATGATTGCTATAAGGCGCTATTCCAAGAACCTGGGTAAACTGATTGATGCTGTCCGGCGTCATGATGCCCGGATACTGATAGAGATAGTAGGGCAGCCAGCATAACAGGCAGATGCCAAAGGTAGACAGTGCCGTGTGGTTTTTATAAAAACGGATGATCCGTGACAAGCAGGCGGAAATCCGCGGATGTTCTATTAGTATATAGGAAGAGGGATTGTAGTTCGCCAGCAGGAATTTGTATAGATTCATCTTGTTGCAGGTATAGGAAAACAGGAATTTCAACAGATAATAAAACAGCGTCACAAACCCCACAAATACCACGGCAAGAATGATGAAGCGGTAGAGCCCGCTTGTGAGAAGTTCAATATAATAATTGTAGTCCACCAGCATATAGAGAAGGGTAAAAATAATGGAAGTGATTATCGCAACGCGGTTGGTCACCGGATCGGTATGTAATATGAAGCTGTCCATAGCGCTGCTTTCGATCAGTTCTCCGCGCAGTGCAAGGAGATTGCGGCCATCCAGCCGGCGGCTTACATGGCGGTAGAAGAAAAAGACCAGGAGGAAGAAGACAAATGTCAGGATATTGCCCGGTTCCATACGGGACGCCTTCATCAGAGCCCAGGTTGTCAGGAAACTCTGGAATAAGTGTAATAGAAGTGTTAAATTTAATCTGTTGTTCATAATGCCCCCTGCACATAGATAAACTGCTGACTGATACGTCATCTTTCTTATATGTATGCAATTCTGTTATTTGCGGGACGATGACGGATCAGATGATTATAGATTAATCGATATTGGGGTTTCTGTCAATTATACTGCGTAAAAGTGCTTGCAATAGGGAAAAATTGGTGCTATAATGGCAAAAGTATGAAAGTGATTACTGAGATAAAGAGTGGACTTGCGAGTCCACTCTTTTCAGGTACATGAAGTAGATTAAAGGAGTGCAGACATGTCGAAAAGAGAGACATATGAAGAACGGACGGAAGGGCTGCTTGTTTCCATTGTGGAAGAGTTTGGCGTGGAAGTCTACGATGTGGAATATGTGAAGGAGGGGAGAGATTATTACCTGCGGGTTTATATTGATAAGCCGGAGGGTGTCAATATCCTGGACTGTGAGAATGTAAGCCGTGCACTGTCTGATGTGCTCGATGCGGAGGACTTTATTCCGGATGCCTATATTCTGGAAGTCAGCAGTCCCGGCCTTGGACGGACGCTCAAGAAAGATAAACACTTACAGAAGAGTCTGGGGGAAGCGGTGGAGATTAAGACTTATAAACCCATCGATGAGCAAAAGGAATTTGCGGGAATCTTAAAAGCATATGATGATGCGCAGATCACCATCGAGGAGGAAGGCGGCGAGCGCATATTTGAAAGGGCGGACATTGCACTGATAAAACTGGCGCTTAATCTATAGTAATATTATAAATCTGGTGAACATAGGAGGATAATGGAAAATGAATAAGGAATTGATGGAAGCATTGAATATCCTGGAGAGGGAGAAAGAAATCAGTAAGGAAACTCTCTTTGAAGCGATTGAAAACTCATTGCTCACGGCCTGTAAGAATCACTTTGGCAAGGCGGATAACGTGATAGTGGAGATTGACAGGGATACCTGTGACTTCCTTTGTTATGCGGAGAAAGAGGTGGTTGAGGAAGTGGAGGATTCGGTGCTGCAGATTTCCGTGGAGGATGCACAGGAGATTACTGAGGGCGCTAAAGTCGGAGATGTGATTCGTGTGGAGATCAAGTCCAAGGAGTTTGGGCGTATTGCAACGCAGAACGCCAAGAGCGTGATCTTGCAGAAAATCCGGGAGGAAGAGAGAAGCGTCATCTATAATCAGTACTTTGAGAAAGAGAAGGATGTGGTCACAGGTATTGTACAGCGTTATGTGGGAAGGAACATCTCCATCAATCTGGGCAAGGCGGATGCCATCTTAAATGAGAACGAGCAGGTGCGGGGCGAGAACTTCAGGCCGACCGAGAGGATTAAGGTATATATCCTGGAGGTGAAGAATACGCCCAAGGGTCCCAGAATCCTGGTGAGCCGTACCCATCCGGAACTGGTCAAGAGATTGTTTGAGTCGGAAGTGACGGAGATCAAAGACGGCACTGTGGAAATCATGAGTATTGCCAGAGAGGCCGGCAGCAGGACGAAAATTGCCGTGCGTTCCAACAATCCCAATGTGGATGCGGTAGGTGCCTGCGTAGGTATCAATGGTGCCAGGGTCAACTCTATTGTGGATGAACTGTGTGGTGAGAAGATTGACATTGTCAACTGGGATGAGAATCCGGGTAATCTGATTCAGAACGCCCTCTCTCCGGCCAAGATCGTGGCGGTGTTTGCAGATCCTGATGAGAAGACAGCCAAGGTAGTGGTGCCTGATTACCAGCTTTCCCTGGCAATCGGTAAGGAAGGACAGAATGCCAGACTGGCGGCCAGACTGACAGGCTATAAGATTGATATTAAGAGTGAGACACAGGCAAAAGACGCGCCCGGCTTCCGTGTTGAAGATTACATCTATGATGATGAGGATGAGTATGAAGAGGATGCCTATGAAGAAGGCGGGTATGAAGAAGAATATGTGGAAGAAAGTGGTGAGGATGCCGGCGAATATGTAGAGGATGAGACGGCGGTACAAGAGTAGATATCCGGGATATGCCGGGACAGAGAGGACGATGCTATGGCAAAAAAGATTGCCCTGCGACAGTGTGTGGGATGCGGGGAGATGAAAGACAAGAAAGAGATGATGCGGGTGTTAAAGACCGCAGAAGGGCCGATCGTCCTGGATATGACCGGCAGAAAGAACGGCAGGGGAGCTTATCTGTGTAAGGATAGGGAATGTCTGATCTCAGCCAGAAAGAAAAAGGGGCTGGAACGTTCTTTTAAGATGAGCATACCCGATGAAATATACGAGAATCTGGAGAAGGAGTTTGAGGAGGGCGAGCATGAATAATACGCTGGGAAAAGATAAAGTGTTATCTCTGCTGGGGCTTGCCACCCGCTCCCGGAATGTTGTCAGTGGCGGATTTGCAACAGAGCAGGCAGTCAAAAGTGATAATGCGTGTCTGGTCATCATAGCGGAGGATGCTTCGGGGAATACCAGAAAGAAGTATAGCAATATGTGTGAATTCTATGAGGTGCCCTATGCGTATCATGGCACCAAGGAGGTGCTTGGACACTCAATGGGCAGGGCGGAGAGATCAGTCCTTGCTGTGACAGATAAGGGATTTGCAGATTCAATACAGAAGCATTTGGTGGATTCGGAATAGTTGGAGGTAGTAAGTATGGCGAAAATGAAAGTACATGAGCTGGCAAAAGAGCTGGATAAGAAGAGCAAGGATCTGATAGATTTTTTGCAGGATAAAGGATATGATGTGAAGGTGGCGCAAAGTTCTATTGAGGATGAGGCCATTGACCTTGTGCGCGGTCAGTTCGGAAACACAGAGAAAGCGGCACCGACAGCAGTAAAGCCAGTAGAAGCGAAAGCATCAGTGGCGGATAAGACAGCGGAAGCAAAGCCGCAGGTGGAAGAGAAAGCGGCAGGAGTAAAACCGCAGTCTACAGAGAAAGCAGCAGAAAAGGCGGCAGAGGCGAAACCGCAGACAGCACAGAGAGCGGAAGCGAAAGCTTCAGCAGACAGACCGGCAGAGTCCAGGGGACAGCAGTCAGGGGACAGGTCAGCGCAGCCTAAGAAGAAAAAAATTATTTTTGTGAGTAACCCGCACAATTCCAAAATGTCAGGACAGCGTCCTGCCCAGGGTGGAAATAGCGGCGGAAACCGCAATACGAACAATAATCGGCCGGCAGGAAACGGCGGTCGTCCGGTACAGGTACAAAATACGCCGCATAAGATTGTAAGGCCGACCCAGAAACCGATTCCTGTAACGGCAGAACCCTATGATGTGCGCCAGCGTCAACAGCAGGAGCGCAGAATGGAACAGCGTCAGCAGGAGAAACGGGAACAGAACAAAAATGCTGTGGCGCAGACGCAGGAGCGCAAACCGGCACAGACGCCGGCATCAGGACAGGAGAGAACAGTCAGTGCAGGAGAAAATCGCAGACCTGAAGGTCAGGGCAGACCGGCTTATAACAATAATAAAAACGATCGCAGCCGCAACGGCGGCGGTTTCAATGCTAACCGCAGCAATACAGGTAGTGAGCGCCCTCAGAGAGGAAATGGCGGACAGGACAATAGATTTCGGAAAAATAACGGTCCGAAGGACTTTGTGCCCGAGACGCCTGTCAAGGAAGTTGAGAAGCACAGAGATGAAGAGAAGCGCAGAACGAATCAGGACAGGGATAAACGCTCGAAGAAAGATCTGATCTACGAAGAGGATGATGCAGCGGTTAAGAGCCGCAACAAAGCAGGCCGGTTTATCAAGCCGGAGAAGAAGGTTGAGGAAAAAGCAGAAGAGCAGATCAAGGTAATTACCATTCCGGATTCCCTGACAATTAAGGATCTGGCAGATAAGATGAAGGTACAGCCGTCTGTGATCATCAAGAAACTGTTCCTGCAGGGGCAGATTGTAACATTGAACTCTGAGATCAGCTTTGAGGATGCGGAGAATATTGCGATTGAGTATGAGATCATCTGCGAGAAGGAAGTCAAAGTAGATGTGATCGAAGAACTTCTGAAAGAAGACGAGGAAGATGCTGCTGCCATGGTGGCGCGTCCGCCGGTTATCTGTGTCATGGGACACGTAGATCATGGTAAAACATCCCTTTTGGATGCAATCCGCAAGACCAATGTGACGGATAAGGAAGCGGGCGGCATCACACAGGCGATCGGCGCCTACACGGTAAGCGCCAAGGGACAGAGCATCACGTTCCTGGATACGCCTGGACATGAGGCGTTTACGGCTATGCGTATGCGCGGCGCTAACTCTACTGATATCGCTGTTTTAGTAGTGGCGGCGGATGACGGTGTCATGCCCCAGACGGTGGAGGCGATCAACCATGCGAAGGCGGCCGGTATAGAGATTATTGTAGCAGTGAATAAAATAGATAAACCCAACGCTAACATTGACCGCGTGAAGCAGGAGATGACAGAGTATGAACTGATTCCTGTAGACTGGGGCGGATCTACGGAGTTTGTGCCTGTATCAGCCAAGTCCGGAGAAGGAATCGAGAACCTGTTGGAGACCATACTGCTTACGGCAGAGATTATGGAATTGAAAGCCAATCCTAACAGAAATGCCAGAGGTCTGGTTATAGAGGCGGAACTCGATAAGGGACGCGGTCCGGTAGCTACCGTGCTGGTGCAGAAAGGTACGCTCCATGTGGGAGACTTTATCTCAGCAGGGGCAAGTCACGGCAAAGTGAGAGCTATGATCGATGACAAGGGTAGACGTGTGAAGGAGGCTGTGCCTTCCACACCGGTGGAGATTTTAGGCCTTTCCGATGTGCCCAGTGCCGGCGAAGTATTTATTGTCCATGAAAATGACAAGAGTGCGAAATCTTATGCGGAGACTTATCTGGCACAGCATAAAGAAGAAATGCTTGCAGATACTAAGACCAGAATGTCTCTGGATGACCTGTTCAACCAGATTCAGGAGGGTAATCTGAAGGAACTGAACCTGATTGTCAAGGCGGATGTACAGGGCAGCGTGGAGGCAGTGAAACAGAGCCTGATGAAACTTTCCAATGAGGAAGTGGTGGTAAAATGTATCCACGGCGGCGTAGGCGCCATCAATGAGTCGGATGTATCCCTGGCTTCTGCTTCTTCGGCTATCATCATCGGCTTTAATGTAAGGCCGGATGCCACCGCCAAGACAGTGGCGGAGCGCGAGGGCGTGGATGTGAGACTTTACAAAGTCATCTATCAGGCAATCGAGGATATCGAGGCAGCCATGAAAGGCATGCTGGATCCGATCTTTGAAGAAAAGGTGATCGGCCATGCTGAGGTGCGTCAGATATTCAAGGCTTCTGCAATCGGTAATATCGCTGGTTCCTATGTGCTGGACGGCGAGTTCCAGAGAGGCTGTAAGATTCGTATCCGCAGAGATGATGAGCAGATTTATGAAGGTGAACTTGCTTCCTTAAAGAGATTTAAGGACGATGTGAAAGAAGTCAGAGCCGGTTTTGAGTGCGGACTTGTGTTTGACGGCTTCGATAAGATGCAGGAACTGGATATCGTGGAAGCATATATTATGGTGGAAGTACCCAGATAGCAGGGTGAAAAGTACTTCTAAAGTTCACGCTTTAGGACGCTTCGCTAAGAAGTACCAGGAGTTACAAAGCAGCTCCGTTTCATCCGGGAGAATGCCTGAAATGCGGGCATTCTCTGCGGTGGTACAGAATAAAGGCGAGATGGAATAAAAGAGTACTATAAAGTAAATAGGACTATAGAGTAAAAAGCGCTATAGAGTAAAAAGCGCTATAGAGTAGAAAGCGCTATAGAGTAAAAAGTGTTATAGAGTAGAAAGTGCTATAAAGTAAAAGTATTATGGAAAGAGAGCGTTATATGAGTTATATAATAAGTAAGAAAGGGCTGGGGTCATGCGTAAGAACAGTGTAAAAAATACCCGGATCAACGGGGAAGTACAGCGTGAATTGGCACAGATCATCAGGGGAGGCATCAAGGATCCCAGAATCGCACCGATGACTTCTGTGGTTGCGGTGGAAGTGGCGCCGGATTTAAAGACATGTAAGGCGTGGATTAGTGTTCTCGGAGATGAGAAGGCGCAGCAGGACACACTTGCAGGACTCAGAAGCGCGGAAGGATTTATCCGGGGCAGGCTGGCGAAGACCATTAATCTGCGCAATACGCCCCAGATTACTTTTATCATGGATCAGTCCATTGCTTACGGTGTCAGTATGTCAAAAAAGATTGAGGAAGTGATGGCAACAGACCGGGAGGCAGTAAAGGCAGATGAGGTAAATGACAATGCGGATAATCAGTGAGGTAAGAGAGGCAAAGAAAATAGCGATCGGTGGGCATGTGCGACCGGATGGAGACTGTGTATGTTCCGTCATGGCCCTGTATCGTTATCTGCAAAAAGAACTTCCGGAAGCAAAGATTGATGTGTATCTGGAACAGCCCTCAGAGGTTTTTGACTGTATTTGGGGAATTGAGGATATCTGTTCTGATTTTGAGACAGAAGAGGTTTATGATGTTTTCCTGGCATTAGACTGCAATGATGAGAGGCTTGGAGGCGCACTGCCGATTTATCAGAGGGCAGGCAGACGAATTAACATTGACCATCATATCAGCAACGCCGGCTGCGGGGATCTCAATATCATTGAGGTGGACAGGAGTTCCACAGCTGAACTTCTATATGATTTGATGGATCCGGAGAAGGTGGACGAGGAGATTGCGAAAGCAATTTATATTGGAATAGCCCATGATACAGGGGTGTTCCGGTATTCCAACACATCCCCTCACACATTGGAGATTGCGGCCAGATTACTTGCGTTCGGGTTTGATTTCTCAGCGTTGATTGAGCATACTTTTTATGAAAAAACCTATGTGCAGACACAGATCATGGGCAGAGCAGTATTGGAGAGCATTCGGTTCATGAACGATCGGTGTATCGTCAGTATGGTGAGCCGCCGTATGATGGACTTCTATCAAGTGACATCTAAGGATCTGGATGGTATCGTAAACCAGCTGCAGGCGGTAAGCGGTGTGGATTGCGCGATTTTCATGTATGAGATCGGCACGTTGGAATATAAGGTGAGTATGCGGTCCAATGGCAAGGTGAATGTGGCACAGGCAGCCATGAAATTTGGAGGCGGCGGTCATGTACGGGCGGCAGGCTGCACCATGAACGGTACATATCACGATAATATCAACAATCTGTCCAGAGAGATTGCCGGACAGCTTAAGAAGGAAAAACAAGAGGATCAGGAATAGAATATGGCAGAGACCTTTCCATATAATGGAATCATGAATGTATATAAAGAGGCGGGTTTTACTTCCCATGATGTGGTAGCCAGACTCCGGGGGATCTGTAAACAGAAAAAGATAGGACATACAGGGACACTCGATCCGGATGCGGTCGGCGTGCTTCCTGTATGTTTCGGTTCCGGCACCAAATTGTGCGATATGCTCACGGACTGGGATAAGGAATATGTTGCGGCGCTGCGGCTGGGGATCACAACGGATACCCAGGATCTGTCCGGACAGGTGTTGACTGAGGCTGGACAGGCGCAGATGGCGGCTCTCACAGAGGACATTGTGTACAGGGCGGTTATGGGATTTGCGGGAGAGTATGAACAGATTCCGCCCATGTATTCGGCGCTCAAGGTTAACGGCAAGAAACTTTACGAACTGGCAAGGGCAGGGAAAGAAGTGGAACGAAAGCCAAGACCGGTGCAGATTAAGGAGATAGAGATTCTTACGATGGCGCTGCCCGTTGTGAAATTCCGGGTGGTGTGTTCTAAGGGAACCTATATCCGGACGCTGTGTCATGATATCGGGGACAGGCTTGGCTGCGGTGGGGTCATGGAGTCACTGACCAGAAGCAGGGTTGGGTTCTTTTGCATTGAGGAAGCGCTGACGCTTGCCAAGTTAGAGAAACTGCGGGATGAAGGAAAGCTGTCGGAGGTCATTACGGCGCCGGACAGGATTTTTGAGAATTGCAGGGCGGTCACTGTGACACAGGCGGGGCAGAGGATGGCGGCAAACGGCAATCGTCTGCGGGATAGTTTACTGACCGTACATATCATGCCGGCGGAGCGGGAACAGGTGAGAGTATATGATGAGGCGGGCAGGTTTTACGGCATCTATCAGTATGATAAAGAAGCCGGGGATTTTAAGCCCGTGAAGATGTTTTTATAGATGAGGAGAGTGCAGACGGGGTGGCAGAATGTTGATCATAGAAAACACGACAGAGTTTGCTTTGGAGCATAAAAGCGCTGTGGCGGTAGGCAAATTTGACGGCATCCATCTGGGACACCGGAAGCTGCTGGGCAAGATTTTGGAACAGAAAGAAAAGGGGCTTACAGCGGTGGTGTTCACATTTGATGCATCGGCTTGCGCCTTCTTTGGCGGGGAGGAGAAAGAATTGTCCACCAGAGAGGAAAAGAGGGCTGTCTTTGCGCAGATGGGGGTCGATGTGCTGATTGAATTTCCCTTAAACCAGGAGACGGCGGCTACGGAGCCGGAGGTGTTTGTCAGACGGTATCTGGCCGAGCAGATGCGTACGGCTTATCTGTGTGCGGGACCGGATGTCACCTTTGGCAGGCGGGGAGCGGGCAATAAGGAACTTTTGGCCCGTTATGAGAAAGAGTGCGGGTATCGGCTGGAATTGATCGATAAGGTGCAGGTGGATGGCAAAGAAGTCAGTTCCACCAGAGTGCGCAGCGCAGTCCGGGAAGGGCAGATGGAAGCAGCAGCCCGGATGCTGGGGATACCCTACAGTGTGAGCGGCCGGGTGGAACATGGCAGACGGCTGGGACGTACGCTGGGGATGCCTACGGCGAACCTTCTGCCGGAGACAGATAAGCTTTTGCCGCCGGATGGTGTTTATTATTCCAGCGTGCTTCTGAATGGCTGTGTTTACCGGGGGATTTCTAATATTGGCTGTAAACCAACGGTATCCCAGGAGAATATTATGGGGGTGGAGACCTATCTGTATGATTTTGACGAGTCGATTTACGGCAGTCAGATCACGGTACAGCTCCACGCGTTTCGCAGACCGGAAGAGAAGTTTGACAGTGTGGAGGCTCTGCGGGCACAGCTGAAATTGGATATTGTTGCGGGCAGGGAATTTGAAGCGGGACGATAAGTGTCGATGAGAGTCGTTTTTTTTGCCAAAAGGCTTGTAAGTATGTTTTTTTTTCGATACAATGATAACGGTGCATTTATGTGAGGAACAAAGGAAGGAAACATAAATTGAGATGAATCCAACAATCATTCTTTCCATGGCAGGCGGCCTGGGGTTGTTTTTGTATGGTATGCGCATAATGAGCGACAGTATAGAAAAGGTTGCCGGCGCGAAATTGAGAGAAATCCTGGAACGGCTGACGACTAATCGCTTTATGGGGATTTTAGTGGGTGTATTTTTTACTGCTGTTATTCAGTCATCATCGGCGTGTACCGTGATGGTGGTCAGTTTCGTAAACTCCGGGCTGATGAATCTGACACAGGCAGCGGGCGTAATCTTTGGTGCTAATATCGGTACTACGGTGACAGCCCTTCTGGTTTCCCTGAAATTGGAGAAGGCGGCGCCGGTGTTTCTATTGGTGGGCGTGCTGTTAGTCATGTTTTCCAAGAAGCAGAAAGTGTCCCGCTGGGGTGAGGTGATCATTGGGTTCGGTGTGCTCTTTATGGGACTTAGTACCATGTCGGGTGCCATGTCCGGCATGAAGGATTCTCCGGCAGTCTTACATATGTTTGCATCCCTGCAGACACCGATTTTGGCAGTCCTTTTGGGAACTGTCCTGACTGCCATTATCCAGAGTTCATCGGTGACGGTCAGTATCATGGTTCTGCTTGCCAATCAGGGACTGATGGGGATGGATATTTGTATGTTTATTATCCTTGGCTGTAATATTGGCGCCTGTACATCCGCATTGCTGGCTTCCTTAAATGGTAAAAAGGATGCGAAGCGGGCAGCGGCGATTCATCTGATCTTTAACGTGATCGGGACGATCGTTGTGTACATTATCTTTAAACTGGCGGTAAGCCAGGTGGTGGCGGCGCTTACCCTGATAGCCGGCAGTGATCCGGGACGTGTGGTGGCATATGCCCATATTACGATCAAGGTATTCCAGGTTATCATTATGATGCCGTTTATCAAGGGAATTGTTAAAATGACTTACCTGCTGGTGCCGGGCGATGATAAGAAAGTCGGATACCGGGACAGCTATCAGCTCAAATATATTGGTGAAAAGGTGGTCTTAAATCCGGCTACGGCTGTGGTGGAGGTTATCAAAGAACTGGATCGTATGGCGTCCCTGGCGGATGAGAACTTAAACCGTGCCATGAATGCTTTGATGACACTGGATCAGGAAGAAATTGATGAAGTTTATGAGGTAGAGAAAAATATCGATTTCTTAAGTCATGCGATCACCAATTATCTGGTGAAGATCAATCAGACTACACTGCCGATCGAGGACTTGAAAAGTATCGGCGCCCTCTTCCATGTGGTCAATGATATCGAAAGAATCGGTGATCATGCGGAGAACATTGCAGATGCGGCGGTGCGGAGGATTGAGACTGGGGTAGGATTCTCCAAGGCGGCACAGAAAGAAATGGGTGAGATGATAGATATGGTGAATACCATATTGCATTTTTCCATAGAAATGTTTGTCAAGAGCACGGAGGAGCACGTAGAAGATATCAGACATCTTGAGGAAGCCGTTGACGAAAAAGAGAAAGAGTTACAGCAGAAGCATATCACCAGGCTTTCCAATAACGAGTGCACGCCGGAGGCGGGCGCCCTCTTCTCCGAAGTGGTGTCCGGGCTTGAGAGAGTGGCAGATCATGCAACGAATATCGCCTTTGCGAATACATATTATGAGACGGGAATGTAGTTAGGTAGTATACTTTTGTCTGAAATGACGCCTGAACAGATATAGCTTGAGCATTTTATATCTGTTCAGGCTAATTTTTTGGCGTAGGAGTGGACAGTAACGCAGATTAATATCAATAATAATCGCACAGGGATTGACAAAGGATTGTAGACTTGTTATAATAACCTCGCAATTGTTACAAAATTATTACGATTGTTACAAAAAAACGAGAGGACAATCCTTCTATGAAGAGACGGGAAATATCTTTGATTTTAGCAGGTTTTCTGCTTTTTATGATTCCGATACAGCTGCAGGCGACAGTTGCGCTGCCGGGCATTGTTTCAACTAAGCAGATCAATCTTAACAGAAATATTACGGGAAGTATACAGAATGTCACAGAATCGGATATGGTGCAGGCTGATGCTGCGGCTCTGGATGTGGCACAGGTGGATGCCAGTACCTGGAACCGGACAGGGGAGAACCCGGTAGAGAGTATCCGTGACGTTTTGGGAGATCCGGTCGGATCCGCCAGCATTTATTCTGTGGATAAGACAATTGAGGATTATAAGCTGGCATATGAGCGCGCCAAGAACGCTAACTGGGGATATACAAATCTGGGAATCGCCAATGTGAGCGATAATCTAAATGTTCGTGCGGCTGCAGCGGAAGACGGGAAGATCATCGGTAAACTGCCCAAAGACGCCGCTTGTGAGGTGCTTGAGACGGATGATATCTGGGCACATATCAAGTCCGGAAGCGTGGAGGGATATGTGAGCAGGGAGTATCTTCTTACTGGAATCCCCGCGAAACATAAAGCAGAGGAACTGGCGACAACGATGGCGAGAGTCACCACAGACAGCCTGAAAGTGCGGGCGGAAGCAAATACTGATTCGGAAGTTATCACTATGGTGCCAAACGGTGAGGAACTGGAAGTTGCTGCCGTGGAGGGAGACTGGGTGAAAGTACTTCTGGATGACGAAGAGGTATATGTATCCGCAGAATTTGTAGAGGTCAGCGCGGAACTTAGCACGGCAGTCACGATGTCGGAACTGCTTTACGGACAGGGAATCTCTGATGTGCGTGTGGATCTGTGCCAGTATGCGAAGGAATTTCTGGGTAATCCCTATGTATGGGGCGGCACCAGTCTGACCAAAGGTGCGGACTGCTCCGGTTATGTGATGAGCCTTTATAAGAAGTACGGCGTGAATCTGCCGCACTCCTCCAGGGCACAGGCCAATTGCGGCACCACCATCAAGGTATCCGAGGCACAACCGGGAGATTTGATCTTTTATGGCAAAGGCAGTACCATCAATCATGTAGCCATGTACATTGGCGGCGGAAAGGTGATTCATGCCAGCAGTCCCAAGACAGGAATCCGTGTTTCCAATGTTTCTTACAGAACGCCGTTTAAGGCTGTAAGGATTTTACAGGAGTAAGAGCGGTATTACGATAACGCTAAAAGTGCTTTGGGCGTAACAGATAGCAGCGCAGCAGATAACAGCCAGCGCAGCAGCAGATAACATGAAAAGGCACTTTACAATAAGACTGGTTTGTGATACACTATATCAGTATGATTTTAGCCGATACGCAGAGGCGGGACACTCCGACCCCTTCTTGGTATCAGGCGGTTATCAGGGCAGCCCCCTGAAGGAAAGGAGAAATTATGATTTCTAAGGAAAAGAAGACAGCAATTATCAAAGAGTATGCCAGATCAGAAGGCGATACCGGTTCACCGGAAGTGCAGGTAGCAGTTCTGACAGCGAGAATCCAGGAACTTACCGAGCATTTGAAGGAGAATCCTAAGGATCATCATTCCAGAAGAGGACTTCTGAAAATGGTCGGTCAAAGACGCGGCCTGCTTGGCTATTTGAAAGAGAAGGATATCGAGAGATATCGTGCCTTGATCGAGAGGCTCGGACTTCGTAAATAGGACGGACAATAAAGCGGAGATAGGGTTGACAGGGTCTACCTTAAATCCGCTTTTTATGTGTATATTAGCAGCAGTCCGGATAAATCGGATGGCTGCGGACTTTCGGCGGGAGGAGGATCTGCCGGAAGGAGGAAGCGAGAAGAAAAAGGAGAGAAGATTATGTACAAGAGTTATACCATGGAACTTGCCGGGCGTACCCTGCGTGTGGACATCGGCAGAGTTGGTAAGCAGGCAAATGGCTGCGCATTTATGCAGTATGGAGAGACCACCGTGCTGTCCACGGCAACGGCGTCTGACAAGCCTAGGGATGGAATCGATTTCTTCCCCTGCAGCGTAGAGTATGAGGAGAAGTTCTATTCTGTCGGAAAGATTCCCGGCGGATTCAACAAGAGAGAGGGCAAGCCTTCTGAGAATGCAATTCTGACAAGCCGTGTGATTGACCGGCCCATGAGACCGCTTTTCCCGAAGGATTACCGCAACGATGTAACCCTTAATAATATGGTCATGAGCGTGGATCCGGCTTGCCGTCCGGAACTGGTGGCCATGATCGGTACCGCGATTGCAACCTGCATTTCAGATATTCCCTTTGCAGGTCCCTGTGCAATGACACAGATGGGTATGGTGGACGGTGAGTTGATCGTTAATCCTTCCCAGGAGCAGTGGGACAAGGGTGATCTGAAGATGACGGTGGCATCTACTGCAGAGAAAGTGATGATGATTGAGGCCGGTGCGAATGAGGTGCCGGAGGCCAAGGTGCTGGAGGCGATTTATAAGGCTCACGAGATCAATCAGACGTTGATTGCCTTTATCAATAACATTGTAGCGGAAGTCGGCAAGCCGAAGCATACTTACGAGAGCTGCGCGGTTCCCGAGGAGATGTTTGAGGAGATGAAGAAGATCGTGACACCGGAGGAGATGGAGACTGCAGTCTTCACCGATGAAAAGCAGGTGCGCGAGGAGAATATCAAGAATATTACGGCCAAACTGGAAGAGGCATTTGCAGAGAAGGAAGAGTATCTGGCAGTGCTTGGCGAAGCCGTATACCAGTATCAGAAAAAGACTGTCCGTAAGATGATCTTGAAGGATCACAAGCGTCCGGACGGCAGGGCATTAGACCAGATCAGGCCTTTGGCGGCAGAAGTGGATATCATTCCCAGAGTGCATGGATCCGCTATGTTTACCAGAGGGCAGACACAGATCTGCAATGTATGTACCTTGGCGCCTTTATCCGAGATGCAGAAAGTGGACGGCTTAGATGAGAACATCACAGGCAAGAGATATATGCATCATTATAATTTCCCGTCCTATTCCGTAGGCGAGACTAAGGTCAGCAGGGGACCGGGACGCAGGGAGATTGGTCATGGTGCATTGGCGGAGAGGGCTTTGCTTCCGGTACTGCCTTCTGAGGAGGAGTTCCCGTACGCAATCCGTACGGTGTCCGAGACTTTTGAGTCAAACGGTTCCACCTCCATGGCATCCACCTGTGCTTCCTGTATGTCGCTGATGGCGGCGGGTGTGCCGATTAAGAAGATGGTTGCCGGCATCTCCTGCGGTCTGGTGACCGGTGATACGGATGATGATTTCGTACTGTTGACAGATATCCAGGGACTTGAGGATTTCTTTGGCGATATGGACTTTAAGGTGACGGGTACCCATGAAGGTATCACGGCAATCCAGATGGATATCAAGATTCACGGATTGACCAAGCCCATCGTGGAGGGCGCTATCGCAAGATGCCGTGAGGCAAGAGAATTTATCATGGCTAACTGCATGACACCTGCAATCGCAGCGCCTCGTAAAGAGGTTGGTAAGTATGCACCCAAGATTATATCTATTCAGATCGATCCGGATAAGATCGGTGATGTAGTGGGTCAGCGCGGCAAGACCATCAATGAGATAATTGCCCGTACAGGTGTGAAGATCGATATCACGGATGATGGAAATGTATCCGTGTGCGGTACAGACCATGAGATGATGGACAAGGCAGTGGATATGATTAAGCTGATCACTACAGATTTTGAGGAAGGACAGATTTTCCAGGGAACTGTAGTCAGCATTAAGGAGTTCGGCGCTTTCATTGAGTTTGCACCGGGCAAAGAAGGTATGGTTCATATCTCCAAGATTGCCAAGGAGAGGATCAATCATGTGGAGGATGTGCTTACGCTGGGTGACAAGGTGACGGTAGTGTGCCTTGGCAAAGATAAGATGGGCAGAATCAGTTTCTCGATGAAGGATGTGGCCCAGAAGTAAATTTCTTCAGAATTAACTTCGCGAGATTTGCTTTGCAAACGCGGAATATGTGAAAAAGGAGCCTTTGGCATGATCGTTTGGTCATGTGATGGCTCCTTTTTAATGGCTTGCTATTTTGCTTAATATTTTAATAGCTTAATATTTTAATAGCTTGAGATTTTAATAGCTTGAAGGTATTAATAGTTTGAGATTGAATCAGTATCTGTCAGCGCCTGGCGCAGCTGACGGCCGCTTAGTCTACCACTGTGTGGCGGAACGGCTCGCTTTTTCCTCGCAGTATTTGCAGCGGTAGATTTCTTTTTCTTCATCCGCCAATACGAAGATGTGGGGAAGTTCCTGTTCGATGGAAGTGATGCAGCGGGGGTTTTTACACTTGATTACGTTGTGTATTTCCTGAGGGAGCACCAGTTCCTTTTTATCAACGATTTCACCGTCCTTGATCACGTTGACGGTGATATTGTGGTCGATGACGGCCAGAATATCGAGATTTAGTGTATTAATGTCACACTCTACTTTCAGAATATCTTTCTTGCCCATTTTATTGCTTCTGGCATTTTTGATGATAGCCACCGTACAATCCAGTTTATCCAGTTTCAGATGGTGGTAGATGGACAGGCTCTTGCCTGCTTCTATGTGGTCGAGCACGAAGCCCTCCTCGATTTTTCCTACATTTAACATGTTAGCTCCTTTTCAGCGCCATAGTTGCGCATATCATTGTCGATAGAGATGATTTCTTTCTTTTGATCCGAGTCCGTGAAGCGGATCACGCAATCGAGCGTTGCTCGATTTGTTAACCTTCGCAGTAGTTTACGCCAGTTCCAGCAGAGTTAGGATTAATGCCATTCTCACGTAGACACCATATTGTGCCTGTTTAAAGTAAACGGCGCGGGGATCATCATCCACTTCCACGGAAATCTCATTGACGCGGGGCAGGGGATGAAGTACCAGCATATCATCCATTGCGGCGGAAAGTTTATTCTTGTCCAAGATATAGAAATCTTTCAGACGGACATAGTCTTCTTCGTTGAAGAACCGTTCTTTCTGCACTCTGGTCATATAGAGGAGATCCAGATTGGGCATACAGTCCTCTAAGCGGATCACTTCCTCGTAGGCAATATTTCGTTCGGTGAGCATATCCGTGATGTAATCAGGAACTTTTAATTCCGGCGGGGAGATGAAGATAAAGCGGATATCCGGATATCTGATCAATGCATTGATCAGGGAATGTACGGTACGGCCAAACTTAAGGTCACCGCATAGACCGATAGTAAAATCACCCAGCCGCCCCTTCAGGGAACGGATTGTGAGCAGATCTGTCAATGTCTGAGTAGGATGCTGATGTCCGCCGTCACCGGCATTGATGACCGGGATACCGGAGCGGCTGGCTGCCACCATGGGCGCGCCTTCTTTGGGATGGCGCATGGCGCAGATATCGGCATAGCAGGAGACGATACGGATGGTATCCGATACGCTTTCTCCTTTGGCGGCCGAGGAGGAGGAAGCATCCGAAAAACCAAGTACCTGTCCGCCGAGATTGAGCATGGCAGCTTCAAAGCTTAAGCGTGTGCGTGTACTGGGTTCGTAGAAGCAGGTAGCCAGTTTCTTTCCTTCACAGGCGTGCGCATATTTGGCCGGATTGGCCTCGATGTCATTGGCCAGATCAAAGAGTTTTTCCAGTTCCTCCACGGTAAAATCAAGAGGGTTCATTAAATGTCTCATATGGGTCTCCATTCCGGAGTGTCTGCGAGATGGTGCTGCGCAGCGCTCCTTATTTAAGTAATAGGAATTCCTCGTCTAAAAAAATAGAAGAGAATGAATCTCTTCTATTTGTATGATTTATGATTGATAGGATAGTAACTCCTCCACAGGTTTTCTTCTGGGTGCAACAGGGGTCTCGTCAGGATAACCCACAGGAATGAGCGCCACCAGTTCTCTGTCTTCAGGAATCTGTAATAAGGACTCTGCCTCTTTCTGGTCGAAGAGTCCAAGAATTACGGAACCAAGGCCCTTTTCATAGGCCGCAAGGCATAAGCACTGAGATGCGATGCCGGCATCATACATCTGCCAGCCATCACCGCGGGGAGTGCTGAAAGAACCGTCACGTTCGTAACCGCTGCGGTTCTTGATAATGGTAACTGCCATCAGGACGGGAGCGGCAGCAATAATATCACCGTTAGGAGGATACATAGTGGTGCATTCTCTGGCAATCTGATCTTTCAATGCGCCCTCTACTGCAATATAGCGGGTAATCTGGGTATGTTTCCAGCTGGGTGCGTAGGAAGCTGTCTCGACAATCTCTGCCAGCAGTTCATGGGAAACGGCGTCAGCCTTGAACTTGCGGATACTTCTGCGTCCTAAGATACAATCTTTTGCGGTCATGTGTGTTCCCTCCTTATAATGTGGTGATGTAATAAACAGCATCTATATTTTGTATATCATATCACAAAGGCAGGGGGGATTCAAGTGGAGGAGTATGATATTTTTTAGACAATATCACGCGAGTGTTTTTGAGGGAACTTGTGAAATGAGATGGGGTATGATATAGTAATCAGGGAGAATATACCCGGTAAATGGGATGAGTGATATTTGGAAGGAGAGTATAAATATGGAACAAAATAAGGTACAGAAAGGTATGGAACAGCAGAAGCCGGAGAATGATGCGAAGAAGGAAGAAGGTATGAAGGAGGCGGCCAAGGAGTATGTAGAACGTAAGCGGTGGCTGTTTTTCGGACTTCCTTTTACTTTTACAAAATATAAGGTGAATGAACAGGTAGTCACGATCAATGCCGGATTATTCAGCACAACAGAAAATGACTGCTATTTATATAAGATACAGGACGTGGAACTGCGGACGAGTCTTATTGAGCGTATCTTCGGATTAGGAACGGTGGCGTGTTTTACAGGCGATAACACGCATCCGCAGCTATTTCTGGAGCATATCAAACATGCCAAGGAGATCAAGGACTATATCCTGCATGTATCAGAGGAAGCCAGAAGAAAGAGGCGCACGCTGAATACGCTCAATATTGATGCGGATGACATTGATGAAATGTAGTCAGTCCGGGCGCAGGGTTTCATCGTTTTCCCGCAGGAGCCGCTCGAACAGCAGACCGCTGATAAACCAGAATGGCGCGTAGTCAAGGCGAACTACCTTGGCCAGATTCCAGCGGGAGTTTTCGTAATTCCAGGGACACAGTTCGCGCCGGTTGAGCCATATGCCGGTGAGAAATTCCCCGATGAAAATCAGGCAGGTGTAAATCAGTCCGCGGACAATCAGGCTGCAGTTTTTGATCAGGCGGCAGACTGGCGCAAGAAAGGCAGCCATCCCATAAATGGGGAACATCCAGATGGAAGTGGCTCCAGGCAGTTTCAGATCTCTTCTGCGGAAGGCATGAAAGGCCGTGAAGGAGATTTCCAGAAACCATCCCAGCAGTCCGCAGTGTATGAAGTTGTGAATCAATTTTTTCATAGTTACAGTATGGACGGAAATAACACTTTTATTCAGTGTGATATATATCGTTTATTGGAAAGGGGAGCACATGAACTACAGGGAAGCCATGGATTATATAGAGCAGCTGAAGCCGCTTGGCAGTGTCATGGGAATCGAGACGATGCATGGCTTGTGTGAGCGTCTGGGTAATCCGCAGGATAAGCTTAAGTTTGTGCATATTGCCGGTACCAATGGCAAAGGATCCGTGCTCGCCTATATTTCCACGGTACTGCAGACAGCCGGCTATAAGGTGGGACGTTACATTTCACCTGCGGTATTGGATTATCGGGAGCGCTTTCAGGTGGATGGCAGGATGATCACCCAGTCAGGGCTTTGTAAGTATCTGGAGCCTGTAAAAGAGGCAGCAGACGCCATGGCCGAAGAAGGGGGAGCGCATCCCACGCTCTTTGAGGTGGAGACGGCAGTGGCCTTTCTGTATTTTGTGGACAGGGGCTGTGATCTGGTGGTGTTGGAGACGGGACTTGGAGGTTCTCTTGACGCTACCAATGTGGTAAGAAACACGGTGGCGGCTGTTTTTTCATCTATTAGTATGGATCATATGGAGATTCTGGGGGATTCGCTGGAGCAAATAGCGTTGTCCAAGGCAGGAATAATCAAGAACAAGTGTTATGTAATATCAGCCAAGCAGCCGCCGGAAGTTATGAAGGTTCTTCGGCAGGCAGCATTGCTTCGCAAGGCCAAGTTCTTTACGGCGGATGCGGGCAAGGTTAAGAACGTGAAAAGCGGTGTGGCTAAACAACATTTCAGTTACGATAAATATAAAAACCTGGAGATAGGCATGCAGGGACAGTTCCAGATTGAGAACGCAGTGGTGGCAGTGGAGACGATTATAATGCTGGGCCGCTGTGGTTATCCTGTGCCGGAAGATAAATTGCGCGAGGGTCTTATGCAGACGAAGTGGCCGGGGCGCTTCCAGGTAATCGGAAAGAAACCGTTATTTATTGCAGACGGCGCGCACAATGAAGACGCGTCTAAGAGGCTGGCAGAAAGCATCCGCTTTTATTATGCGGACAGAAAGATTATATATATCATGGGCATGCTGCGGGACAAGGAACACGATAAGGTCATTCGTAATACCTTTGAACTGGCACAGCATATTATCACGGTGACGCCGCCTATTAAAGAACGAGCGTTATCAGCCTATGAACTGGCGCAGAAAGTCGGGGAATATCATGACAGTGTGACAGTGGCGGACAGTGTACAGGAGGCGGTGGAGATTGCCTATCTTCTCGCAGGTGCGGACAAGGAGACGGTGATCATCGCTTTTGGTTCCCTATCTTATCTTGGGGAATTGATGAATATAGTGGAACATAGAGATACGATCAGGAGAGACTCTCATGGTAGATCAGAACAAAATTAGAACGGCAGTGGAAATGCTGCTAGAAGGCATCGGAGAGGATGCAGCGAGGGAAGGCCTGCGGGAGACACCGGATCGGATAGCCCGCATGTACAGCGAAATTTTTGCGGGGATGGACGAGGATGCGGCAGAGCATCTGTCTAAGACATTTCCGGTTGCAAGCAATGAGATTGTGGTAGAGAAAGACATCACCTTTTATTCAATCTGTGAACATCATCTGATGCCTTTCTACGGTAAGGCACATATCGCTTATCTGCCGAATGGCAGAGTGGTGGGACTCAGCAAATTGGCAAGGACGGTGGAAGTGTATGCAAGAAGGCCGCAGATTCAGGAGCAGATGACCATACAGATTGCCGATGCCATCATGGATCATCTGACGCCTCAGGGGGCTATGGTGATGCTGGAAGCGGAGCATATGTGTATGACCATGCGGGGAGTGAAGAAACCGGGGAGCAAAACGGCTACAGTTGCCGCCAGGGGGTGTTTCCGTGATGATCCGCAGTGGCAGAGATTATTCTTTGAATTGATTCGGAAGGATGCGAAATTTAATCAGGACTTAATCTAGGACTGAATTGAATCAGAAAAAATAACAATTTGAATCATTACGAAGGAAGGAGGAGCGCAAATGAGGATTGGACAAAGGGATTTCAGGACAAAAGGCCATACTTATGTGATGGGGATTCTTAACATAACACCTGATTCTTTTTCTGACGGGGGCAAGTATATTGATCTCGATAAAGCATTAGCCCATGTGGAGGAAATGATTAAGGAAGGTGCGGATATCGTGGATGTGGGGGGAGAGTCTACCAGACCCGGTTACACGATGGTTTCCGAGCAGGAAGAGATCGACAGAGTGGTGCCCGTGATTAAAGAAATCAAATCAAGATTTAATATACCGGTGTCGCTTGACACCTATAAGGCAGAGGTGGCGCGTGCCGGTATTGCTGCCGGAGCAGATATGATCAATGATATCTGGGGGCTCAAATATGATGAAAAAATTGCGGAAGTGATTGCTCAGGCGCAGATTCCATGCTGCCTGACACACAACAGGAAAGAGCCGGTATATACGAAGCTGATAGAAGAGATTCTCTTTGATCTGGAAGCATCCCTGGAAATTGCCCACAAAGCCGGTATTGCGGACGGCAATATCATTATTGATCCAGGCGTGGGATTTGGTAAGAATTATGAGAACAATCTGGAAGTGATAGACCGGCTTCAGAATTTCCACTCCTTGGGGTATCCGCTGCTTTTAGGCGCAAGCCGCAAATCTGTGGTGGGTATGGGGCTTGATCTTCCGGTGACGGAGCGTGTGGAAGGTACCCTGGTGACCACGGTATATGGCGTGAAAAAGGGTGCGATGTTTGTCCGTGTACATGATGTGAAGGAGAATGTGCGGGCAGTTAAGATGACAGAGGCGATCAGGGACGGCTATAAACATGGATGAAATAATTATTGAAGACCTCCAGATATACGCTCATCATGGCGTGTATCCGAAGGAGAATGAAATAGGACAGAATTTCTATGTCAGTGCCAGGCTGGAGACGGACACCAGAAGGGCAGGTGTGATGGATGATTTGAGCCTGTCCACAAACTATGGGGATGTCTGTCGGTTTCTACATACATTTCTGACAGAACATACCTATAAACTGATTGAGACGGCGGCGGAGCGGGCGGCAGAAGCGCTTCTTTTGACTTTTCCCCATATCAGGAGGGTTACTTTGGAAGTCAAAAAACCGGAGGCGCCGATTCCCCTTCCTTTTGGTTCCGTATCGGTCAGGATATGCAGGGGATGGCGGCGGGCCTATATCGCCTGCGGTTCCAATATGGGAGAGCGGGTACAATATTTAAACGCGGCAGTGGAAGCTTTTCGGGCGGATCGTAAATGTAACGTGGTACGCATCTCAGAATGGATGGAGACGACAGCTTACGGCGGTGTGGAACAGGACGATTTTATAAACGGTGCGATTGCGCTTGATACGATCTATACACCGGAGGAACTGTTGGAGAAGATTCATGTGATCGAGAAGGAGCAGGGACGGGAAAGACTGGTACATTGGGGTCCCCGTACACTGGATCTGGACATCCTTCTCTATGAAGATTGTGTGATGGATACAGAGGAATTGACGATTCCCCACAAAGATATGAAGAACCGTGACTTTGTACTGAAACCGCTTGCCCAGATTGCGCCCTATGAGAGACATCCCATCTTTGGGAAATCTGTCCTGCAGATGTATGAGGACGTAAAACAAGACGGAGAGGAACACGTCAAAAAAAGTAAATTTACTTCGTAAATTAACTTTGCGAGATCTGCTACGCAGACTCGGACAAGCAGAAGGATTGGTTTACTTCGTAAATTAACTTTTTTTACTAAAAAAGAGGGCTGGCACCGGGCGGTGTCAGCCTATATTTTCGATAGCAGCCTGTTTGGCGGCATCAAATGTAGTCACATTGACAGGACCGAAAGTACTCGTCTTGTAGACAGGGACTGATTCGTTAAAGCCGTTAAAGTAAACATAGCTGGAGGTGATGTTGATGTTCTGGAACACACCTTCACGCACGACTTCCTGGGCGGAACCATCAACGACCATTCGTTTGAGGGCGGGTGCATCTGCGGAACTGACCTGATAATAGATATAACTGCCGTAGACATTGAACATGTCGATACGGTCGTTGGTCAGTACTTCCACCACATTTCCGGATAAAGAATAGCGGCACAGACGGTAGTTTTCCGAAACATCCATATAATAGACATAACCGTCCTGGACGATAGGATTCCAGATATTGCCCTGCCATATGACGGAGTCTTTGTCGGTGGAAGTATCGAGGGCGTGGAGATAATGATCTTTATCGGTGCCCTGATAATAAATCTTACCGTTCACATAGCAGTTTGGGTTAATGATTTCGTTTGCAACGGTCTGCTTTTCTTTCTTGTTGATCATGATCTTATCCAGAGAAGTTCCGGCGTTATTGTCATATTTTTCATAATAGAGATAGTTGCCGCACAGCTGCATGCTGACGATGTGGCATCTGTCCAGATTGACCACTGATTTACCCTTCAGATTGCTTCTGTAGATACCGGAAGTCTTCATCATGTATCCCAGACCATCTCCGCCGGATGTGCTGGAACCGCTGGTCATGGCAAAGTACAGATATTTACCTGCGGCATTGATGGAGGAAACAGGACTGCTGTTCAGCTTCTTGATATCTGTCTCATCGGGATTCATGGAATAGAGAGCATTGTTGTCATATGCGTTGGCGAAGTATACCCGCCCGTCCAGTTCACAGAAGAATCCGCCATTGTTGAGATTCCCGGCAGTATTGCCGCTGGTATTTTCATCATTCAAGGTAATTCTGCCGCTCAGTGTGGCAAGCAGTAATAGCAGAATAAGTATAACGCATGTTATTGAGATGATCAGGATGTTCTTGCGTGTACTAGTCATTTCTCTCTCCCCCTACTGACTGATACCTCTATTATATCTATAATCTTGCTTGCTATCAAGGGGGATTTGGGGTAAACTGTTGTTAAGTTTATGGTGAAGAGTTGACCGGATTACAGATGAGTTTAGGAGAGGCAGAAGACATGGATTTACTGACATTACGCGGACAGCTGGATGAGATTGATGAGCAGATTGTGAAGCTTTATGAGGAGCGCATGGAAATCTCATCTCAGGTAGCTGATTATAAAATAGAGACCGGTAAGAAGGTGTTTGACAAGACCAGGGAGCAGGAAAAGCTGCAGAAGGTGAAGTCCCTGACGCACAATGATTTCAATGCATATGGAGTGCAGGAACTTTTTGAGCAGATCATGTCCATGAGCCGTAAGCTGCAGTACAATAAGTTGGCAGAGGCAGGCGCCCTTGGCAGACTGCCGTTTATCGGCGTTGACAGTCTGGATGTCGGGAAGGCCAGGGTAGTCTTTCAGGGGGCGGAGGGATCTTATTCCCAGATGGCGATGATACAGTATTTTGGCGAAGCGGTCAACGCATTTCATGTGGATACATTCCGGGATGCTATGTGCGCGATTGAAGATGGCAGCGCTGACTTTGCAGTGCTTCCCATAGAAAATTCCACAGCCGGAATCGTCAATGAAATTTATGACCTTCTGGTAGAGTTTGAGAATTATATTGTAGGAGAGCAGATCATTAAGATTGAACACTGCCTGATGAGTGTGCCGGGTGCGGATATTGCCGGGATTGAAAGGGTCTATTCCCATCCCCAGTCCCTGATGCAGAGCGCAAGATATCTGAGCGGGCATGAGAACTGGCAGCAGATCAGTATACAGAACAATGCTTTTGCGGCGAGAAAGGTCAGTGAGGATCAGGATGCCACACAGGCTGCCATAGCCAGCGAACAGGCGGCGAAGATTTATGGACTGGAGATTTTAAAGCGGGGCGTCAACCAGTCAGAAACAAATTCCACCCGCTTTATCATCGTTACCAATCAGAAAATATTCTTAAAAGAGGCAGGAAAGATCAGCATATGTCTGGAAGTACCCCATGAGAGCGGTTCTTTATATCACATGCTGTCGCATTTTATCTATAACAATCTGAATATGACCAAGATTGAGAGCCGTCCCATTGAGGACAGAAACTGGGAATACAGGTTTTTTATTGATTTTGAGGGAAATCTGGCGGACGGTGCGGTTAAGAATACGCTGCGGGGACTTCGGGAAGAGGCACGCAATATGAAGATTCTGGGAAATTACTGATACGGAGAGGCATAAGACAATGAGAGAAGAAGAATTGGTTATTTACAGGGAGTTTGCGGACAGTGCGATCCTGAAGGATATGGTATGGCTGATGGAGCATTACCGGGCAGGGGACGGCAGGGCGAGGCCGCTTCTCTACGAGTGCATGCACGGCCTGTTAAAGACAGCGGCGGATCACGGTTTTTACGGGAATCTCTGGCATTGTTATCTGACAAATCTACTGGTCAATAATGAGAACAGCTATAGTATGGCCTGTGAGATCAGAGGCGAGGTGGAGGGCAGCATCAATGAACTGGTTCTGCACGATATCACCATATTTAAAGAATTTTATGATTATAATTTCCTGGAGATGATGGAAATCCTAAAGGCGCCGGAGTTTGCGGTCATCTTATCTTATGAGAAGCCGTCTCATGCGGGAAAGGTCTATAATAAACGTATCCGCGACAGAATCTGTACGCTGGCGAAGCAGTTTGTGGAGAATGAGGATGCCCGCGCCATGAAGGCTACGCTTACCCAGTTCTATCGGGAGTACGGTGTGGGTAATATGGGACTGCACAAGGCTTTCCGGGTAGCACATACCGATGAGGGAGCAAAGATCGTACCGATTCTGAACATTGCCCATGTGCATCTGGATGACTTGGTGGGATATGAGATTCCCAAGAAAAAACTGATCGATAATACAGAGGCCTTTGTATCGGGCAGACGAGCCAATAACTGTCTGCTCTTCGGAGATGCCGGGACGGGAAAATCCTCCTGCGTAAAGGCCATTGCCAATGAGTATTATGACAGAGGGCTTCGAATCATTGAACTGTACAAGCACCAGTTTCAGGACTTGAACAGCGTGATATCCCAAGTGAAGAATCGGAATTATAAATTCATTATCTACATGGACGATTTGAGTTTCGAGGATTTTGAGATTGAATATAAATATCTGAAGGCTGTCATCGAGGGCGGCCTTGAGAAAAAACCTGCCAATGTACTGATCTATGCCACATCCAACAGACGGCATCTGATCCGGGAGAATTACAGTGACAAGGCAGACCGCAGGGAAGAGGACATGCATGCGGGAGATACGGTGCAGGAGAAGTTGTCCTTAGTCTATCGGTTCGGGGTGTCTATTTTCTTCTGCGCACCGGATAAAAAGCAGTTCCAGCAGATTGTCAAGGTGCTGGCAGACAGAAACGGTGTGAACATGGATGAGGAGACACTGTACCTGGAGGCCAATAAGTGGGAACTTGCCCACGGAGGACTCTCCGGCAGGACGGCACAGCAGTTTATCGATTATCTGCTGGGACAGAAGGCAGAGTAAAACGCGGCAGACTATATAGGGAAGAGGGGATTCATATGAAAACATTTGCGGCCATTGATGTGGGCTCCTACGAACTGGCGATGAAGATTTTCGAGATATCTTCCAAGAGCGGAATCCGGGAGATCGATCATATCAGGCATCGTATTGATCTGGGGTCGGATACCTTTGCCACCGGTAAGATCAGCTATGAGCGGGTGGATGAACTGTGCAGGGTACTGCGGGATTATGCGGCCATCATGAAAGGATACCGGGTGGAGGATTACAGGGCATACGGTACCAGTGCCATTCGGGAGACGGAGAACACGGCGATTGTCTTGGATCAGATCGCTCAGAGGACAGGAATCCGGATTGAGGTTTTGAGCAATTCTGAGCAGCGGTTTCTAAATTACAAATCCATTGCTTCCAAAGGTGACGCCTTTAACAAGATTATAGAGAAGGGGACGGCCATAGTCGATATTGGCGGCGGCAGTATCCAGATATCTTTGTTTGATAAGGATACGCTGGTAACTACGCAGAATATGAGGCTTGGTGTTTTAAGGCTGCAGGATCAGATCGGGCGGTTGAATATCCGGCCCGGTCAGTATGACGAGATTCTGGATGAAATGGTCAGTTCCCAGCTGGCAGTGTTTAAGAAACTGTATCTGAAAGACAGACAGATCGACAATATCATTGTGGTGGATGATTATATCTCGGAAATTGTGGGTAAGAATGTGCTTGGTCTGGAGCAGAGCAATATCGAAGCGCCTGCCGTGGAGGTGTTCCTGGAGCGGATCAAGAACAAATCCACACAGGAGGCGGCGCATGCGCTGGACATGCCGGAGGAAAATATCCCGCTTCTGTTTATTGCCTGCGTGCTGGTCAATCGAATCGCCAAAGTGATGGATGCCAAGATGATCTGGGCGCCGGGTGTGACGCTCTGCGATGGTATGGCATATGAATATGGCGAGAAAAATAAGATCATCAGAGAAAATCATGACTTTGAGCAGGATATCATCGCCTGTGCACAGAATATCAGCAAACGTTACATGGGCAGCAGGCGCAGGAGCGAGACACTGGAAAAGATAGCGCTAACCATCTTTGACAGTATGAATAAGGTGCATGGATTGGGGAAGAGAGAGCGGCTGCTTCTGCGGATTGCTACACTTTTGCATGATTGCGGTAAGTACATAAGTCTGGTGAATCTGGGCGAATGTTCTTATAATATCATCATGTCCACGGAGATTATCGGACTTTCCCATATAGAGCGGGAGATTGTGGCCAATGTGGTAAAATACAATCATATGGATTTCGAGTACAGCGAGGTGGTAGGAAGCAGGGCTATCGATAAGGCCGCTTATCTGACGATTGCCAAGTTGACGGCGATTTTGAAGATTGCCAATGGTCTGGACCGCAGTCATAAGCAGAAATTTAAAAACGTGAAGACAGCCTTGAAGGATGAAAAACTTGTCATCACGGTGGATGCCTCAGTGGATATCACGTTGGAGAAGGGACTGTTTACAAAGCGGGCGGAGTTCTTTGAAGAAGTATTTAGCGTGAAACCGATTATAAAACAGCGTTAGGACGCAGCGTTGACAGCCTGTGTTCCAAGAATATATAGAAGGAGGCCATAGGGGGATGGCGGAAGTAAAAGATTTTTCCAGAGATGAATATTACAGCAACCGGGAATTGAGCTGGCTATTGTTTAATAAGAGAGTTCTGGCGGAAGCGAAGGATAAGCAGATGCCTTTGTTTGAAAGATTAAAGTTTCTTGGCATCACAGCATCCAATCTGGATGAGTTCTTTATGGTGCGGGTGGCATCTTTAAAAGATATGGTGAATGCCGGTTATAAGAAACGGGATATCGCAGGAATGACTACGGAAGAACAGCTTGTGAGGGTGAATGAGGAGACACATAAGCTGGTGGCACAGCAGTATAATACCTATAACAGGTCTCTTTTGCCGCAGCTTTTGGAAAACGGTCTGCATCTGATCAATCATCATGAGGATTTGAAAAGAGAGGAAGCCGCTTATGTGGATCACTATTTTGCTGAGAGTGTATACCCGGTACTCACACCCATGGCGGTGGATTCCTCCAGACCATTTCCACTAATCCGCAATAAATCCCTGAATCTGGGTGCTCTTGTCACGAAGAAAAATGGCGTGGGAGAGTTGGAGTTTGCCACCGTGCAGGTGCCAAGCGTTCTCTCAAGGATCGTGACGATCCCTTCTGAGGAGGGTGTCAAACTGATTTTGCTGGAAGAGGTGATTGAGCGCAACATTCATAAACTGTTCTTAAATTATGATATTGTCTGCACCTATCCTTTCCGGATCATGAGAAATGCGGATCTGACGATCGAGGAGGAAGAGGCGGAGGATCTGCTGCAGGAGATTGAGAAACAGCTGAAAAAGAGACAGTGGGGTCAGGTAATCCGTCTGGAAGTGGAAGAGGGAATTGACAGCAGACTTTTGAAACTGATCAGGGAAGAACTTATGATTCCGAAAGAAGATATCTATGCCATCAACGGCCCTTTGGATCTGACTTTCCTGATGAAGATGTATGATCTGGACGGCTTTGATCACTTGAAAGAGCACAGTTACTTAAAGCCCCAGCCGGTGCCGGAACTGCCGGAGGATGCAGATGTGTTTGCAAAAATCCGGGAAGGGGATATCCTGATGCATCATCCTTACCAGACTTTTGAGCCTGTGGTGCGTTTTATCAGACAGGCGGCAAAAGATCCCGAAGTACTGGCTATCAAGCAGACATTGTACCGTGTCAGCGGTAATTCCCCGATCATAGCTGCGCTGGAGCAGGCAGCGGAGAATGGCAAACAGGTGTCGGTGCTGGTGGAATTAAAAGCCAGGTTTGACGAGGAGAACAATATTGTCTGGGCCAGAAAACTGGAAAAAGCGGGCTGTCATGTCATCTATGGACTGGTGGGGCTTAAGACGCACAGCAAGATTACCCTGGTGGTCAGAAGAGAAGAGAATGGCATCCGGCGGTATGTGCATCTGGGCACCGGCAACTATAATGATTCTACGGCGAAACTGTATACGGATGTGGGATTGTTCACCTGTTCGGAGGCCATCGGAGAGGATGCAACAGCCGTGTTTAATATGCTCTCCGGCTATTCAGAGCCGAGAAGCTGGAATAAGCTGTCCCTGGCGCCATACTGGCTGAAGGATAGATTTATATATCTGATCGGCAGGGAGCGTGACCATGCCTTGGAAGGGCGGCCTGCCAGAATCATTGCCAAGATGAATTCTCTGTGTGATAAGAGTGTGATTGAAGCGCTCTATGCGGCCAGCACTGCCGGAGTAAAGATTGACTTGATCATTCGGGGAATCTGCTGCCTTAGGACAGGAATCAAGGGTGTCAGTGAAAATATCACAGTGCGCTCTATTGTGGGTAATTATCTGGAACATGCCAGAATCTTTTATTTTGAAAACGATGGCAAACCGGAATATTATTGTGCCAGTGCGGACTGGATGCCGAGGAACCTGGACCGCCGTGTGGAGATTCTGTTCCCCATAGAGAAGGCGCCTTTACAGGAAAAACTCTGGCATATTCTGGAGTGCCAGCTTAAAGATACGGTGAAGGCATCTATTTTGCAGCCGGACGGCAGTTATGAAAAGATAGACAAGCGGGGGAAGGAAGTGTTTAACGCCCAGCTCAACTTCTGTAAAGAGGCGAAATCTGTGTCTAAAGAAGAGTCAGAGACTGCCCATAAACGTATATTTATTCCTAAGATGCATCATAATGATTGAGTGCAGGGAGAAGTGGAAGAGGCAGGGCGTAAGAGCGCGGTATACTGCACATATGGAGGTTAACATGAAAATATATCTGGCTTCGGCATCGCCTAGGCGGAAAGAACTGCTCAGACAGGTGGGACTTCCCTTTAAGGTCATGCCCAGTACGGTGGAGGAAAAAGTCACCAAAGAAAAACCGGATGAGGTGGTGGAAGAATTATCCTATCAGAAAGCAGTGGATGTCTGCGGCAGACTGACGGCGGAAGGCAAAGAAGACTTTGTGGTCATCGGTGCGGATACGGTAGTGGCGGCCTGGGGCAAAATCCTCGGAAAGCCAAAGGACAAAGAAGACGCAGAGCGGATGCTTGGCGATCTGCAGGGGGCAGGCCATCAGGTTTATACAGGAGTTACTCTTGCCTGGAGGTATAAGGATATGTCCGCCATGTACGCCACCTTCAGTGAGTGTACGGATGTGACCATGTATAGCATGAGCAAAGAGGAAATTAAGCGATATGTGGACAGCGGCGAACCCATGGACAAGGCAGGGGCTTATGCGATTCAGGGTCTGTGCGCCGCCTATATTCAGGGAATCTGCGGAGATTACAATAATGTGGTGGGACTGCCTGTGGGAAGGCTCTGTCAGGAACTGAAAAGAAGAGGGCTTTTCCCGGACAAGTAAGGAGGGTATTATGTTTGATGAGAAGGTAGTACAGTGTTTTCTGGATAATCAGTTGCAGCTGTATCCGGAAAAAGTAGCAGAAACGCCGGAGGAGGCGGAGAATTTCTTGGAAGAATGCATGGCAGTGGTGGTAGATTCTGTCAGGGAAGTCTGGGAGTTCTTTGAGGAAGAAGGCATGGATATGGAGGGCGCCGATGAGGAAGAGATTCTGGAAGCGTCCGAAGTGTTTGAGGTCGGTGACGGCAGATATTTAATCGTAGAAGGCTGAATCGAGCACAAATCGAGCATTGCTCGATTGCGAGATCCGCTGCGCGGACTCGGATGTATGTACGGACTAGAATCTGTGCGCGGACTCGGATTCGCGTGAGGTTTTAGGCTGTTAGAGGTGGAGCAGGCGGCGCATGGTGTCTGCCAGTCCGTCATGTTCATTGTCCAGGTCGGTGATTACATCGGCCTGTTGCTTTACCTTGTCTGGGGCGTTTTGCATGGCGATACCGGTGCCGGCGGCGTTAATCATGGAGATATCATTGTCCGCATCTCCGGCGGCGTAGGCGTCTGAAAGAGGAACGCGGAAATAGTCGCAGAGAAAACGCACGGCATTTCCCTTTCCGGCATCCCAGTCAAAAAGTTCCAGATACATGTGGTTGGAGTAGATGGTTCGAACTTTGTTTTCTGCCCAGGTGGAGATACTCCTGCGGAAAAACTCCAGTTTCTCCGGGTCATCGAGACTGATTGCCAGCATCTTAAAAGGACCCTCGGTAAGGGCTTTGCTTAAAACGGGAGAGATGACCAGAGGCAGATGGATTTTTTGACGATAGTATGTCACCTCTGCATCTTCTGCAGGGGAGATAATGGCATCACTCCGGTAAGTCTGGATATGCAGATTGAATTGATCTGCCTGATTTTGCAGATAGGAGATATAGGAAAGAGGCAGTCTCTTTTCCAAAATGCTGCAGGAGCGGTCACAATCATAAATCTGGGTGCCGTTGCTGCAGGTCAGAAAGATACCGGACTGGGTGAGTCCGGCTTTTTCTTTGACTTCCAATATACTTAGGAGCGGTCTGCCGGAAGACAAGATCAGCTTATTGCCGGCATTTAGAAATTCGTCCAGAAAGGCTTTGGTGCCGGGAGATACCTGGCTCTTGTTATTTAAAAGGGTACCGTCTAAATCTGTAAATAGAAGTTTCATGTGTTTCATTTCCCTGTCAATCTCTTGAATATGTTATGTTAACTTATTCTGGCGCATTGCAGCATCCTTGATACAATCCAGTATTTCTTCCGGGATAAATAGCCGGCCATAACCGGTGCCAAGATCCAGTTTCGGCTTGTTGGCGCCATGGAAATCGGAACCGCCGCTCAAGAGCAGGCCGTACTGATCGGCAATCCTGCGCATGTCCCGTTCATCTTGTGGAGTATAGGTGCTGTAGAAAGCTTCAATCCCCATGAGACCGACTTCTTTTAAAGAAGCGACAAGAGCGCAGAGCCGGTCATTACCCATATGGTATAGAGGAGGATGCGCTAAGATGGGGATACCCCTCGCCTGCAGGATCAGCTCCACAGCCTGGGCAGGCGTCACCTTTTCACGGGGGACAAAATATTTGGTGTGATCTCCCAGATATTGAGCGAAAGCATCCGGGCGGCTTTTGACATAACCGTGTTCGAGAAGATAGGTGGCGTAGTGTGCGCGGGTAATCACGGCACCGGGGTTTTCCGCCTGCAATTTGTCAAAGGTAATATCGATACCTGCCGTCTGAAGATTCAGACACATCTTATAATTGCGATTGACTCGTGAATCCACGAAGGCATTGAGCCTGTCCTGAAAGGCCGGGGCATCGTAGGAGATGTAAAGTCCTACGATGTGTACGTCCTTTTGCTCATATTTGGTGGAAAATTCGATTCCTGGGATAACTTCGGGACAGGGAACGCCCTTCTTTGTCAGCGAAGCCGCATAGGAGAGGGCTTCGTCCAGGCCGTCCGTGGTGTCGTGGTCTGTGATGGCTACGGCGGCAAGTCCCTTCTCCATGGCATAATCCACCAGCTGTGTGGGTGTAAAACTGCCGTCTGATTTGCAGGTATGGGTGTGCAGGTCGACAGGTCTCATGGTTAGTCGTCCTCTTCCTGGTTGGCGGTACTGGTGTAGACGGTACGTTTTCTTGCCATCTCATCGTTTGCCAGATACTCATCGTAGGTGGTGATCTTATCTACTAATGTGCCGTCCGGTAGAATTTCCATAATGCGGTTTGCTGTAGTCTGCACGACCTGATGGTCATGACAGGAGAACAACTCCACACCCTTGAATTTCTTCATGCCCTCGTTGAGAGCGGTGATGGCTTCCATATCCAGATGGTTGGTTGGTTCATCGAAGAGCAGGCAGTTTGCACCGCTGATCATCATCTTGGAGAGCAGACACCGAACCTTCTCACCACCGGATAAGACCTTCACCTTTTTGACACCGTCCTCTCCGGCAAAGAGCATACGTCCCAGGAAACCACGGACATAGGTCACATCCTTCACGGGAGAATAACCCATAAGCCAGTCGGTGATAGTGTAATCATTGTCAAATTCTGCGGTATTGTCCTTCGGGAAATAAGCCTGGGAGGTGGTAACGCCCCATTTATAGGTGCCCTCGTCAGGTTCCATCTCGCCCGTCAGGATCTTAAACAAAGTGGTCTTTGCAAGTTCATTGCCGCCCACCAATGCAATCTTATCGTCATGTCCCACAATAAAGGAAATGTTGTCCAGCACCTTTTCCCCATTGATGGTCTTGGAAAGCCCCTCCACAGTCAGCACCTCGTTGCCAATCTCGCGTTCCGGTCTGAAATCGATGTAGGGATATTTACGGCTGGAAGGACGGATGTCATCCAGTTCAATCTTTTCCAGAGCACGTTTTCTGGATGTGGCCTGTTTTGATTTGGATGCATTGGCGGAGAAACGGGAGATAAACTCCTGCAGTTCTTTGATCTGCTCCTCCTTCTTCTTATTGGCTTCCTTGCGCTGTTTGATGATCAACTGGCTGGATTCATACCAGAAATCATAGTTGCCTGCATAGAGCTGAATCTTGCCATAGTCGATGTCCGCGATCTGGGTGCAGACTTTGTTCAGGAAATAACGGTCGTGGGAGACCACGATGACCGTATTTTCAAAATCAATCAAAAAGTCCTCCAGCCAGGCGATGGCGTCTAAGTCCAGATGGTTGGTGGGCTCGTCAAGAAGCAGGATGTCAGGATTGCCAAAAAGCGCTTTGGCTAACAACACCTTGACTTTCTCATTACCGTTTAAATCTGCCATCATACTGTAATGCAGGTCTGTCTCGATGCCAAGACCGTTTAAGAGCATGGCGGCATTGGTCTCTGCGTCCCAGCCGTCCATTTCCGCAAATTCTGCTTCCAGTTCACTGGCACGGATACCATCTTCATCGGAAAAATCTTCCTTGGCATAGATGGCGTCCTTCTCTTTCATGATCTGGTAGAGCCGTTCATTGCCCATGATGACCGTATCCATGACAGGGTAGGAATCATATTTAAAATGATCCTGCTCCAGGACGGACAGACGCTGTCCCGGCGTGATGGACACATCGCCATTGGTGGTCTCCAGAACACCGGAGAGGATTTTCAGGAAAGTGGACTTGCCGGCGCCGTTGGCACCGATCAGCCCATAGCAGTTGCCTTCCGTGAATTTGATGTTCACATCTTCAAAGAGCGCTTTTTTGCCTACGCGCAATGTTACATTATTAGCCTGTATCATGTTGAAACCTCATATTTTCTTAGATTTTCTGCCTTTGGTTACTCATATCATTATACATGAAAACATTGTTTTTTCAAGGGAAAACATGGCGGGGGGTGAGAGGAAGATAAAAGAGAACAGAAAATAGAAAATATGAAACCTTTCCCCAAGCTGAATCGTATTACTATATATAGGAATACAAAAGCTGTGGGGGAGGGACAACATGAGCGGATTTTTAATGACACCGATGACACGCCTCTATATAGAAACTTTACAGAATATGAACAATGCTGCCGGGCAAGCGGCTACCAAGAATCCAGTCAGCGGACAGACAGGCAGTGCCGGGGCGGGTACAGCGGACGCGGGGAGGACGAATGCCGGCAGATTTGCGGATGCCGTGAATGAGCAGCTGGCCCGCAAGGACGGCGCTTCCCCTGATGCGGCCGGGATGGTCACCGGCAGGAATGAGGCGTTGGTGCAGGCCATGTCCAGAGAAGAATATAAGCTGTATATTTATCAGAAGATCACAGGAATGCCGATGCATCCTTCCCAGAGATGGGATGCCGTGATGGTCAATATCTCAGAGGAAGGTTTTGCTGCCATGCAGGCGGATCCTGCTTACGAAAAGTGGGTGCTCGATACCCTGCGCAAGGATTTTGCCTTCCATAATCCCTGGAGCGATTATGCCGGCGGAAGCTATCGGAACCATTATTTTGGTGCCACCAAGGAAGAGTACAGGGGAGAGAGTATTCCCATGGGATGTCGAAAAAGAGGCAAACGCAAGAAAGCTTCTAAGCAGAAAGAGAAAGGGTTCTGGGAAAAGCGTGCCGAACGGCATAAATTGTATATGGATCTGCTTCAGAAGGCCCGGTATAAGCATGAGAATGAACAGAAATACCGGGTGGCAATCGACATACAGCGCAAGGAAGTAAGCAGTGCATTGTTACAACAGTGGGCAATGGAACAGATTACGGGAGAAGAACAGGAACTGGGGATAAATCCATCGGTTTTATCCCAGGCGGCAACGGACTTTGCCCAGGGCTATATTTTCTTTAAGATTCCCAGTGCGCTGATGAATCCGCGGCCGAAGACCGGTAAGTAACGGATTGATAGGAATACAATCAGGGAAGCATCACCGTAAAGATACTGCCGCCGCCCGGATTGTCGGAAACGGTGATCGTGCCATGATGGAATTTAATGATTTCTGCGGCGATAGATAAACCCAGCCCGAAGTGCCCTTTGGTGCTTCGGGATTTTTCTGCCCTGTAAAAGCGGTCGAAGATTTTCTTCTTGTCTTCGTCCGGTATGCCGATTCCGGTGTCAGAGACGGTAAGATAAAAGCGGGATTTCTTATATTGAAGAGACAATTCAATCTGGCCGCCGGCAGGTGTGTAGCTGATGGCATTGTGCAGAAGGATGGAGAGCACCTGACTGATGCGCTCATCGTCAGCCATGCAGACAGGGACAGAGGTGTCCGGCAGAGTGATGCTGAGTGTCTGGGATTTTTTACGGGCTACGGGTTCAAAAGCTTCGTATGTGTTCATCAAAAGGGTATCCAATTCCACTTCTTTGGGGCGGATTGGAAAATTGTGGTTATCAGAGTTGCTTAAAGTGAGCATGTCATTGATCAGGGATGACATCAGGGCGCCTTCCTGCTGTATGGTGTCAAGAAATCCCTGCTGCTTTTTCGCATCGGCATTGTGGCAGCAATCTACGGCAGTGAGGATGACGGATAAAGGCGTGCGCAGTTCATGGGAAGCAGCCGCAATGAAGGCGGTCTGGCGGCGGCGGTTCTCGATGATGGGCTGTAAAAGCCTGCCTGTAAAAAAGAAGGAAAAGAGTGTTAAGACGAGCACAGCCGTCACATCAATCAGTAGAAAGCGGACCCGTTGTCTTCGGATCTGTTCTTTCAGAAAATCCAGAGAGTGCAGTATCACCATCTGCAACGAAGAATCATTTCGGTTCAGCTCAATGACGCTGGCGTAGAATTCATGTCTGCCGCCATTAGGGTTAAAGGGAAATTCGGCGTGAAAGCAGGTATTGTAGAGGCCGGAGTTGAGTTCTTTTCCGGTGACCGTATACTCATATTCATAGGAAGCGTGGTAAGTGTCGAGACATTTCTCCAGAAGTTCTTCCGTATCTGTCATTTCAGAAAAACCACCAAGACGATTATATAGAAACGGGATACCGTTATCCATAACAAAAAAGGAATAATTGCCGCTGGATTCCATTTTAGAGAGCCATTCCATGGAGATGACGGACTGCTGCTCTAAACTGGTAGTAATGGTATTGATATCGTTTTGAAATGAAGTATATTGGTTGTCATAAAGCCCCTTTTCTGAAATATAAAGATAACACAGGGACATTACGATCATGATGGCGGCGGTGATGCCTGCGCACATTGCCGTCAGATACAGGTGTACTTTCTGAAACATGGTTCCTCCGCATATCCGAGTCCACAAACGAACTTTGCTTGTCTGTTATAACATTATTCAGGTTTGACGATGCAATACCCGACACCCCGGACGGTCTTAAGGGTGAGACGACTGCCCACACTCTTTAATCGTCTGCGGAGAAAATGGATATAATTGTCCAGATTGCCTTCCTCCACGTCACTGTCGGGACCCCAGACTTTTAAGAGCAGCGTGGAACGGGGAACAGTGGCCTCGCCGTTTTTTAAGAATGTTTCCAGAAGCGCAGATTCCCGCTTGGAAATGGTACAGCTTCCGGTGGGGCCGGTCAGGCGGCTCTGATTGGCTGACCAGGTAATATCAAACAAGGTGACGCTTTCTTCGTCCACAATCTGATGCGGCCGTCTTGTCACACAGCGGATGCGTGCCAGAAGTTCCTCCAGGGCAAACGGTTTGACCAGATAATCATCGGCGCCCATATCCAGGCCGGTCACTTTATCGGAGAGGGTGCCAAGCGCGGTGATCAGAATGATGGGTGTGTAGATACCGTTTGCGCGCAGGGCTTCCAGGACATCAGTGCCTTCCATATAGGGCAGCATACGGTCTAAGAGGATGACGTCATAGATGTTCTGCTCCCCATAGAAAAGGGCGTCCTCCCCGTCAAAACAGGAGTCCACGGCAAAGCCGGCCTGTGTCAGCCCGTAGGTGAGAGTCTCATTGAGTTTTGCATCGTCTTCGGCTAGAAGTATTCGCATGTTTTTGGGGTTCCTTTTTACGTATGTTTGTAGGGCTTTGCCCTATCAATGCTTATTGCTTTCGTGTATAGTATACCACAACAATCTTGAAGGAATCTCTAAAAATGTTTTGGAAAAGAATGGGGGTTGAAGAATGGTTATTGCTTTGGATGGGAAAAGCGTATATAATTATCGAGTATGACGTACGTGAGATTGCAGCTTCTGAAAAATGATGTAACGAGAGAGACGGATTATGTATTCGATTGCCATTTGTGATGACGAAACAGAAGAATTGGATAGAACACAGGAAAGCCTGAAGGATTATATGAAACAGAAATCCATCAGGGATTGTGAGGTGGGGCGGTTTGTAAATGCGGAAGAACTGCTTTATTCGATGAAGCACAATGATTATATGCCGGATATTCTTCTGCTGGATATTTATATGCCGGAGAAGCTGGGAACAACGCTTGCCAGGGAAATTCGGGATATGGGCGGTACCAGCCGGATTATCTTCCTGACTTCTTCTAAGGAGCATGCGCTGGAGGCATTTCGTCTGGAGGCGGCCCAGTACCTGGTGAAGCCGGTGGTGGAGGCAGAACTGTTTGCAGTGCTTGACAAGTGTTTCCGGGATATTGAGGAGGAGGCGAAGAAGTATCTGCTGTTTAAAGTGGATGGCAGGATCCGCAGGATCTCGTTAAGTGATATTCTCTACTGTGAGGCGCAGGGCAAACGGCAGTACCTGCATTTTTCGGACGGCACGCATTTAGTCTTAAATATGACGATGGCTGAGATTGGGAATCTGGTGTTGGATTACCCGGAGTTTACCAAGGTCGGCATTTCTTATATCATCAATATGAATCATCTGGATACTTTAAATGCCAGAGAAGCACATCTTGACAATGGACATTCTATCTATCTGCCCAGAGGTTCCTATGGGGTACTGCGGGAGAATTATTTCCGTTATTACTGTGGGGGGGGGGTAGATCGAGATAAGGTATGAGTGGTATTATGTAAACTAAAATGCAAAGTATACCATAAAAAGTGCAAAGTATACCAAAAACTTTTAATATTTTTTTGTTTTATGTTAGAATAATCTTTACAGAATTTTTGCAGAACTGACTGATGAGAGGTGCATGAAGATGGCAAAGACTATGAAAGGCCGGCTGACGATCAGTGTAATCTGCATCGTTGCGGCAAGTATTCTACTTACCACGATGGGAATCGTTATCATTGCGGGACAGCGCATGCTGGTGGAACAGAAAGATATTTTACAGCTTTATGCGGATAAATACGCAGAAGAGATTAATACCTGGATCGAGAATGAAAAGATGCTGGCAGGCGGAACTGCGGACAGTATTGAAGCGGCAGGAGTTCTGGATACGGATTATCTGCAGTCTGTGGTTAATGTACATGCGGCGGGCAGGGAAGAACTGCTGAATCTGTACTGCGGTACAAGGGACAGTGCTTTTATTCAGTCCAACAAGGAAGCGGCAATACCGGAAGGATATGATCCGGTACAGCGGGGCTGGTATCAGCAGGCGGCAGCAGCGAAAGAGACGATCGTGACGGATCCCTACTGGGATGTGCTGACGGGACAGATGTGTACGACCATTGCCTCACCAGTATACATAGAAGGAGAATTGGCGGCGGTAATTGGTCTGGATGTAACACTGGCTACAGTGACGGATCTGACCGGCAGTATCAACTATGCAGAAGGCGTCTATGGATTCCTTGCAGATAGCAGTGGGCAGTATGTATCCCATAGAAATAAAGAATATGAACCTTCCGAGGAGTCTGCGGTTGCAGTCATGGATATCATGCCGGCGTTACAGTCCCTGATGGAAGGAAATGATAGAAGTATCATCAGAACGGCGGATTATGATGGAACCAAATGCTATTTTGCGGCGGCGCCCATTGAGGGCAGCAGCTGGAAACTCGGTGTAGTGTGTCCCAATGCAAATGTTTGGAGTTCCCTGGTTACTATGATTGTGGTGGCTGTGGTGACTGCGCTTGTGCTTATTGCCCTGGTGGCCGTATTTATGACGGGACTGATCGGCAGGACACTTGCGCCGGTACAGATGCTCAAACAGTTTGCTTCCGGCGATTTTTCGGAAGATGCGGTGGTGGAGAAAGGGATTCCCAGCCAGTATAAAAATGAGATTGAGCAGATAAAGACCGCAACGGTGGAAGTTAAACAGCAGATTCGGGGAATTATTTTAAATACCAAGGAAGAGGCCGGGAATATCAATACCATTGCGGAGGAGACATCTGCGAAGATGACGATGTTAAATGGTGATATTTCGGCAATGGCATCCACTGCGGGTGAGGTCATGAGACAGACTGCCGAGGCAAAGGCACTGGCGGAACAGATCAAAGGCACAGGGGAAGAACTGAGCAGAGTGATCGAAAATGTAGCCAGGAAGGCTGGTGAGGCAGCCAATCAGTCCGGTGATATCATGAGCCGCGCAGGCAGACAGCATGAGGCTTCCCAGAAATCGGCCAAGGTGGCTGTAGACATGTGCAGTTCTACCATGGAGGAACTTAGCAGCGCCATCAAACAGAGTCAGAAAGTGAAAGAGATTGATACCCTGACAGAGGAGATTCTGGCCATCAGTTCCCAGACCAACCTGCTGGCGTTAAATGCTTCTATTGAGGCATCGAGGGCAGGAGAGGCCGGCAAGGGATTTGCGGTGGTGGCAGATGAGATCAGGCAGCTGGCGGATCATTCCAAGAAAGCCGTAGACCAGATCCGCAAAGTGACAGAGGATGTGGTGCATAGTGTGGCATTCCTTTCAGAAAGTTCCGAGAAACTTCTGACTTTCATGAACGAAAAAGTCATGGAAGATTATCAGGGCATGACGGAACTGGCGGGCATGTATGAGAAAGATGCCGCCTTCTACAGTGATATTTCCAGTGACCTGGGCGCATCATCTCAGGAGATGAGCGCCAGCATGGACGGCATCAGCGATTCGCTTGCTACGATCACAGGGCTTGTGGGAGATATCGCAGAATTTATGAAGGAGATGGAGCAGGCGGCGGCAGAGTCCAATGAAAACTCCAGCGCGGTGCTTGCGCAGATGGAGGAGTTATCGGGACTGAGCGAACAGCTGAAACAGACGGTGGCTTCCTTTAAGGTATAAGAGACACTAGGATGTTGAGATGATATGAGTATGATGAAAAACGGCATGGCTTGTGGGCTATGCCGTTTTTGTGAAACTTTAATACTCCTTTTTGTGAAACACATAAGCAGTGAGCGGGCAGGACAGAAAATGGCGCTCATGAAATATCCTTTCACAAAAATTAAAAGGGTATTGACCCTAACGTAACGTGATGGTTTACAATAATATCACGCGGGAGGATGAGGATATGAGGACAGTAAAGGAAGTAAGCAGACTGACAGGGGTGAGTGTGCGCACACTCCACCACTACGATGCAATCGGGCTTTTAAAACCGACAAAGGTAACTGAGGCAGGCTATCGGCTGTATGACGATATGGCGCTGGGCCGTCTACAAAACATTTTACTGTTTCGTGAATTGCAGTTTCCCTTAAAAGAGATCAAGGAGATTCTGGGCAATCCGGATTTTGATTCCGATACGGCCCTTGCCCAGCAGATCAGACTTTTGGAACTGCAGTATGAACGAATAGGGAATCTAATCACTTTTGCCCGTGAAATACAGGAAAAAGGAGTGCGTAAAATGGAATTTGATGTTTTTGATAAAAGCAATATTGAGCAGTATAAGGAAGAGGTAAAGAGCAGGTGGAAACAAACCGAAGCCTATCAAGAATTTGTGCAAAGACAGGAGAACGGCGAGGACTTTCATAAGGCGGGAAAAGCATTGATGGATCTGTTTGAGGAAATCGGTATGTTACGTGAGTTACCGCCGTCTGACGGGAAAGTGCAGGGGAAGATTCGTGAACTGCAAGGTTTTATTATAAAGCATTATTACAACTGTACCGAGGAAATCTTAAAAGGCCTGGGGACAATGTATGCGGAAGATGAGCGGTTCCGGCAGAATATTGACAAGGCCGGCGGCAGTGGAACGGCAGAGTTTGTCAGACAGGCGATAGAGGTTTATTGCTGTGGGGAATAAGCCTGAGGGCTTGTAAAGTGTGATAGATGAGCCTATAAGTAAATAATAAGACAGCATACTTTATTGATGGTGGTATGCTGTCTTATTTTTATATCACCTTTTGGCAGATAATCCGTTAATCCATCAATCTCTGTTTAGATACGGCGCTTCTTTTAGAGACACTTTAGAGAAAATCCTGCTATGATGTGAAATTAAAAAAGCGGGCCATACATACAAAAACAATAAAAGAAGGCCCGCAGAAAGGATGCAGCAGGATGAGAATGACAAAAAAATGGATAACGGCAGGATGCATGGGGATTATGCTCCTGACAGGATTCACAGGGTGTACGAAAACAGAGGAAGCATTACAGCAGACACAGGGGGAGACAGGAAATAAGACGGATATGCAGATACCGGAAAAGTCAGGAGACAAAGCGGAGAATCAGAAGGAAACTGATAGCAAGACAGACAATCAGACGCCAGAAAAATCAGGAGACAAAGCGGAGAATCAGAAGGAGACTGATTACAAAGCGGAGAATCACGCAGACACAGATGAGATGGCTGGACAGAATGCGCAGAACCAGTCGGATTCCGATAACGCAGCGGATAACCAATCAGGCCAATCAGCGCCGCAGAAATATAACCCCAGCGAGGGAACAGAACATCTTGGCGGGAAGATACAAAGCGTGGCGGAAGATGGCATGATTGTTGCCCAGACCACTGTGATGGGAGAGGGAGAAGATGCCGATCTAGTCACGTTAGTGGACGAGAAGGATGCGAAGAAAATCCCCGTGCAATTTACCGCAGATACCAGGGTGGAACACTGGATCATCCAGGGCGGCGGTGCCGGGATTGATATGCGGGATGCCACGATTTCAGATTTGAAGTCCGGTCTGGGTGTGGAGTTAGAAGGATATTACGAGGGAGAGAACTTTATAGCTACGCGGATTTTGATTGAGGAATATAAATAAGGTCGGACGCCTAAGAGAGTACTTAGAGATTCTTTAGAGAAAAATTTGCTATCATAAGAAGGAGATTATTAGAATGATGTTACGGATGATGAAAAAGAGCAGGGGAATTTTGACTTTGGTTTGTGCTATGATGGTGATGATGCTGGCAACAGGCTGCGGAGAAGATAAGGAAGCGCCGATACCGGTGGACTTGTCTTCGGGGAATCAGCAGGATGAGGCAGAGAATAGAAAGAGCAGTCAGGCAGACGATGACAGGAGCTCAGATGCGGAGAGTCAAGAAGACAATCGTTCACAGACAGATGGTAAGTCGGAAGGCGAAAACTTACAGACAGGACAAACTTGTGGCAACGAGGAGTTAGTAGGTGATGTAAGAGGTATAGGGCAGGACAGTTTTGTCCTCTGTGAATATACGATTGAATCTGACGGCGCTGTTGCTATTGCAGTGGCGCCGGGGGCCGAAGAGGAAGATGATCTGATTACAGTGTATGTGAATCAGGGCTGTACATATCGACACAAGACGGTCAGAAACGGCGGTATCAATCCGGAAGATATTTCAGAGCGGGAAGGATCTTTTGGAGATTTGAAGGATGGGATGACCTGTATCTTGAAAGGAAGCTGGCGGGACGGTTCTTTCTATGCAGACAGTATCGAGATGGAGGAGTTTGTCTGACAGGCGTTGCCCGATGCTGATGGCCATATAGGGCGTCAGCCATGAAACCCGGTTATCAAAGAATTACAATAGACCAAGATAGAACACAGAGAAAGGCAGAGTGACAGAAATAAATGGATTATTTTTTGAAAGATAAGGAAAAGCAATGTAAGGGCATGAAAGGGAAAAAACTATTAGCAGTTATTCTTATCCTTTCCCTGATGACAGGACTGCTTGGCGGCTGTGGGAACAGAGATCAATCCACAACCACTGATAAGCAGGGAGCAGATACAGCACAAGGAAATGTATCCGGTGCCGGGACAGGCACAGAGGACGAAGGGAATGACGCAGAGGATACAGGAACTGCTAACAAGGCCATGGGACGCTATGTGGAAAATCCGGTGGACATTTCAGAATACACGACTCTGTCCTGTGGGGTTACCGCGCTGGCGGACGGCAGTTTTATCATTCTGGATAAGGAAGCGGGTATGCTGGTATCTGAAGATGGCGGTGTGACCTGGAAGGCGGAGGCGGTACCGGGGATTCCGGATTTTGCAGCCTTTACGAAGGACAATTATATCTTTACCATGAAGGCAGATACGGACGGCACGATTGCAGTGCTGTCATCCCCCAATACAGATGGGACAGGGGCATTTCATACGGGATTGATTGTAACAGGACCGGACGGTGATTCCCGGACGTTTACGGAACTGACGGCTGCAGAGGAAGGATACGTGTCGAATATCTGGTTCGGTCCAGAAGGGCGGCTGTTTGCCGAGATTAGGGGAGGCAGTGCACTTTATGAGGTGGATACGCAGTCCGGTGAAATGCATAAGTATATGTCTCTTCCTGTGATGCCGGATCTGCTGCAGTTCCAGGGGGATTATATGATTCTTCTCACATCGCAGGATGGGATTACCTTTTATAATATGAAAGAAGAGAAGTGGGTAGAAGATTCTGTGCTTGCGGAGTTTATGCGTCAGAATTATCTGGATGAATATTATTGTTATGAGACCTTTTCAGTCTATATGGTGCCGGGAGAAGAGGAAATTGTCTATGTGGCCGGAAAGGGCGGTGTGTATCGTCATGTGATCGGCGGCAGTGCGATGGAGCAGATCATTGACGGCGGCCTGTCCACTTTCAGCAATCCGGCAATGAGCATTGTCAATATGATCACACTGGAAAACAATGAGTTTATGGCGCTTTTTAGCAGTGGTAAGCTGGTTCGGTATACGTATGATCCGAACGTGCCTACGGTGCCGGATGAACTGGTGACGGTCTATTCCCTGCGGGAAGAAGATAAAGTACGTCAGGCCATTGCCCAGTACCAGGCCCAGAATCCCCAGACCTTTGTCAGATATGAGGTGGGAATGAGCGGTTCGGATGCAGCGGGCAGGGAAGATGCCATCAAGAAACTGAACACGGAACTGATGGCGGGCAGAGGGCCGGATATATTGATCCTGGATGATCTGCCGGCAGACTCTTATATAGCGAAAGGCGTGCTGTTGGATTTAAGCGATCATATCAGCCAGATGACCGGTGAACAGGAACTGATGCCCAATATTGTGGAGAGTTTCAGACGGGACGGTAAGATATACAGTATGCCGGTTTCCTTTACGATTCCGGCGATATATGGCGGGAAAGAGGATTTGACGCAGATTCATGATCTTACCTCTTTGGCGGATACCATGGAGCGGCTGCGGGAAGAAAATCCCGGCAAGGAGATTATCGGTATGTTTTCGGAGGAAGTGGCGGTAAAGTGGCTTTTGCCGATTTCTGCGCCGGCCTTTGTGGATCAGTCGGGAAATCTTGATGCACAGGTAATCGCAGATTATCTGGAGCAAATCAACCGGATTTATACAGCATCTATGGACGGCCTGTCCGATACCTTGCGGGAAACTCATGAAAACAGACGGGAAAGGTACAGAACGGTGGATGCAGATCATTACTATATGGAGGCATATAACAGTCTGGGAAATGTTTCGACACAGTTTTTCTTGAATGAGGCTGTGTTTGCGGCGGGAAATCTGAAAAATACTTACGTGTTTCAGGAGGTACTTTCTATCAATAAGATAGAGGGTTATGAGGATATGAGGATGGTGCCCCTTGACGGGCATTGCAGTCATGTCTTCGTGCCGGAACTTATGACGGGAATCAATGCTTCATCGACACATAAGGAAGGGGCAGAGGCGTTTTTCGATGTGTTGATGGGCAAAGAGGTGCAGCAGCTTTTCTATGACGGATTTATGGTCAATAAGGCTGCTTTGGAAAATCAGTTGAGTTCTGAGTGGAAGGTTCTGTTAAACGGCGGCATGAATGTGGATTATGGCGAGATTTCAAGCAGCATTGGCGGCAGTACGGGAGACGGGCGGGAATTCAGTATGAGTATTTATATGCCAACGCAGGAAGAGTATCAGGAACTATATGATATCTTCTGTGAACTGGACACACCATATATTGCCCAACCGGTGATGGAAGAGGCATTGGTGGAGATGGGAGCTCAGTATCTGATGGGGTATCTGACTCTGGATGAGGCCGTGCAGAAGATTAAGAGCAAAGTGGATCTGTATATGGCGGAATAGTGCAAGGGGCAGACGGTATTACGAGGAGCATGAAGATGGCAGGACAGAAGAAAAACAGACAAAAGAGAGGCGGTATCGTTATGGCGGTTAGGCATAACGGCTCCTTTGTGATGTTTCTTCTGCCCAGCCTGGCAGGGGTGATGGTCTTCGTACTGCTGCCGTTCTTAGATGTGATGAAACGCTCCCTGCAGACGGCGGTCACCGGCGAATTTATAGGTGTGAAAAACTATGATGTGATCTTTCATAACCAGGCCTTTTTGTTAGCGGTGCAGAATACCATACGTTTTACACTGGTGTGTATTCCGCTTTTGGTGCTGGTGGGGCTTATGGTAGCCCTGCCTTTAAGTAATCTAAAAGAAGCCGGGCTTATCAAGTCCGTGTATCTGTTTCCGCTGGCCATGCCTACGGCTACCATTGTGCTGGTCTGGAAAATGGTCTTTTACCGCCAGGGGTTTTTAAATCTGCTTCTGACAAAGATAGGAGCGTATACGGGCTGGTGGGGGACGGTTGCGACCGATTATCTGGGAACGGGGGCTTCTTTCTGGGTGTTGGTGGCCAGTTATCTGTGGAAAAATACAGGTTATACGGTGGTTCTCTGGCTGGCCGGGATTCTGGCCATTCCCAATGAACTGTTGGAGGCGGCCAGGGTGGACGGGGCAGGGCGGTGGAAGAGCATCCGCTATATTATCCTGCCGAATTTAAAGGGCAGTTTTTATACGATCGTCATTTTATCGTTCCTGAACTCTTTTAAGATATACAGAGAAGCCTATCTGGTAGCGGGGTCTTACCCGCAGGAGGATATCTACCTTTTACAGCATCTGTTTAATAATTGGTTCGTAAACATGGAATTTGATAAGATGGCGGCAGCAGCGGTCTGCGTGGGAATCGTTCTGTTTGGAGCGATCATGCTGTTGCAGAGACTGTGGGATAAGACGGATTAGAAAGGAAGGCGGCGGATGTTAAAGACCGTATATCAATCGGTAAAAAAGAATATAACGGTATTGCTGCTTCTTTTGCCGGCGATTCTGATCTGTCTGCCGGTGGTGTTGATCGTAACCGGCTCGGTCATGGACAGCATTGAATTGAAACAATACCTGTATCCGGTTTTTGGCGGCGGGGAGGAATTTATCCGATGGAAACTGATGCCGGATTATCCCACTTTTGAGCATTACGGAAGACTGCTCTTTATGACGCCGTCCTTTTTCGTATTGTTCTGGAACTCCGTGGGGATGGTGGTCTGTATCCTGGTCGGGCAGATGATCGTGGGTGTGCCGGCGGCCTGGGCCTTTGCGGTGTATCGGGTGCGGGGCAGCAGGACATTGTTTGTCCTCTATGTGGTGCTGATGTTGCTGCCTTTTCAGGTGACCATGCTGTCCAGTTATCTGGTGCTCGACAGATTGTCTCTGATGAATACCCATCTGGCTATTGTTCTGCCGGCAGTTTTTTCTACTTTTCCTATCTTCTTGTCCTATGGCGGGTTTCGCGCTGTACCGATACAGCTCCTGGAAGCTGCCCGGATTGATGGGGCGGGAGAATTGAGAATTTTTGTCAAAATAGGGCTTCCTTTGGGAAAAAGTGGATTATTGTCTGCCATAGTGTTAGGGTTTTTGGAATATTGGAATCTGATGGAACAGCCGCTGGCGTTTCTGGAAGATAAGTCTCTGTGGCCCTTGTCTTTATATCTGCCGGAGATATCCTGGATGCAGGCGGGTTTCGCCATGTGTGCTTCCTTTATTACACTGATACCGGCAGCTTTTGTGTTTGTGCTGGGACAGGACTATCTGGAGCAGGGGATCATTTATTCTGGACTTAAGGAGTAGGAGGAGACAAGATGGAGAAGCGGAAGAAGAGGATTGCCACAGGGCTGGTTTTTTTCCTGATTTTTATGTGGGGGTGTACTCTGGTGTCCAAGAGCATTTATGCATCCAAACTGCCGATGGTCACCACCACCAGGATTGAATCAAAATACATTGAGCACACGGTTGAGATGGAAGGGATTGTGGAGGCGGGCGCTAAACTGCCGGTGGTTGTCCTAAGCGGTCTGCGGGTGGAAGAACTGGCAGTCCACGTGGGTGACAGGGTGGAGGAAGGAGATCTTCTTTTTACCGTAGATTTGGAGGATCTGCAGGAGATTCTTGCAGAGCACGAGACGGCTGTCCAGAAAGTACAGTTACAGATAGACGCCATTTTACAGAACCGGGAATTGGCTGAGGCACAGAAGGCGTTGGAGGAAGCCAGGGCGAGGGAGGACTATGATGCGCTGGCCAGATACCAGGATACGCTGGTGGGCAGGGCGGCGGAGGAAGTGGCCCAGGCTGAGGAGGACTTGGAAGAACTGCAGGAAGAGAATATAGAGCATGAGAATGATGACGGCCCGGAGACGGAGGAGGAGCGGGAAGCGCGTCTGCAGGAGGAAGAGAGATTGAAACGGCAGTTACAGGATGCCGCTTACGCGGAGGCGGATGCCAAGTGGAACCGGGAGAATACTATGAAGGACGCAGGGCGCAAAGTGGAAGACATTCTTTCGGAAGAAGATGTGGATGCGACACTTTCCGTCTATCGAACAGAGGTGAACAGTATCCGTGAAAAGATGGCCGTGTACCAGGAGATTCTGCAGCAGGAAGGAAAGATCACGGCCGACCGGAGTGGGATGGTGACGGATCTGTATGTAGAAGTGGGCGGCAGAGTACCGGATACGGCGTCTCTTCTACTGGCGGACGATGAGGTGTCCTGCCAGTTCCGTACTACTCTTACCAAGGAACAGAAAAGTTATGTAAACTTAAATGATGATGCCAAACTGGAACTGGATGGTAAAAAACCAATCAATGTGACCATAGATTATCTGGCGGAGAACGAGAGTGCGCCGGGTACCTTTACTGCCCTGGTGCAGCTTCCTGAGGAGACGGGGATGCCGGGTCTTTCCGGCGTGCTCAAATGTAGCAAGACAGGGGAAAAGCATTTCAGTTGTATTTCCCTGTTGGCGCTTCATTCACAGAATGACAGGAATTTCGTGTATGTGGTAAACGAGCGGGAAGGCATTCTGGGATTAGAGTACTATGTGGAAGAGATCAATGTCAGTGTTAAAGATAAGAACGACCAGTGGGCAGCTGTGGAAGGGGCGCTTACAGAGGACAGCCGGATTATTATATCCTCTACCAAGGAAGTGGAGCAGGGGGGAGTGGTACGGCTGGCGGAGTAAGGTTGACGGATCCGTAACGATATCATAAAAGAGGTGAATAGTAAGAAAGTGCGCAAAACTATACTATAATGGGAGAGTTATAATCAATTTTCGCATGAACTATATATTTTTGACAATATATAAGACCGGAGAAAGATTTTGTTTTTCAGGAATCTTTCTTCGGTTTGCTTATATGTTGTCAGACTTATGATGGCGAAATCTTTTAAACTCCTGTGAAATTTCCGGTGCTGCTTCAGCATCGAAAGTCTTGAAAACTCCCCGGCAGGGTTGTACAATAACATTGAAATTATGTTTGTACGGGAGTGTTGCACAAATGATCTCACTGATTATCAGAATTACACTGGAAATTATCGGCGGTCTCTGCCTGCTCTATATGCTGGCCATCATGCCGCGCATGATCAAAAGGCCCGACACCACACTTTTTAAAAAGGTATACTTTGCACACAGGGGACTTCACGATAACGCCGGGGATGCGCCGGAAAATTCCATGGCAGCTTTTCGTAAGGCGGTGGAGGCAGGTCTTGGCATGGAACTGGATGTGCAGATTACCAAAGACGGGGTGCCGGTTATTTTTCATGATTTCAAACTGGACAGGATCTGTGGGGCGGAAGGGAAGATTAAGGATCATACATACGAGGAACTGCAATCCTATACCCTCTGTAAGTCAGGAGAACATATCCCGAAATTTGCGGATCTTCTGGCCATGGTGGACGGACAGGTGCCGCTTATCATTGAAATAAAGGCGGAGACGGCCAATGTCTCTTTCTGTTCCATTATAGATGAACTTCTGCGTGCCTACGGCGGTGCCTATTGTATTGAATCTTTTAACCCTATGGTATTGTGGTGGTTTCGCAGGCATCATAACGGGGTGGTGCGGGGACAGCTTTCCTCCAATTTTCGCAAAGATGGGGATTACCGCAACGTCCTTTATTTTGTGATGGCTCATCTTTTACTGAACTTCCTGACCAAACCGGATTTTATCGCTTATAATCATAAGTTTGGCAAAGAACCTGGCAGACGGATCTGTAGACATATCTACCGCCGTCCATCGGCAGCCTGGACGATTCAGAGCCAGAAGGATCTGGAGCAGTTAAAGAATGAGTACGATGTATTTATTTTTGACGGTTTTTGTCCGGTAAGGGCGGAATAATCAATATTTGACAAATATATTTGGAAATTTGTTCTATTTTTTGTTAGAAATTTCAAAATTATCGTGCTAAATTTTCAAAAATATGGTAAAATGTTAAGAAATCAGGATAAAAAGTAGAAGGGATATGTTGTGCCAGGAAGCACAAATTCGAAGGCAAAGAAAGGAGCATAGCAGCAAAATGGCGAAATGGGTTTATTTATTTGAGGAAGGAAATGCCGATATGCGTAACCTTCTGGGTGGCAAAGGCGCAAACCTTGCGGAGATGACGAATCTGGGATTACCGATTCCGCAGGGATTTACCGTAACGACAGAGGCCTGTACAGATTATTACAATAACGGCAGACAGATTTCCGAGGAAATCAAAGAGCAGATTTTTACAGCGCTTGCGGGGCTTGAGCAGAAACAGGGCAAGAAGTTCGGTGATACTGAGAATCCGCTTCTCGTGTCAGTCCGCTCCGGTGCCAGGGCATCCATGCCTGGTATGATGGACACTATCTTAAACTTGGGTTTGACTGATGTGGCAGTAGAAGGCTTTGCAGCCAAGACCGGAAATCCCCGGTTCGCGTATGACTCTTACCGCAGATTTATCCAGATGTTCTCCGATGTGGTCATGGAGATCCCCAAATCTTATTTCGAGAGAATCTTAGACGAGATTAAAGAGTCCAAAGGCGTTAAATTTGATACAGATTTGACAGCCGAGGATATGAAAGAGATCATCGTCCGTTTCAAAAATATTTATAAAGAGAATAAAGGCGAAGAATTCCCGCAGGATCCTAAGGTGCAGCTGATGGAGGCTGTGAAGGCTGTGTTCCGTTCCTGGGATAATGAGAGAGCCATTGTGTACCGCCGTATGAATGATATTCCGGGAGACTGGGGCACGGCAGTGAATGTACAGGCGATGGTATTTGGTAATATGGGCGATACCTCAGGTACCGGTGTTGCTTTCACCAGAAATCCTTCTACCGGTGCAAAGGGTATTTACGGTGAATATCTGATCAATGCCCAGGGTGAGGACGTTGTGGCAGGTATCCGTACACCCCAGCCGATCACGAAGTTGGAACAGGATCTTCCTGATTGCTATAAACAGTTCATGGAGATTGCAAATCGTCTGGAAGATCATTATCGTGATATGCAGGATATGGAGTTTACGATTGAAGATGGCAAGCTGTTCTTCTTACAGACCAGAAACGGCAAACGTACTGCACCGGCAGCTTTACAGATTGCCTGTGATCTGGTAGATGAGGGTAAGATCACACCGGAAGAAGCTGTGCTGCGCATTGAGGCCAAATCTTTGGACCAGCTCTTACATCCGACTTTTGATTCGGATGCTTTAAAGGCAGGTCAGGTAGTGGGACAGGCACTTCCCGCATCTCCCGGAGCAGCGGCAGGTAAAGTATACTTTACCGCTGATGAAGCAAAAGCGGCTCATGAAAAGGGCGAGAGAGTAGTGCTGGTACGTCTGGAGACCTCTCCGGAAGATATTGAGGGTATGCATGCTGCAGAAGGTATCCTTACCGTGCGCGGCGGTATGACTTCCCATGCAGCCGTAGTGGCACGCGGCATGGGTACAGCCTGCGTATCCGGTTGTGGTGAAATCGCTATCAACGAGCAGGATAAAGTATTTGAACTGGGCGGAGAAGTATTCCATGAGGGGGATTACATTTCTCTGGATGGTTCCACCGGTAAGATTTATAAAGGTGATATCAAGACTGTGGAGGCTTCTGTCAGTGGTAATTTCGGTCGTATCATGGAGTGGGCGGACAAGTATCGCAGACTCAAAGTACGCACCAATGCGGATACTCCGGCAGACGCAGCCAATGCTGTGAAATATGGTGCAGAAGGTATCGGTCTGTGCAGAACAGAGCATATGTTCTTTGATCCTGACAGGATTCCCAAGATTCGTCAGATGATTTTGGCAAGGTCAGTGGAGCAGAGGGAAAAGGCATTAAATGCCCTGATCCCGTTCCAGAAAGGTGACTTCAAAGCGATATATGAAGTGATGGAAGGCAGACCGGTGACCATCCGTTTCTTAGATCCGCCGTTACATGAGTTCGTACCTACAGACCAGGCTGACATAGACGATCTGGCAGTACAGATGATGATGACTGCAGAGGAAGTGCAGGAAATCTGTGATTCCCTCCATGAGTTCAACCCGATGATGGGACATCGCGGCTGTCGTCTGGCAGTGACCTATCCGGAGATTGCCAAGATGCAGACCAGAGCAGTGATGGAAGCTGCCATCGAAGTGAAGAATGAGAAGGGATACGATATCGAACCTGAGATCATGATTCCGTTAGTGGGTGAGAAGAAGGAACTTAAGTTTGTCAAAGATGTGGTGGTAGAGGTAGCAGAGCAGGTGAAGAAAGAGAAAAATTCCGATATTAAATATCATGTCGGAACGATGATCGAGATTCCCCGTGCAGCGCTTTTGGCAAATGAGATTGCAGAGGAAGCAGAGTTCTTCTCCTTTGGTACGAATGACCTGACGCAGATGACCTTCGGCTTCTCCCGTGACGATGCAGGTAAGTTCTTAAGCGATTATTATAAGAATAAGATTTATGAGTCCGATCCTTTTGCAAGACTCGATCAAAGCGGCGTAGGGCAGCTTGTGCAGATGGCTGCGGAGAAAGGCAG
>CAMXIF010000011.1 GCA_947243845.1 uncultured bacterium
TCGTGTTCCGGGCTTCGCCCTTTCAAACTGCAATCTAACAAAATTGTCAGCAAGCAGTCGATTTGACATCTTACAGCTTTTCTCTGCTTTTTCGCCGCAGTGCTCACTCGAAGCCTTCGGCTTCTTCGTGTTCCGGGCTTCGCCCTTTCAAACTGCAATCTAACAAAATTGTCAGCAAGCTGCCATTTTGTTATCTTACAGTTTGGCACTGCTCATGCTAGCGCTTCAAGTTATTAGCCACTTCGAGCATGGAATCGGAAGTTGTGATGGATTTGGAATTCATCTCATAGGCACGCTGTGCCACAATCAGATTGACCATCTCATTTGCCACGTGTACGTTCGAACCTTCCAAGTATCCCTGTATGATCCTGCTCTTCTCCACTTCCGCATTGGTATCCTCATTAATAGCACGGCCGCTGGCATCAGTCACTGCAAAGAGGGTATCCCCCACTCTGTTCAGGCCGCCTGGATTGCTGAACTGGAAAGTGCCAATCTTTCTGCCGATGGGAACCGGACTGTTGGTCTCATCAGGATAGCAGATTTCGCCGTCCTCAGAAATGGACAATCTGCTTGCAATATAAGTTCTCGGTAATACGATGGCACGCGCCTGAGAATCCATCACCGGCAGACCATCCGCATTGGTCAGTGTCATACCGCCATTACCAGCCAGCGCCCATGTAAAATCACCGTTTCTCGTATAGTATGTATTACCATCCTCGCCACGTACCGCAAAAAATCCCTCGCCCTCAATCGCAAAAGCCGTATCACTATCGGAATCCAGCAGGCTTCCCTGCGTAAAGATGGAGTTAATGGAAGAGGTACGAACACCGAGTCCTACCTGAGAACTGGTGGGTTTCGGATCTCCGTTCGCCGTGGTTGTGACTGTCTGCAGATTCTGGTACAACAGGGACTTAAACTGTGTCACCTGTGCCTTATATCCCACGGAATTGACGTTAGCAAGATTATGCGCTATCGTGTCTACATTTGTCTGCTGTGCATTCATGCCGGTCGCGCCCGACCATAAACTTCTAACCATAATTTACCGCCTCCTGTACACTTGTTTAACTCAATTTACCTAACTGACTCACTGCCTGATCAAGTGTGTCATCATATGTAGTAATCACTTTCTGGTTGCTCTCGTACTGCCTCTGTAAGGTTATCATATTGACCATCTCTGTCACCACAGAAATATTGGACATTTCCAGATAACCGGCATAAATCTGCGATTCCACTTCCTCGGTTTCTACCGCTCCCTCTATGGGTTGGAAATAATTCTCGCCAAAACGCTCCAGATAATTGTAGTCTTCAAAGTCTGTGAGTCCTACGGTGGCTACAAAAGCGCCATTCTGTGTAATATTTCCATTCCGGTCAATGCTCACCGGAAGTTCTGTCTCCATCCTGATCCGGCGGCCATTTTCATCCAACACGAAATCTCCGTCCTGCGTTACCAGATTTCCCTGCAGATCCATGGTAAAATTGCCGTCTCTCGTATATTTTGTAGAAGTCTCCCCCGCCTTGTTGGTATATTCCACTGCAAAGAAACCTCTGTCAGAAATTGCCAGATCAAACTGATTACCCGTCTCTTTGATGGGACCTTCCGAATAATCCACGTAATTCTCGCCAATCTTGACGCCCAGATTCAAGCCGGTTCTTCTGACTCTGCGCTCTAAGTAATCTTCATTATTGGGATTATTCAACTCATTCTCATCCACAGCCCTGTTACGTGCAAGCGGTCTGGGAAGATTGCCCGGCTCTGACAGATCCTTGATCTTATACGCCAATACCGTATCAAAAGCCTGACTTGTGGTTCCCTCCTTCTTGAATCCATTGGTGGTGGAGTTCGCCAAGTTGTTTGCCAACACATCCATTCTGTGCTGTTCGTTAAGCATCCCCGTATACGCAGTATACAATCCCTTAAGCATCCGTATTCCCTCTCTTTATCAATCCTCGCGGTATCCCGCCAGAAATTCCACATATTTACCAGTGCCGATAGCCACCGCTGTCATCGGATCTTCCGCCGTCATCGTATTGATGCCAGTCTTGGCTGCAATCAAATCCTCCAACCCACGGAGCAGACTGCCGCCGCCGGTGAGGACAATTCCCCTGTCTGCGATATCTGCCGCCAGTTCCGGAGGTGTTTTCTCCAGAACGCTGTGTATCGTTTCCACGATCTGCACTGTCGTTTCGTGTAACGCTTCCTCTGTCTCCTCGGAAGAAACCTTCACGGTTCTGGGAAGTCCCGTCACCAGATTACGTCCTCTGACATCCATATAATCGACTTCCGGTCTTCTGAAAGCAGAACCGATCTTAATCTTTAAATCCTCCGCTGTCCGCTCACCGATCAGCAGATTATGTTTCTTACGCATATAACGCACGATCGCCTCATCAAAATCATCTCCGGCAATCTTAATGGATGCGCTGACTACCGTACCGCCCAGAGAAATCACTGCGATATCGGAAGTACCGCCGCCAATATCAACAATCATGTTGCCACAGGGCTTGGAAATGTCAATTCCTGCACCGATAGCCGCCGCGATAGGCTCCTCGATAATGGATACTTCCCTGGCGCCTGCCTGATAGGTAGCATCCTCCACGGCCTTCTTCTCGACTTCTGTGACACCGCTCGGTACACACACCGCGATGCGGGGTTTGCGGAAAGTCTTTTTGCCCAGAGCTTTCTGAATGAAGTATTTCATCATTTTCTCTGTGACCTGATAATCCGAAATAACACCCTGCCTCAAAGGTCTTACTGCCACAATATTGCCCGGCGTTCTGCCGAGCATCAGGCGTGCATCTTCACCTATGGCCTTAATCTTATTGGTATCTCTATCAAAAGCTACAACAGAAGGCTCCTTGAGCACAACACCCTTGCCCCTGATGTATACTAAAATGCTGGCCGTTCCTAAATCTATTCCAATGTCCGTGTACTGCATTTATCTTTGATCCCCTTTCCCTTGGTCTCTCTATAATAATTTCCAAATACTGTCAAACTAAACAATCAGACAAATTTCACTTCATAAAAAGCGCAGTATGCTGGATATATTATAACCTAAAGAAATGGTTTTTCAAAGGTTTTTATCATTTTTTTTGAAAAATTTAAAAAACGCCAAAAACAGAACGGTTCCATCCGTTCTATTTTCGGCATCCATGCCTTTCTCAGAATGTTTATCGGAAAGTTAACGCGATTCCTTAACCCTTTCAGGAAATATTTTTTCAACAATGGCTTCCGCTGCAAAACTGATCACGATACCGCTGATTACCCCGAACAGCACATCGCTGGGATAATGCACACCCACATACAGTCGGGAAAGCGAAATCAAAATCGCCAGAACCAGCGCCGGGATACCATATTTTTTCGGAAGCCTGCGGAACATAATACACGCCGCCGAAAAGGAACAGCCCGCATGCCCTGACGGAAAAGAAAGATCCGATGGCTTTCTCACCAGATATGTAAGTCCCTCTATCACCTCATAAGGCCTGGTTCGGGCCACCAGATTCTTCAATATGATATTATTGACAATCAGTGTGCCGAGAAGAGCCACCGTCAACATATACCCTACTCTTCTAGTCCTGGGAACTGCCAGCAGAAGAAGTGTCAGAAGTATCCAGATCAGACCACTGTTTCCCAGCGTAGTTATGACCTTCATGATCGGCGTCAATATAGGATTCCGCAGAAATTCCTGAATAATGAGCAGTATGTTGCCATCTAAGAGCAATAAAGAATCAAACATGTGTATACTCCTTCCGCCAATAGAATCCGTTACTCTTATTATCATACTGTATTTTCCAGGCAGAATACAAGAGATATGTCTGTTTCCATGGCGCCTGTGCAATGATTTCTTGAATCATCAAAACTGCACTCCACGCTTTAGGTCACCTCAGGTGAAATTTACCATTATCACTTAGTAAAAACAGAAAAGGCACAATGCGTTGAATATATTTTACCTATTTTAAATATGATAAAATATATTTTGCTATCTCCTCTGACACCTGATAATATGTTTTAAATTCTCCCTGATTACTATATTCACCTGAAATGATTTCCTCAATGTAGTAATTACCATCGCTTTTATAAAGTATCTGGGTATCCATTTCTTTTAACTCTTTTTTATTATCCCTTGATAACATAAATCTAACAATTTGACATTCAACTTCTTCTGGATTTGGTGCATTATCTGCATATTCCCACTGATCCAGAGCCAACCCGTTCAGGTATTGCGCTATTTCAGAAATATCGTCTATTTCATTCAGCAACGTATTTTGGTCTGCTCCGTAAATCTGTATCTTCTGCTCTTTAGAAGTCTTGCGTAGTTCCTTTTCTGTAAAGGATGTTTCTCCTTGATAATATCTGGCATTCTCTATAAGTGATGTTTCTCCTTCATAATATCGGGCATTTTCTATATCATCTGTTTTTTCAATATCACTATCTGGCACATAGAAATCAAGTCCCCACCCATCCAGTATTTCCTTCGCTGTTATATGCTTATTTAGTTCTAAGTCCTCTGGCGCATTAAGAAACCGTCCCGCCTTTTCTGATATTCTGGCTATTGCTTCTATTTCCTGATTATAATCTCGTATAATATATTCACCTTTACTGGAAATATAAAATTCTAAGGTACTCTTATTAACTAACTGTTTTCCATCCTGTAAAAAAGTAAATTTGCTTTGCAAATTATCTTTGCGAGATCCGCTCCGCGGACTCGGATAAGCGGAGGAATTTTCTATACAAGAAAACAGAGGTTCATCAATTACCTCATATGATATATAACTATATACCAAGTCTATATCTTCAGGCAGCTGTTCCATATCATTCCAAGATTCAATATCCAGTTGTTTTACGAACCTTTCTATTTCTTTATTATTGTCAATGATACCAATCATCTCACCAGAAGCTGTAATAATTTCAGTAAATTGCTTTTTTTCTTCAACGTTACTGAAATACTCTTTTTGACTACAACCATATATACCTATGGCACTAAACGCAAACAATAAAATAAATAGTAATTTTTTCATAGCTAGTCTCCTTAAACATTTTAATAGGATTGCCGCTCAATAAACCCCTTCTTCAACCAATGCACGATAACTATTTATTTCCTCTTCGGAAAGTTCATAATAGAAAGTCAAAAATTCTTCCGGAATAGTAAATGCTTTGATACTTTCTTCAGCCACTGTCATTTTGATTATACAGGTATCCTCATATAACGTAATGGTAGTATTTTCCTCCAGTTCCTTTCCGCCAAAACGCGCAGCGGGATATTTGTATGCAACCAAATAGTATTGTTCCTTTGCCCCCTCTAAGTTCCTTTTTAATTCATCCTGATGTTCTACTATGTCCGAATCATCAAAAATCGAACACTGGTTATATTGATATAATTCTTCTTCATCACTTATTGTTTTTATAAGCTCATTATTCTCCGCCGAGTATATCCTGATTTCAGCCAAGTTATTTAATTCTTCTAAGGTATATTTTTCTCCCTGCTGTGCGGAACACCCTGCACAAATACATAATCCAAACACAAGCAGACTACTGCGTATTATATAGTTTCTCATATTCACCTTTCCCCCCTGCTTTCTATAAGTAATTTACAAGTTGTGACCAATAAACAGCAAAACAAAATGATGATAGGCGCATATGGACTCCATGCATTTGTTACCATTCCAATCAGAACCGCAATCACTGTAAACGGCAATGCCATATATATCCAGCGATACTTTTTCATATGACCGCTTTTAGGCGCATGTTCTGTGTTTTTAATGATAATGCTGTCAATGTGCATAGACATCCCCGCCCATACAATAAGCGCTAACCACACCGTATCGGCAATCCACCCAAAAACGTTGTAGGCCGTGTGCCCAAAATAAAGCTTTATAAAGCTTTCTATTTCGGAACTTGTCAAAAGAATGATCACTCCTGCAATAACCATAACTGCATATTTTTTTCTTCTGCTCTCCCGCTGTTTCTTAAACTCCCCGAATATCTTATCATCAAATGTAAGGCGTTCACTTTTGATTTCCTGATACTGTCTGGTCTGAAAAAATTGCCAAATAATAATGATGATTCCTGCTGTCATTGTAAGCCAATAGAGAAAAGACATTATCATGCTATTGTGATCAAAGCAGTCGAAGACGTTCGATACTATAAAGAGACTGATTCCTCCCGTAATCCGCTTTGCATTCTGTTTACTGTACAACAAGTATCCGTCCAGCATCTCCTGACTGACATAGTAACCACTGTTTGATATGGCTCTTTCTTCCGTTACACCTTTTTCAGCACAATCCTCTTTCAACAGGTAGTCCGTTGATACTCCGAATAGGTTACTGATTTGTACTATTTTCCCTACTTCAGGTATTCCTTTATCATTAACCCATTTTCCTACTGCCTGTCGGGATACCTCCAGCCTTTCAGCCAGATCCTCCTGCGTCATACCATTGTCTTTCAACAATGTTTTTAATTTCTGTCCCAATGTCATTTTGATCCACCTCCTGCAAACATTCTACTTTTAAGCAATAGAGAAAAACAACCAATCTGTGGTTTCATCTTGTCAACTTTGCGTTTCATTCACTTATTTTATCGTCTTTTCCGCACATACATATAACTTTTGCCATTTATTAGATCAATAGGATGTCATTTCATACGGTAATTACCGCATGAAAAAAGACTATAACCGTTGCTGTCATAGTCTTTTAAGGATTGAGGGCATCCGTACAAATTCTCCACAAGCGGAAATCATCTGCAGATTTCCCTTCATAAAATCAGTCCTCTGTTTCATATACTTCCTGAATCATCGGAAATGTACTCCACGCTTTGGGCCAGCCACAGTAAAATGCAAGCTGTGTCACGATTTCCACCGCTTCTTCTTTGGTAATCCCGTGTTCCTTCCCAAGTACCAAATGAGATTTTAACTGTGGATACAATCCTGCCGAAAAAAAGCGCCGCAATGGTAATCATACTCCGGTCTCTCGCGGAAAGCTGTTCTTCCCTTGACCATACCTCCCCAAATAAAATATCATCATTTAACTCCGCAAATTTGGGCGCCAATTCTCCCAGCCTGTCTCTTCCTGCCGTCTGCTTCTTTGCCATAATCTCAAACCGCCTTTCACTCTTTATTTTTGCTTACCCCGCTACATTATCTTCCCAGAACTAAACCGCATTGTCAAGGCAACCGTCCGCCGCCATCCCCTCGCCTAATCCAAATCCATGCGGCAGTCCTTCAAAAACTTCTATTAGGGCACTTGTTTCCTGCGTCTGAATGCGCCCTACGACAAAATACTTATTTCTGCTCATCCACAGGCGGAACCATCTTCACATATGACTCCAACATCTGGGGCGTACTGGTATAGTATCTCTTATTCCTGTCAACAGCTGCCACCCGTGCCATCTCCTCGTCAGTCAGCATAAAATCAAACAGCGCAAAATTATCGCGGATATGATCGGGGTTCTTGGAACCGGGAATCACAATGTTTCCCGCCTGTATATGCCAGCGCAGGATTACCTGTGCATTGCTCTTTCCGTATTTTGCGGCCAATTCTGTAAATACCGGCTCTTCTATCAATGCTTTATCGCCATGTCCGAGCGGATACCACGCTTGAATTACCATCCCTTCTTTTTCCAGAAAGGCTTTCATCTCCTTCTCCTGAAAATAAGGGTGCACTTCCGTCTGCAGGATAGCAGGTTTTACCACACAGATATCCAATATCTCCTGTATCTGTTCTTTGTTAAAATTGGAAAGTCCGATTGCTTTCACCTTACCCGCCTGATACGCTTTCTCCATCAACCGGTAACCAGTCTGATAATTGCCAGCGGGCTGGTGAATCAGAAGCAAATCAATATAATCTGTATCCAGCCTTTCCAAAGTTTTTTCCACGGCGTCCTCCTGTTCATAGAACGCTGGCCAGATTTTTGTTTCCAGAAAAATTTCTTCTCTGGGAATACCTGACTTTTTCATCGCTCTGCCCACAGCCTTTTCATTCACATAGGCATTTGCCGTGTCAATCAGGCGGTAACCGTCCTGCAAAGCACTTACCACAGAAGCCTCCGCTTCATCCGGACTTAGCAGAAATGTTCCGATTCCCACTACAGGCATTTCCACACCATTATTTAATTTTACATATTTCTGTTCGCTCATTTTCATCTCTCCTCCTTCTAAAATACACTCCATCAAAATTTCATAAACCTCATCCCTGCCAAGCTCACGAGGATTGCAATCCGTAAATGCGCCAAGCTGATGCTCTATCTGGTGAGCCTGAAAATCCGTAATCCTACCGACTTTCAGAATACCATTCTGTGCCGGATGCCGTAACCACCGCACCCATCGGCAGGTATTCCGCAGGAAATACACCTTCCGAAAACTCCATTTTCCAGATGTCCTTATCGGTCTTTGCCTGTGCCACTATGATATTGCAGCAGTCAATGACGCACCTACTACTACCAGGATAAAGTTCACGCCTTTTCTTTTGCAAGCGCCGCCATAAGCAAGCTTCACCGTCTTTCCATGCTGTTTAACTCTGTCCGAAGCGCTTTTTCCAAAGAGTTCTGCCCGAAGTATACCTTTGGGAATAGGTAAAGACAAACTCATTCATTGCATTTTCCTTCTCTCATCTCCATCAGTATCACTTACAGCTTGTGCCGCCAAATACATCCGACATTTCCATTGTGTCAAGCTGCCTATCCAAGACTTCGATTTCTTTTGCCGTCAGCTTGATATCTACTGCTCCTGCATTTTCTTTCAGACGATCCGATTTTCGGGTACCGGGAATCGGCACCAGATAAGGTTTTTTCCCGAGCATCCATGCAAGTGAGATCTGCCCCGGCGTAGCCTGCTTTCCTTCCGCAACCGTCTCAATCAACTTCAGAAGTTTCTGATTCTGTTCCACTGCCTCCGGAGCAAACTGCGGCATCATGCTCCGATAATCCGTCCCCAGATCAAACTTGGAATCCTTTCCATACTTTGCAGACAAGAATCCATTTGCCAAAGGGGAAAATGCCACATAACCAATATGCAATTCCTCCAGCACGGGAAAGAGTGCTTCATACCAGCGCGCCATCATAGAATAACGGTTCTGGATTGCTGTTACCGGACAGACCGCATGAGCGCGGCGTATGGTTTCCTCGTCAGCCTCGGAGAGTCCCCAGTGTGTAATCTTTCCTTCCTGTATCAGCTCCCGCATGACTCCCGCCACTTCCTCAATTGGAACAAACGGATCAGCACGATGCTGATAGTATAGGTCAATATGATCTGTTCCAAGCCGGCTTAAAGAATTTTCTGCCGAAGCACGAATCACCTCCGGTCTGGAATCCGGCAGCAGCGGTTTATTTACCTGCTTGCTTTCCATATCAAAATAGATTCCGAATTTGGTGGCAATCACAACCTTGTCCCGATATGGTCTTAATGCCTCTCCTACCAGTTCTTCATTATGATGGGGATTATCCGGCGTACCATAAACTTCCGCTGTATCAAAGAATGTGTATCCTATATCCACGGCCTCCGCCAACAATTCCCTCATTTCCTTTTTGTCAGCCGGCGCCCCGTAAGCGTGACTCATGCCCATACAGCCAAGCCCCACTGCAGATACCGTTAAATCTTTTCCCAATGTCCTGTATTCCATTACTATCCTCCATACTCTCTGCTGTCGTGTTTTCCTTCTGCTGTGATAACTTTATTATAATAAATTATATTTTTTACAGAAGTTCCGAAAAGTTTTCAAGTTATTACCCAGAGGTATCTACATCCATTTCAAACAATCAGATTCGTAATCTTTGTGGCAGGATCAGCCATGCCCGAACCGCTTCCTCGGAGGCGCCGGACGCGAATCTCGTTCCCTCCAGTCCAAGTCGGCACTGCTATATGGCTCTATCGGTTCCACCTTAGGGTTATAGCAAAACCGATTGTTTTATCTTTCTTTGAGAACAGAAAAGCCGCAAGCCATCTACATTCGATCGGCTCGCAGCTTTTTAGAGTCTCTTGTTAGTCGTGAATTTTTCTATTTGTACACATTCTTACAAACTCAGGATCAAAGTGCTTGACAGCCGTACCCTGGTATCCCCTGTCGAGGGTGCTGATCTTTGCCATTTCCCCATCTGTAAGAGCAAAATCCCATATGTTGAAATTTTCTTTAATACGCTCCTTGTGAACGGACTTCGGAATGACAACTACTCCACGCTGAACATTCCATCGAAGAATAACCTGGCCTATGGTCTTACCATGGTTCTCAGCAATACTCTTAAGCATTTCATCATTCCATGGGCTGTACCTGCCGCCTCCAATGGAGCCCATGCCTCAGGAACTACACCGTAGTCGTTCATGACTTCAAGGGACTGCTCCTGCGTAAAGTATGGATGTGTCTCAATCTGGTTGACCATTGGTTTAATATCAACAGTTTCACAGAAATTCGTAAGTACAAACGGATAGAAGTTGGATACCCCGATTGCCTTAATCTTACCTTCCTTGTAAGCATCCTCCATGGCACGCCAGGCGCTGAAATAATCCTTCATAGCCTGATGAAGAAGATAAAGATCGATGTAATCCACACCAAGAGTTTTAATGGATGCGTCAATCGCCTTCTCGGCCATGTCATAATTCTGCATATCCTGGACCCACATCTTGGAAGTAATGAAAAGTTCTTCGCGGGTGCAGATGCCCTCGGCAACAGCCTCACGTACAGCCTCGCCGACAGCGTCCTCATTAGTATAGGAAGCGGCTGTGTCGATAAGACGATAACCCGCTCGAATCGCATTCAAAACGGACTGCTTGCATTCCTCTTTGTCGCGTACCTGAAAAACACCAAATCCTTCCATGGGCATTTTTATTCCGTTATGTAAAGTTTTAAATTCCATCCTCTTTTCTCTCCTTTATTTTGATGATATTATATCAGTCCTTCACTAGTCCCTTTTATAGAAATTTTCACATCGATGGTCACTCACCAATAGTTCCGTAAACATTTTCTATTTCACCCATGAAGACAAAGTGTAAATCTCCGTTTTTATAGAGGGTATCCCGCACAAAATCCGGTAGTTCGTCCTTACCCATTAGATGTGTGTAGATTTTCTTGCACACGAAAGTAAGTTTCGCTTCCTCAAATCCTACGGCATTGTCCAGTAGTTTTGGGGTAAGGTTCGTAAGATTAATCTTATCTGGTACATCCTTACCGGATTTTGATCCAAGGATGCCAAGATCCTTGCGATTCTCTTCAGGGAAAAAGCATACAGTAAAGTAATCATCCTTAAGAAGAATGTCACTGGTCCGGCGGCTTTCGCGCAGAAAAACGGTAATAATCTGCTTGCCATGGTTCGCCGGTCCCCAGATTGTTCCCATGGTACCCCAGCCAATCGTCATAGTATTATACTCTTTAGGGCCGCCTGCAGTACAAAGCGCCCACTGCTCATTAAACATAGAGAATACGTCATACTTCATTTTTGCAAAGTTTTCCATTGTAATTTCCATTGCTCTACCTCCTTTAATAGCATTCTCGAAAAATCTCAAGAATTTCTTTATGTGTCATTTGTTTATAACTTCCAGCTGAAAGAATACAGGAATCCGCTATCCTCCTCAAATCTGTATTCTCATTTGCTCCTAAATCACGAAGGTTAGTGGAAAGACCGATTCCCCATACATTCGTAGCAAATCTCTTGAACTTGTCACAGCCATTGCTATATATATGGCGATAGTAAATCGGATGCAGAACAGCAAGTTGCTGCTCCATCTGGTGACATTGCCAATCCGTCTGTTTCCCCAATTGCAGAATGCAATTTTCCGCCATTGCCGCATCCCATAGCAGGTTACTTCTGGCCATATAATCCTGTGGATTTATGATTGCCGCCCTTAAGTTTCGGATAACGCTCCGCATCAATGCCTCCGCAATATCATCAGAAACATTATCCTCATCGGGTTTACTGAAATAAATCTCCATAATATGAGAAAGCGTATCAAAACCGTCTGACACCATCTGCTTTGTGGAAACATGACAGCTATATGCGGGATCGATTAGCTCAAATCTGGGATCACACTTGATTTTCTCTCGCCACCCCTGCCCCTTCCAGAACTTTTTCATAAGTTGGATTTTCACCAATACCTGAAAATTCAATGATGTTCTTTTCCGCTTTTGTCAGACACTCCGTAATCTCATCATAAATTCCATTATTCCTGATAAATTGTTCATAACCATCCTTTTTCTGTCAATGCAACATTATTTATCAGCAAGTTTTTAGGCTTTCTCTAGTATAAAAGTTAATTTGCGAGTTCTGCTTCGCAGCCTCGGATAATCGCAGCACTTTCTTATACCATAAAAGAAACGAGGCTTCCCTGGAAGTCTCGTTTCGTTCATCAGTTTATACCTTTGGGTTATATCCAGCTATAGTGAAATAGTAACTCTTATACGAGTCTCTTACAGCACCTTCTGTATTGCTGACAGGAAACGCTTCACTGCCGCCGAAGGTTCAGAGGAATGCAGCAGACCATAAGGAATGGAATGATCCCACTCCACAGGTATCACCTTTAATAATGGATGGACATTATCCCATACTTGGACAGCCATCAGCACATCATTTCCGTTCTCACAACGGTTGAACACGTCCACGCTGTAAAAATCAAAATCCACAATATGTATCTGACTGTGATTCTGCCAAATATCATCTCGAAGTCTGTCCACATAATGGCTCCAGCCCCGATGCATCAGCAACAGATTTTCCTCATACAAATCCTGTATCGTCAGCGTTTTCTTATCTGCAAGGCGATGATGAATAGACACCGCACAGCACAAAGGCTGCCTGAAAAGTTCAAATCCCGCGCACTGTCGCAGATTCAGCATTGTTTCATCAAAGATACCCGCCACCACATCAATATTTTGGCCGAGATTCTTCAGTATTTCCCTTGCGTTTTCCGGTGTATTTTCAAAGGGAACGAGTTTAAATTTAGTCTCCGGGCATAGCGTATGTATCTTTGGCCATAGCTCCACGAGAACCTGCGCCGGAGTCATGGGAGAAGTGCCAATCCGTATCATATCTGCGGTCTCCTGCATGGCATTTTTTGCCCGTATCACAGAATCCTTACAATATTGGATTATATATTTTGTATCTTTATACAAGGAATTTCCTGCCTTCGTCAAGGAAAGCCCTCTATGTGTTCTGTCAAAAAGCTGTACTCCCAAGTCCGCTTCTAACAGATTAATCTGCTTCAAGACCGCCGTTGGGGTAATAAATGCCTGCTCTGCCGCCTTGTTAAAGCTTCCGGCATCCGCCACACGGATAAATGTTTCCAGTTGGGGGTTGTACATAGTCTCTCTGCCTTTCTTACTGTCTTTTGTGGACATCTTAAGTTATTATAGTATATGGCACTTTATGAGCGCAATATATTCGTATATAAATTAAATTCTGTAATTACACTCGTTTTAATCCGGCCTTCTGACAATTCCTATGTCCGGAATATTGCCACAGCTTATGTGTTGCAAAGCATTTTACCTTTTACTATAATTATTGTTATATGAATACGGCTCTTCACCGTACAGCTGCCTCCGTTTCCTTCTTATGGATAATGGAATAAACCATCACAGAAAGGGATACCCATGACAGAACAATACAAAATTTTTGAGACTGAACTGACTGGCACCGACAAGGGAAATCCCTATGCGGAGGTCTGGTTAAAAGCCGATTTTATAAATGACTCGGAGCTAATCAGCGTAAACGGCTTTTATTGTGGAAACGGCCACTACAAAATCCGTTTCATGCCCACGAAACCAGGCACATGGACTGGCGTCACACATTCCAACGACTCTCAGTTGAATAACATAGCCTTAACATGTGAATGTGCACCGGCAGAGAAAGGAAACCACGGCAGGGTACTGCCCATGAGCGATGTACTCCCGCAGGATGTATCACAGGATACCTCTCTTGAAGAAAGCAAATTCCATTTTGCCTATGAAGACGGCACACGTTTCCAACCCTTCGGAACCACATGCTATGCCTGGATCCATCAGCCCACTGAGATTCAGGAGCAGACATTGGAGACTCTGCAAAAGTCTCCTTTTAACAAAGTAAGAATGTGTATCTTCCCCAAGTTTTACACTTACAATACTACCAATCCGCAGTATTATGCTTTTGCAGGAAGCGAGGAGGAAGGTTTTGATTTTACGCGTTTTAACCCCCTGTTCTGGGATAATCTGGAAAACCGCATTCGCCAGCTGGATGCACTGGGAATTGAAGCGGATATCATTCTGCTGCACCCTTACGACCGCTGGGGTTTCTCCAAAATGAATCGGGACACCGATGTGTTTTATTTGAAATATGCGGTAGACCGTTTATGTCATTTCAAAAATATTTGGTGGTCGCTGGCAAATGAATACGATCTGCTGCCATGGAAGTCCGTGGAGGACTGGGAATTATATGCTCGCGTCATTCTGCGCAGGGACTCCTACGGACATCTTCGTTCCATCCATAATTGTATGAAGCTGTATGATCACAGCAGACCCTGGATTACCCATGCCAGTATACAACGTGTAGATGTCTATAAAACGGCAGAGACAGTTACTGAGTGGAGACAGCAATATCAGAAACCCATTGTGGTGGACGAATGTTCCTACGAAGGAAATATTAACTTCGGGTGGGGCAATATTACCGGCGAAGAATTGACAAGACGGTTTTGGGAGGGCTGCATCCGCGGCGGATATCTCACCCACGGCGAAGTCTATGTCCAATATGATCAGATCTGGTGGTCACATGGCGGAACTTTACACGGTACATGCCCGGAACGAATCGCCTTTTTAAAAAAAATTATGGCAGATACCCCGCCGGGTGCCGCTCCTCTGAAACTCACGCCGGAGAATCATATGGCTAACTGGGATGTTCCCTGCCTGTGTAAAGAGGATGATCATTCTTATTATCTGTACTATTTCGGATTCTCTAAACCCGCCTTTCGCACTTATGAACTGACTGAAGGGTGTTGTTATGAGATTGAGCTGATTGATACGTGGGATATGACAATAAACAAACTGCCAGGAGTTTATTCCGGAAGTATTAAGATTGATATGCCGGAAAAGCAGTATATGGCTATCCGCATAACAAAAAGGTAACTTTCTTCGGAGATATTAACAAATCGAGCAAAGCTCGATTGCGAGATCCGCTTCGCGGACTCGGATAAGTGAAAGATTTTTCGATACGAAAACTACTTGGCGGACTCGGGTAGAACACAGAAAGGAAATATAAGAGCATGAAAACACAGGCAGAATTACGGACACAATTAAAACAGATCGACCATAAAGGATATAAAGCCTATAAGGTTCTGGAAGGAGAATATGATTTTGGAGTCTATCGTCTCTGTATCGACCACGTGCAGGGCGACCCTTTTGCTACTCCTTCCCGGGTGCGAATCGTCTATAGAAACCAGGGAAATATACCCGAACAATATTTTGGGACAAAACACCGCAGAATTGCGGTAGAGGATTATCTGCTCCGCTGTCTGCACCGGGCTCTTAGAAGCGGGGATGGCAGGGCCGCGAAAGGTTCCGGTAAGAGCGGTCTTGTGACAGCCTGCCGGGTAGGACAGGAAATTCTGGAGACCACCGCCATGCATATCAGCAAAGAGGCGATTGAAGCCCGTATTGAAGTGGGATTCCCGGCTTTCGGGCGCACTATCGCCGCGGAGGAACTTTCTCAGATTCTTTTCCGTCAGCTTCCCGATCTGGCGCAAAAATGCTTCCGTATGGAGCCCCGCATGAAACAGGATCTGGATAAAGTAACCGCCCTTGCTGACGACCAGCAGTTTATCCGGGAAGCCCTCTCTGCGCACAATCTTGCAGCTTTTGTAGCAGACGGCTCCATTCTGCCCAGAGAAAGCGGCGTGTCACAAAGGCCCTTGAAGGAGGCTGTTGTGTTCAAAAGCCCCGACTCTCTGGCAATCACCTTAAACCTGCCCCACAAAGGTGAGGTGCGCGGTATGGGAATCCGCCGGGGAATCACGGTAATTGCAGGCGGCGGTTTCCACGGAAAATCCACTCTGTTAAAGGCACTGGAACGGGGCGTATACAACCATATCGCAGGAGATGGCAGAGAGCTTGTCATTACTGACGAGACCGCCTTCAAACTGCGGGCCGAAGAAAACCGCTGTATCCACGACACGGACATTTCCATGTTCATTAATAATCTGCCAATGAGATCGGACACCACTCGTTTCCACACGGAAAACGCCAGCGGAAGTACCTCTCAGGCCGCCAATACCGTAGAAGCGCTGGCAGCGGGCAGCACGGTGCTTTTGATTGATGAGGACACCTCCGCCACCAACTTCATGGTGCGCGACACCCGCATGGCCAAACTGGTCTCCGATGAAAAAGAACCCATTACGCCTTTTATCCGAAAGATCAGAAGTCTCTATCAGGATCTGGGCATTTCCACTATACTGGTTGCGGGAAGTTCCGGCGACTACCTTTCCGTGGCTGACACGGTATTACAAATGGATTGTTATGAGACAAAAGATGTGACTGCACGGGCAAAAGAACTGGCCGCAGAGTTAATCGAAGAAAAGGTGCAGAAAAGCGACTGGGTGAAAAAGACTGTCCGTAAAAAACAAATTGAAAAAGCAAGGACACACGGCTGGGATACGATCAGCCTCGACAAAAACGAAATTGACCTGCGTTATCTGGAACAAATCGTAGGGGAAAGCCAGACCGCGGCCCTCGCCTATATCATGCAATATGCTCTGGATCGGATGGCAGACGGGAAAAAGGCCATTCCCCAATTGGCAAAAGAAGCTTCCGATAAACTGGAAAAAGAGGGTATTCTTGCCCTGACACCCAGAAACTACGGAACCGGCCCCGCCGCCTATGTGAGAAGGCAGGAGATTCTGGCGTGTCTGGCGAGGTATCGGATGCTGTGACGATCACCTTAAGAGTGTTATTACTGGTAAAACGTACCAATGGTAAAAAAATATTTCAACTTCTTTTACTATCAGTATGTTCACTTGCCCTGAACCACTTGGTATAATCTATCCATAGAAAGAGAGGTGGATAGGTTTTGGAAATAAAACTTTCAGAGAACATCAAAAAATTCCGTAAGGAACGAAAGCTGACACAGGAGCAGCTTGCGGAAGCGATGGGTGTCAGCGTCAGTGCGGTTTATAAGTGGGAATCAAATCAGTCTATGCCGGAAATCAGGCTGATTCTGGAAATGGCCGACATGTTTCACACTTCGACTGATGTTCTTCTCGGATATGAATGGAGAATGGGCGGCGCAGTATCTGCCGTTAATAGAATTGTGACACTGACAAAGGCGAAAGAATATGATGAGGCGGTCACTGAGGCGGAAAAGGCACTGAAAAACTATCCCAATAATTTTGATGTCATATATCAAAGCGCTTTGCTGTATCTGGAATTGGGCAAAGAGACAAAACACCGTGAGGCGAACAGCCGCGCCATCTGTCTTTTGGAGCACTCCTGTGAACTGATTGCGCAGAATCAGGACGATAATGTCAGCGAGGTTTCAATCCGTACACAGATTGCAAAGGTGCATCTGCTTCTGGGACATACAGAAACCGCGCTGCGGGTTTTGAAAAAATACAACGTCTGCGGTGTCAACAATGCTTTAATCGGCATGGTGCTCGGCGATTATCTCCACGATGCGGACGGGGCAGAGAAATACCTCGGCCGGGCCTTTGCCGCCTTCGCGGAAGATATCAACAACATCATGGTGGGCTACTGCAATGTGTTTTTCCAGCGCATGGACTACGATACCGCCGCAGACTGCCTCCAGTGGCTCCGGGTCGTCCTTCGAGGCATCCAACCGGAAACAGAGCTCACCTGGTTTGACAAGTATGAATGTATCCTTTTGGAGACCATCGCCGAATGCTACTGCCTCAAAGACAACCCGGAAAAGGCTCTCCTCTTTCTCAAAGATGCTGTGACAAAGGCCCTCCGATACGATGGTGCCGGCCGGGGAGAAGTCACGGATATACGGTTCTTCACCGAACTTGGCTTGAATTGCCAGCTCACCTATGACAAGTACGGAAAAACCGCCATGGAAAGCTTACGGCAAAGGATTGAAGAGGAAAGCGGCATGGTTCCTGGGCTTGCGCGGCTGTGGCTTGAGATTACAGGAAATTTAGATACGACAATCAACTGATTAAAAAAGAAATAATCCCAGAATACCTTTTTCTATTGCATAAAGTATTCTGGGAATTAAACAGGCTACATTCCTTTTGACTGCCTGGTTTAGCATTTTTTAGAGGCCCGTTCCAACATTTTCTTCACATAAATACCCGTATAAGACTTCTTATTCTTCGCCACCTCTTCCGGTGTCCCCTGTGCGATCACTGTCCCGCCGCCATCGCCGCCTTCCGGGCCCATATCTATGATATAATCGGCTGTTTTGATCACATCCAGGTTATGTTCGATGACCACCACCGTGTTGCCTCCTTCCGCCAGCTTATGCAGGATGTCCACCAGTTTATGGACATCGGCAAAGTGCAAGCCGGTAGTAGGCTCATCCAGAATATAGATAGTCTTTCCGGTACTGCGCTTACTCAGTTCTGTGGCCAGCTTGATACGCTGTGCCTCGCCGCCGGAAAGCGTAGTGGAAGGCTGTCCTAATTTCACATAGGAGAGTCCCACATCATAAAGCGTCTCAATCTTTCTGCGAATGGAGGGCAGATTTTCGAAGAATGGCACCGCTTCCTCCACCGTCATGTCCAACACATCGAAAATGCTCTTCCCCTTATACTTCACTTCCAGGGTTTCCCGGTTGTAGCGTTTGCCGCCGCAGACTTCGCAGGGCACATACACATCCGGCAGAAAATGCATCTCTATTTTTATAATGCCATCACCGCCGCAGGCCTCACAACGTCCGCCCTTGACATTGAAACTAAACCGGCCTTTCTTGTACCCCCGCGCCTTCGCATCCTGGGTGGAGGCAAACAGATCTCTGATCTGATCAAATACCCCCGTGTAAGTGGCCGGATTAGAACGGGGCGTCCTGCCGATGGGAGACTGGTCAATGTTTATCACCTTGTCCAGCTGTTCAATCCCCTGTATTCCCTTATGTTTGCCCGGAATACACCTGGCCCTGTTTAAGTCTCTCGCCAGATGCTTATAGAGGATTTCATTGACCAGAGAACTCTTGCCGGAACCAGATACCCCAGTCACACAGGTCATGATACCCGTGGGAATCTTTACATCTATCTTCTTAAGATTATTTTCCTCCGCTCCTTTGACTGTCAGATAACCGGAAGGTTGCCTGCGCGTTTTCGGCACCGGAATCGACAGCTTACCGCTCAGATATTGTCCCGTGATGGACTCTTCCACCTGCATGATCTCTTCCGCCGTGCCCTGGGCTACCACTTCACCTCCGTGAGATCCTGCTCCCGGCCCGATATCCACAATATGATCCGCCGCCAGCATTGTGTCCTCGTCATGCTCCACTACCAGAAGCGTGTTACCCATATCTTTCAGATTTTTGAGAGCAGCAATCAACTTATCATTATCTCTCTGATGCAGGCCGATACTGGGTTCATCCAAGATATAGCAGACACCCACCAGTCCGGATCCAATCTGTGTTGCCAGGCGGATACGCTGAGACTCTCCGCCGGAAAGACTTCCCGTGGCTCTGGACAGGGAAAGATAATCCAGTCCCACTTCCATCAGAAATCCTACTCTTGCGCGAATTTCCTTTAAGATACGTTTACCGATCAATTCCTGTGTGGGAGTCAGTTTCATCTCTCCGATAAATTCATGCAGCTTGGCAATGGACAGGGAGGTAATCTCAAAAATATTCTTATCACAGATCGTCACTGCCAGGGATTCCTTTTTCAGACGCATCCCCTTACATTCTTTACAAGGCGTGATCCGCATGAAACTCTCATACTCCTGCTTGCTCCACTCAGAACCGGTCTCCCGGTACCGCCGTTCTACATTTTTGATCACGCCCTCAAAAGTGATAGGATACACGCCCTTGCCCCGCTGTCCCTCATAATACACATCCACTTTGCGGTCCGTGCCATTGATAATCACATCCTGTACTTTCTCCGGAAGTTCTTCAAAAGGCGTTTCCAAACTGAACTTATACTCTCTGGCCAGAGCCTGCAGTACTGCATTGGTAAAACTTCCGCTGTCACCGCTGGACTGCCATCCCATCACCGCAATGGCGCCGTCCTTTAAACTGACACTTTTGTCAGGTATTATCAAATCTACGTCAAATTCCATCTTATAGCCAAGACCAAAGCATTCCGGGCAGGCCCCAAACGGGTTGTTGAAGGAAAAGCTTCTGGGCTCAATCTCGCTGATACTGATACCGCAGTCCGGACAGGCAAAACTCTGACTGAAATTCATGGATTCACCATCAATTACATCCACAATCATCAGCCCTTCCGCCAGGGCAAATACATTTTCCACCGAATCCGTCAGACGTCTCTCGATTCCCGCTTTGACCACCAGCCGATCCACGATGATTTCTATGTTATGCTTGATGTTCTTCTCCAGCTTGATCTCCTCAGATAGATCATAGAGATTACCATCTACACGTACTCTCACATAACCGCTCTTCTTGGCACGTTCGAAGACCTTGGCATGTTCACCCTTTCTGCCTCGCACCACCGGCGCCAGAAGCTGAATCTTCGTGCCCTCAGGAAGCGCCATCACCTGATCCACAATCTGGTCTACAGTCTGTTTCTTAATCTCCTTACCGCAGTTAGGACAGTGTGGGATACCAATGCGGGCATAGAGCAGCCGGAAATAATCATAAATCTCCGTCACTGTACCCACCGTGGAACGGGGGTTGCGATTGGTAGATTTCTGGTCAATGGAAATCGCCGGAGATAGTCCGTCAATCCGCTCCACATTCGGCTTCTCCATCTGGCCGAGGAACTGTCTTGCATAGGAGGAGAGGGATTCCATATATCGTCTCTGTCCTTCTGCATAGATTGTATCAAAAGCCAGGGAAGATTTACCGGAGCCGGACAATCCCGTCAACACCACAAATTCATTCCTCGGTATATCAATGTCTATCTCTTTCAGGTTATGTTCGCTGGCGCCACGGATCTTAATATACTCCCGAGGACGCATCTTAATCGTATCTTCCATCATTTATTCTCCGTTCTGATATATTCTTTTCTTACTTCATGCCATCTCACACTAATCCCTTAATCCCGCTCCGCGAAATCTTAAATCTGTACAGAGAACGCCTTCGCTCACTCATCTTTATCAAAATCCCTCAGTTTCTTCTTCAAATCTACCATCCTGTCACGCAGTTCTGCCGCTGCCTCGAAATTGAGATCCGCTGCCGCTTTCTTCATCTGCTTCTCCACATCCTTGATCAGTTTCTCAAGCTCCTGCCTGCTCATGGATTCCGGATCTTTCTCAAATTTCAATTCTTCCTTGGCAATGGTCTTGGAGATACTGATCAGATCGCGAACCGCTTTCTGTATGGTCTGCGGCGTGATACCGTGTTCCTCATTGTAGGCCTGCTGTATTTTGCGGCGCCTGTTGGTCTCTGAAATGGCCGTGTGCATGGAGTCCGTCATATCATCTGCGTACATGATGACATGCCCCTTAGCATTACGCGCCGCGCGCCCGATGGTTTGAATCAGAGATGTGCCGGAACGAAGGAATCCTTCCTTATCAGCATCCAGGATTGCCACCAATGATATCTCCGGAATATCCAATCCCTCTCGCAGCAAATTGATACCCACCAGCACATCAAACACATCAAGACGCATGTCCCGGATAATCTGCGCCCGTTCCAGCGTATCGATATCGGAGTGCAGATATTTCACGCGAATTCCCACATCATTCATATACGCTGTCAAATCCTCCGCCATCCGTTTGGTCAAAGTGGTCACCAGTACTTTATTATGTTCCGCCACTTCTTTATTGATTTCCGAGATCAAATCATCAATCTGCCCTTCCACCGGCCGTACATCCACTTCCGGATCCAAAAGACCCGTAGGCCTTATGATCTGCTCCGTCCGGAACAACTCATGGGCTGCCTCATAATCGGAAGGTGTCGCCGACACAAAGAGCATCTGGTCAATATGCTGTTCAAACTCCTCAAAACACAACGGCCTGTTATCCAGAGCAGAGGGCAGACGGAACCCATACTCTACCAATGTATTCTTGCGGGATCTGTCCCCTGCAAACATGCCCCGAATCTGCGGAACCGTCATATGCGACTCGTCTATGATAATCAGGAAATCATCCTTGAAATAATCCAAAAGTGTGAAAGGCGGCTCGCCTTCGGCCATCCCGTTTAAGTGTCTGGAATAATTCTCAATCCCCGAACAGAATCCTGTTTCCCGCAGCATCTCGATATCAAAGTTTGTCCTCTCTGAAATCCTCTGGGCTTCCAGCAGCTTGTCCTCACTTTTAAAGTATTTGACCCTGCCTTCCAGTTCTTTCTCAATCTCCTTACAGGCCGCAGTAATCTTCTCCTGCGCCACCACATAGTGGGAAGCCGGGTAAATCATCACGTGCTCCAGCGTAGCATGCACCTGACCGGTAAGCGGGTCTGTCTGTGCAATCCGGTCTATCTCATCTCCAAAGAACTCAATACGGATCAGATAGTCGCCGCCCTGCGCCGGATAGACCTCCACCACATCTCCCCGTACCCGGAAACAGCATCTGTCCAAGTCCAGATCATTGCGATCGTACTGCATCTCAATCAGTCCACGTATCACCTCGTCACGATCCTTACACATACCGGGACGCAGAGACATACTCATACCTGCGTATTCCTCCGGACTTCCCAGGCCATAGATACAGGACACGCTGGCGATTACCACCACATCCCGCCGTTCTGTCAGGGAAGCCGTAGCGGACAATCTGAGTTTATCAATCTCGTCATTGATCGAGGAATCCTTGGCAATATAAGTATCCGTGGAAGGCACATAAGCTTCCGGCTGATAGTAATCATAATAGGACACAAAATATTCTACCGCATTTTCCGGGAAAAATTCTTTGAACTCGCCGTACAGCTGTCCGGCAAGGGTCTTGTTATGCGCTATGACCAGAGTAGGCTTGTTAAGCGCCTGTATGATGTTGGCCATCGTGAACGTCTTGCCTGAACCCGTAACCCCCAGTAAAGTCTGGAATTGGTTGCCTTTTTTGAAGCCGTCTACGAGGGCTTCGATGGCTGCAGGCTGGTCGCCGGTGGGTTGGTATTCTGAATGAAGTATGAAATGATCCATAAATATCTCCTGAATATATCTTCAACATTTTTATTATTTCACTTCAAAGCGTATTATAACAAAGAAGGAAATAAAAGTACATACAAAAATCGAACTTTTGTTCTTTTCTTTTTAATTATTTTTTATAGTAATTGGTAGACAGTAAAAGCGGCATAGCCTTTATGAACAAAATATGGGCGCCTGCTACTTTTTTACACACTCCTCACAATTAGCATGCAGCGTTCAACATGTGTCGGTATGACAAGTCCCGGATGTTTCATCAATGCAATATACTTAATGCACTGTTTGGTTAATTAAATTTTTCATCTTCCGTTATAAAATTAGCCCAGTGCAGGGGCTGTTATTACGCCCCTAAATATGGTATACTACATTTAATATTGTGGGGTATACACAGATAAGAGAGGAGCATTGAATGAGGGTTAAAAAGCAGAAAACAACAAGCAGTAAGGGAGCCGGGATCAGACTGAAAATCAACGCCTGTATTCTGGGCACTCTGGTGGTTCTGATTGCACTGATGGCGGTACTGATTTTTCGATCCAACGAATACAATTCCCAGTATTCCCGGATTCTTGACAGCATCAGTAAAGTAACATACATAAAAGATAACTCCTCCTATCTGGGCCGCACGGTAGTTACTATGTGTGGTGTCGGCGGAGATATTGCGTCAAGCGGACATATCGAAACCATAGACACGATGGAGCAATATGTTGCGGAAGTAGGTGAAGGCCTCCCACAGGGGTCTGAATATACCGAAATGCAAAATCAATATGATAAGTTCGCTTCCGAGACAGGTAAATTTATTGCTTCCTATCGTGAAATCCTCTCTGCCTGCGGAAATACCTATTCTTCAGCCGGACTAAATGCCGCGCAGGATATGAGCAGCAATATGAGTTTTGTCAGTTCCAGCGCCGAGACACTTCTGGCATCTGAAATTGCCCGAAGTGAAATGATCGTAGACGAAATCCAGAATGATTTCAGACACACCCTCCTGATTATTGTGATTGCTGTTATCATCACTGTGATCATTGTTATGATCGCTGCATTCTCCTTAACCCAGAGCATAACTGCACCTATCATACAGCTGCAAAAGAAACTCACCGTCATGTCAGAGGGAATTTTGACAGACGAGGATATTACGATAAAAAGCCAGGACGAAGTGGGGCGCGCTGCTACAGCTTTTAACAAAATGAAAGGAAGCCTTGTTCATCTAATAAGCGAAGTTGCCTCGAATATGGCGTCCCTGAAAGAATCCACTGCAACCGTAAACACCAGCGTGGATGAAAACGCGCAGGGCGGCACCCGCATCGCGGACGCAGTGGACGGTATGTTGGCCGCATTAGAAAGACAGCAGGGAGAAGTTGTACGCACGCGTGAACAGATTAAACATATGGAAGATGTGGCTGGACACATGGCGGACTATGCAGAAGCAATTCACGGAAATGCTGGCAAGACCAGAGACAATGCCAGAGATGGTATGCAGAAGATTACAGCTTATGTGGAACAGATGCAGGAAGTTAACCGTTCCATGCGTGAGATGGAAGTCGTTTTCTCCTCCTTTGGAGAGAACACAAAGGGTATGACAGAGGCATTGGAATCTATTTCTTCCATTGCATCCCAGACAAATCTGCTGTCCTTAAATGCTTCTATTGAGGCCGCGAGGGCAGGCGAAGCAGGCAGAGGATTTGCAGTAGTAGCTACAGAAATCCGGAATCTGGCTGATGATTCCCAGGCCGCAGCGACACACATCGGTAAGATGATCGAATCAGTGGGTAATCAGGCAGATCACATGACGGCCCGACTCAGGGAAAGCCTTGACCAACTGGAAAAAGGCAATCAGATGACCGGAGAAGCGAAAGAAAGCTTCGAGATCATTACTGCCGGCACGGACGAAGTCAATAATAATGTGGAAGATATCATAAAAGGTGTGGAGGTCCTGACCGACAGAATCTCAGAGGCCATGGACAGCATGGGAACTGTCAAGGATGCCGCCGACAATAATGTAACAGAAATCAATGAAGTCAGCGCAGTGGTTACTGAGCAGTCGGCAAACTTGGAAGAAGTATCCGAGGCTATGGACAGACTGCTTGCCCTCACAAGTGAAGTGGAGAATCTTGTGGCGGGGTTTAAGATTTAAGTATCGGGGAAACCCATCAATAAAAAATTAGTGGGGAGAACATGGTCATTGTTAACCATCTTTCTCCCCATTATATTTCATAATTTAATTATATATTAAAATATCTTTTCATACACATCTCTTGTTCCCATATCAAATAAGCAGCCCCCAGTAATGCCTTGCATTTTCAATGGAAAAGGAATTCCACTGACTGACATACTGAATTAGACCCTGATTTTTGCTATTCCCGGAAGCAAGAGCATTTAAAGTATCCTGCATCATTGTAATGGAATCATCCACAGACTTTTCACCGCTGACAAGCATTTTGAAATATGTCTGCCAGCTTTCAGCCGCCTTGGTAAAATCAGCGTCTTCCACCTTTACTTTTCCGACCTGTTGGACAATCTTTTCTTCCTCCCTCATTGGCCGCACCATCTTAGAAGCCGTTCTGTCATAAATTCCTGCAAGAAGTTCATTGGAGATCTCCTTCGTTGAGCGATATCCCTCTAAAGCTTTTGCATTATGCTCATAATACTGATCGATTAGCTTGTCAAATCTTTCTCTCATCTCTGAAGGTACAAATTCTTCAGAAAATTGTCTCAATGCCGCTGTTGACGATTCTAGTTCAAATCTGGCCGCATGAGAAGATAATTGTTCAAAGCCGGGGTTCTCTTCTTTCATGTTACCACAGACACTGTTCATGCCGTAAGTAATCCCGGCAAGAAGTTGGTCGACCTGCAAAGTCTCATCATCGCTCAGACTATCATAAAACCCCATTTCCGATAACTCACCACTGATGATGGAAAACTGTGTCCCAATCTGGTCAAATGCATTCTCTTTGTTTAAAAAGCTATTTTCTTGGCGTATACGTTCGTTTTCGGCATACATAGCTTCTTTTCTTTCCCGAAGGCCGGTCATAAATTCAGTAGCCTCTGGCGACATTTTTACACTGACACCTTTCAGCCTTTCCCTTAAAGCTTCCGCAGCAGCATCTGCAGCCTGTCGCTGTTCGGGTGTTGAAACATCAGAAAAAACCTGCCGACTCTTTTGCAACATTCGATTATCGTAGGCACCGCCTGCGATTGCCACGTCATAATCAATCCTTGCCCCCATGTAAACCTCCTTGTATAAATATATTTATTTTCGGCTAGTGCTGACATCATAATAACAACATTTCTATATTTTAAATTAAATACTCAAACGCAAAATGATAAAAGAACTGAACATTGGCTTTAACAGGAGTCCCATTGCTCTCAAAATTAACTGGTACAATATCGTAATAATGTATGGCAACTCCCGGAATTCTATGATTATATGTGCCTTCTCCGGCACCAATATCTAACCGTATTTTAAATCTTCCTTGACTATCAGTTTTACCACTTGCAGGAATTTCCAAATTATTATGTTTCACTGTTATTTTAATAGTGACATCTGCATTGGCTAATGCTCTCCCAGCAGAATCATATGCAACACCTTCAACATAAGAATTTGGAAAAACTCTCCAATAAGGGCCATCTACATAATCTTTTATTGGTTCAGCAGCATCACCCGCATGAGTAACCACAACACTTGCGGCTTGAACACGTGTATCCCCGCTTAAAGTATATGTGGAATTATAGTCATTTCCAAAAGAAGAGCAGTAAACTTTAAAGTAAATAGTGGCCTGTGGCAAATCAACATTATATTTTATATTCTGTTTCAAGGTAGCAAGCCGAACCCCATTAGGGCCTAATATATCTACTGCATATACATTTTTACTGGAATTATTATTTTTTAAATATATGTTCACTCTTCCAGCTGTTCTAATTTCATATTTTTGAATATCAATATCAAATTGATTATCTATTGTTCCAGTAACACTATAATCCACATTGGTAAAAGAATAAGCATCTTGTAACCTGTCGTCAACCTCTTGACTATCATAATAAATAGATTCTACAATCGCAAGAGAATATTTATTGGTCACATCATAACCAGAATATCCATTTACCATTACAAAGTAAACTCCAGATTCAACTATACGAGAAAAATGCTCAATATTATTAGTTGACTCCATTTTATCTATCATAGTGATCGTACCATCTATATCACTGTATTGAAACAAATATAAATCATAGTCAACGTTAGTAGAATTTACAAAATTCAAATCTAACGTAAGTTTCCCTCCATCTGTTGCAAAGGCATACCATCTTTGCTGGCCGTCTTCTGTGATTGCATCACTAATAATTGAATTGACCGGAATAATTTCTGCATTATTAGGATCTGTATTTGGAGCGTCTGTCATAGGCACGACATTAATATCCAAATTTTCACCCACAAAAAATTCATGATTTATATTTTCAACATTTTTTGTGGTTTCTGATAATGTCAAATCAAGACTTTCCGAAACTATAATTTCTTCCTCAGGGATAAAATCATTTACTTCTTCCGCTTTAACAGTTAATGGATTCCAAAACAGACCACATAATAAAATTGGAACCAGTACTTTCTGTTGTATTTTATTTTTTAACTTCATTTTCATTTGCTCCTTCCATTCCTTTTTCCTTTTCTGATAGAATATCCTGCATAACCGCAGAATTTCTTTTGTTGTGTAAGTATTATTTTACATAAAATAATTTTAAAACCGCTAGTACTACAAATATGTAGTTCTAGCGGTAATATACTACGTTTTTAAACTATTGTCAAGTTAAAATATCATCTCTACATTTTACATCTTCACTGCAGACGACCATATCCATAAAATACTACGTTTTGACGATAGATAAATTAGCCTTATTACTAATGTGTGCATTTCGATGATGTTTCTGTATGTGAATATCCCTTTGATTCCACCTTCCCGCACTTACTGCACCGTTCTGCATAATAATAATCCGTTCTGCAGCTTCCATCCAAATTTTTATGATGATCAGCAATATATCCACTTACAAAAGAGTGTATACAGCCCGCTCTTTCCATGTTATCATCCTGCATCCCCAACAAATCATAGCAGGTACCGTCATCTCCCCAAAATTTCGTGTAATCCAATACTTCCTCTTCCGAAAAATGCATCTCTTCCGCAACAAATGTCTTAATAACCTCTTCATCCGGGTATACCACTAACAGGGCAGTTTCTCCACTAATCACAACAGGTTCCTCGTATGCGCAGACTGTCAGGGAACCTCCAAACAGGATAACAACACTTAGCAATAGGGATGCCACTTTTTTAAACTTCTTTCTTTTCCTTACTTCTAACATACTTGTCAGTCTCCATTTGATAATTTTCCGGCTTCCGCTTAAATGCATCTGACGTTTCCATTTACCAGATCCAACATCTTGTGACATATTAACAATCAATTCGCCATATCTTTTTCGTGCCGTTTTATCAAGGTTTTGTACCAGAATCGCATCACAACTCTGTTCACAGTAAATAGACATTATATAAAAATAGAAATATACTAACAGATTAAACCAATTTATCAATACTGCGAGCAGCGCAATATATCGCCATGCAACATCTGCTCTCTTTACATGAATCAACTCATGTTTAAGACTGTAATAAACCTCTTCGTCCGTCATACCCCTTTCCGGTATAATGATGTATTTCTTAAATATTCCTATTGTGCAGACCGTTTCTGACTCGTTGGCCCTCAGTAGAGCCACACCTTTTTTGATTTCCAATTCTTTTCTGACTCTGTCGAGTATCTCCAGATAATTCGTTTGACTCACCTGTGGATTTAACTTTTTTAATTTCACTTTCTTATACTTGTAAATATTCCTGAAAAAAATAAGCAGAAGTCCACATATCCAGACAAGCCAAACCAAAATCAGGTACTTCTGAAAATTTAGATAAATCCTCCCACTCTTTTCTATCCCAATAACGTTATCTGTTGCCATATTTATCGCGCCCCACTGCCTTGGAATGCCCAATATGTTAAACAATCTATCTTTATACTCACTATTGTACAAATGCAGTGGAAAACAGAAAAAAATCAGATTGATCCTTAGCATATTGTATATCCACGCAGAAGAAACCACTTTTCTCCCCAAAACTGCACTTAGCAGAATAGCAAGAAATACAACAGTTCCACTAAAGGTCATTGCCAGAATAAGCATTATGCATCCTCCAGAAACTTTCTCAGTTCATCAGCCTCGTCACTGCTTAACCTCTCCCCTCCATTTAATGCTGTCATAAATTGACTCAAAGAGCCGTTAAAATAAGAATCCAAAAGGGTTTTTGCCCGTTTTCTTTCATACTGCCGTCTGTTTAATGCCACTGTAAAATATCTCTTTTTCTTAAAACGTTCTTCCCCTTCACACCTTACAGATATGGCGCCCTTTTGTTCCATCCGCGTTAAAAAGGTAGATAACGTCTGCTTTTTCCATCCTTTTTCCGTTCCTTCCCCAAACTGTAATGCGATATCCCTGTAAGAATACTCTTTATCTTCCTGCCACATCCATTCCAATATCTCTTTTTCAGAGTCAGAAAGTATTATTTCATCCATATATTAATCCTCCTTACTTAAAAGTACTACAATATTGTAGTTCAGTCAATATAAAATACCGTGAGAACAAATCTTCTTCATTTTCTATAACATAAAAAGTGTGCAAGTTCGTTCCTGATAACTTACACACTTCATATTACACTACAGTTTCTTCTTATCACTCACACTAATCTCTTCCCCAATCTGCACCTCTATCACCTGTAGCAGGGTATCAGCTATAATCGTATGCGGTATCCCAGCCGGCATCATGATAACATCTCCGGCTGCAACATTGCGTTCCACACCATCCACAATCGTGCGTCCCTCTCCGGAAATCACCGTCCACACTTCATCCCGGCGTTCATGGCTGTGATAATTCATTCTATGTCCCGGATTGAGCGTGACCTTAATGGTCATACTTTCATCTTCGATATCTATCACACGAAAACTGCCCCAGGACTTCTCCGCGAACATGATCTGCTGATTAATCTCGTCCACGTAAGGCTTGATATAGCTGGACTGCGTCTTATCCGACACCAGAATTCCTTCCGGGCTCGCTGACACCACCACATCCTTCAAGCCCATACAGAGCACTGGCACATCCAGTTCGTTTACCACATGGACATTATCACAGGTATCGTTCAGGATTGCTTTGCCTATGGCCTCACTTTCCATCGCTTCCGTCAGCGTGTTCCATGTGCCCATATCCTTCCACATGCCCCCGAAGCGCATCACCTCAATCATGGTCTCATGTTCCGCCACAGCATAATCAAAACTGATCTTCGTGAGGGTCTCATATTTTGCATAAAGGTTCTGATAGTCCGTAAAATCAATGAGTTCATGGGCCCGCTGTAACACATACCCAAGGCGAAAGGCAAAGACGCCGCCATTCCATAACGCGCCCTTCTTAATATACTCTCTGGCCGTCTCTTCATCCGGTTTTTCTTTAAACACAGATACTCTGCTGATATCCTCCGTATTCTCCGGAATGATATAACCGTACTTGGCGCTGGGGTAGGTAGGTTCTATACCCATTAGCACCAGGTTGGCCTCGCTGACCGCCGCACGGTCACTGAGTTTATAAAGCGCTTCAAAATAATCCTGCTCCACATATGGATCCACAGGGCACACAACCACAGGTTCTTGTTCAGACACTCCTTTGATATCGTGCAGGTAGGCCGCCGCCAGCGCGATTGCCGGAAACGTATCCCTGCGGCAGGGCTCCACACTGATTCCCACATGTTCACCCAGTTGGTTATGAATAGCCGAAACCTGAGATTTCGAGGTGGCAATCGTCACCTCTGCTTTCTCATCCACCGAGGAAATCTGCCGGTACACACGCTGTACCATAGACTCATACTTCCCATCTGCCGTCTTAAATATCTTGATAAATTGTTTGGACCGGGTATCGTTGGATAATGGCCACAGCCGTTTACCGGAACCGCCGGACAGCAATACTATATTCATGATATTCTCCATTCCGGAGCATTTACGACTAATTCTCGCTCCCTCAGTAATCTTCTACTTTGCCATTTTTTGAACTTCCTGTATTGCTCTTTGTAATTGATTGTCTACATCCTCATCATAATAGGCATCACTGTCAAATTCGCAGACAATATCCGGCTCTATACCCACACCGTGGATATTATTGCCATTAGGTGTATAGTATGCACTGATCGTCAGCTTCAGTGCCGTGCCATCGCTTAACGGCATAACGCGCTGTACGATTCCTTTCCCAAAGGTTGTTGTACCAATCAAAGTTCCCTTCCCGTAATCTTTGATGGCCCCAGCCAAAATCTCGGATGCACTGGCAGAATTACCATTCACCAACACCACCAGCGGCAGGTTCAGTTCGTGCTGCCCGTCACAGGTATACTCATCACGTTCCCCGTATTTATCCTCCGTATAGACAATCAGTCCTTTCGGCAGAATCATCCTTGCAATATCTACCACCACTGGCAGACTGCCACCGGGATTGCTGCGCAGATCCAGAATCAGTCCTTTGGCCTTGGAACCCTTGATCACTGCCAGCGCCTCTGTGAACTGGTCTGTCGTCACATCGTCAAACTCTGTAATCTGTATATATCCTATACCGTTATCATACATTTCATAATTGACAGTTGGACTCTCTATCTTACGTCTCTCTACATCAATCTCCAGATAATCTGTCTCACCCTCCCGATAAATTGTCAGATGGACTGTGGTACCCTCCTCGCCCTTCACACGGGCCACAATCTCCGAAAGATCCAGTCCCTGGGAACTCTCCCCATCAATCAGGTAGATCAGATCATTCTCCCGAAGCCCTGCCTCTTCCGCCGGTGTATTGGCAATCACCCCATTGATTTTGCCGAGCCCTGTTGTAGGATCCAGACTGATATAGGCACCGATGCCATAATAAATACCCTCTGTCTCCTGCATCAGTTCGTTCCATTCCTCTTCCGTATAGTATACAGAGTAAGGATCTCCCAGCGCATCAACCATACCGGAATACATGCCTTCGATCATTAAATCCGTATCAATATCCTCGTCTTTATAATAGTACTCATCGATCACTTCTTCTATGGTGGACAGCTTCTTCTCTGTCTCTTCATTCAGGACGCTTTCCGCACCCCCGGAACCGCCATTCACCTGCTTTGCATCATTTTCTTTAACCAGATCGTATATCTTGACGCCTGCAGTCGCAATGCCTCCAACTAACAATGTCAAGATCACGCCGAGAAGAAGCCCTAACAGAAATGAGCCGCCTCCTTGATTCCCGTGACGGGGAGGCTGCGGCTGCATCGGCGTAAACGGTGGCTGCGGCTGACTGTTGTAGGGATTCTGCCTGCCGTAGCCATTATTATGATAGTCTTGATTATAGTAATTGTTATCTCCGCCTTGATTCACAACAATTCATCTCCTACATCTTATTTTAGGTAGTTCCAGGGACTCACATAATTACCGTTCAGACGAACACTGAAATGCAGGTGATTACCGGTAGAACGTCCGGTACTGCCCACTGCCGCAATCGTCTCGCCCTTCGACACGGACTGACCCTTTGATACATACAATGCTGAACAGTGCATATAAATGGTATACAGTCCACTGCCGTGATTGATCATAATATAATTGCCCATACTGCTGCTGTAAGCTGCTGCCGCCACATCGCCATCATAGGCCGCCAAAATGGGGGTACCTCCGGGCGCTGCCATATCCAGCCCATTATGAAACTTCTCGATCCCCAGTATTGGATGTATCCGGCTGCCATACTCATCGGAAATCCTTTTATAACCTGGACAGGGCCACGCAAACATACCGCCATTATAGACACGGGCATTTTCTGCCGCCAGTCTGGCCCTCTCCTCGGCAATCGCTTTCTCCAGAGCAGCGATTTCCTGATTCTCCTGCTCGATCATTGCCTCATATTCTTTGATGGCCGCCTCTTTATTGTTAATATCAGCAGAGACAGAGACAATCTGTGCTTCCTTCTCCGATAGAAGACTATTGACGTTTGCCTCTTCCTCTTTGACCGCCTCTCTGGCCTCATTCAAGACCTCATGCTCTGCTTCCAGTTCCTGTTTGCACAGTTCCACATACTCTCTGGTCTCCACATACTCATCCAGCTTTTTGCGGTCATATCTGGACAGCGCCTCAATGTAATCAGCCCGGTTGGCCATATCCGCAAAACTCTCCTCCGCCAGAAGCATTTCCAGATAGAAAGAATCCCCCCGCTCATACATGAACTGAATACGCTTCTTCATCGCCGCATACTGCTCATCCTGCTGTTCGATTGCCGCTTCCAGTTCCTTGCCGGTCTCCTCAATCTGTGCCTCTTTTTCGGTGATCATTGTATTATATTGCTCTATCTTTTCCTGTATGCCCATCAACTGTGTATCCAGTTGTGTCACATAATCCGCCAGATCGCTTTTGGATTTTTCCAACTGCTTCTTAAGGTTCTCTACATCCGTCTTATTAGATTTCAGCCCGGAAACTTCCTCTTTCGCCTTCTTGATCTGCGCTTCTTTCTCCCGGATACTATCATTGGTCAAAGCCGCCTGGACCGGTGAGATACAGGTAAACATGAGCGTCAGACAGAGCATCAGACATATCAATCTTTTCCCATATTTCAACATGCTTACCCTCACTATACTCTAAGGTGCTTTCTCACTGTCGTAAAACTGCCCAGGAATCCAATGCCTACACCCAGTCCCAGAGAGACCGGAACCAGCACATGGAACACTTCTTCTACTGTCACAAAACTCAAGAGCGAAGACAGCATAGAGAATCGCTCCATTACATAGGAAAGCACTATATTGTACAACGTATAAATAAATCCAAGCGGAATTGCCGCACCAATCAGGCCGATCAGCATACCTTCCACCACAAAAGGAGATCTGACGAAAAAGTCCGTGGCCCCAATATATTTCATGATATTAATCTCTTCCTTACGCACAGAGATACCAATCGTGACTGTGTTGCTGATCAGGAATATGGACACTGCCAGCAAGATTACAATAATACCCACCGACACATACGCAATCAGGGCGTTCACACCTGTCAGTGTTGTCGCCGCCAGTTCCGAACGGTTAACCTGACGCACACCGTCCACAGATTCCAGATAGGTTACAAGCGCCGTCTGCATGGATACATCATTTAAATAAACCTGATAGTTGGCGGAATTCTCCAACGGATTCTCTGTGAACCCATCGCCGTATTCCCCAAGGTACTCTTCTTTAAATCCTTCCCATGCTTCCTCTGCTGACACAAAGTTAATATCGGAAACTTCTGGCCGCTTGGCAATCATATCACCAATCTGCTGAATCCTGATATCTTCCAGTCCCTCGTCAAAAAATACCCAGACAGACACACCTTCCTCCGCCGTCCTGACAATATGCTCAAAGTTTGTCACTATTGCATAAAAAAGGCCGAACAAAAACAGGCAGGCCCCAATCGTTGCAATGGACGCGAGCGTAAAGAGCTTGTTCCTGAAAAGATTGCGGAAGCCCTGTCTGAGCGTATAGAAAAATGAACTAATCCTCATCGATATATCCTCCCTTTTCCTCATCGCTGACAATAACGCCGCGCTTTAAGGTGACCACCCGCTTCTGCATGGCATTGACAATCTCTCTATTATGCGTCACAACAATGACTGTAGTGCCGTTTTCATTAATCTGCTCAAGCAGTTTCATAATCTCCCAGGAGTTCTTCGGATCCAGATTACCGGTAGGCTCGTCCGCCAGAAGGATTGTCGGCTGATTGATCAACGCCCTGGCAAGCGCCACCCTCTGTTGTTCGCCACCGGAAAGCTGCTTGGGCTTCGCCTTATACTTGCCAGCCAGTCCTACAATGGCCAATATACTGGGAACGTTCTTCTTAATCTCCTTATTAGATTTCTGGATAATCCTCTGGGCAAAAGCTACATTGTCATAGACATTCCTATCCTTCAGGAGACGGAAGTCCTGGAATACAATCCCCAGATTTCTTCTGAACTTCGGAATCTTTCGATGCTTGATCTTGGATAGATCATATCCCATCACATTGATATATCCGCTCGTAATCGTAAGTTCACGCAGCAGAAGTTTGATCAGTGTCGATTTACCGGATCCGCTATCTCCCACGATAAAGACAAACTCACCTCTGCTGATATGTAAATTCACATCCTTAAGCGCCGGCGCACCTGTGGAATATGCCTTACAGACATTCGTCAGTGTAATGATTTCTTTGTCCGCCGCTGTACTTTTTTTTCTTTTCTTTGTTGCCACGTTTTCACCACCTGTATATTCTTTTGATTAAAATTCGTAACTCTCCATGTACTTCATGTACTTGACAACCATGAGGGCAATCTTAAACGTAATGGCATCCTCAAACACCCGCAGGTCAAGCCCAGTACTTTTCTGCAGTTTATCAAGACGATAGACCAGCGTATTCCTGTGAATAAAAAGCTGTCTGGAAGTCTCTGACACATTCAGCGAATTCTCGAAGAATTTATTGATAGTCGTCAATGTCTCCTCATCAAACTCGTCCGGACTCCTGCCGTCAAATATCTCTTTGATAAACATCTTGCATAGCGGAATCGGCAATTGATAGATCAAACGGCCAATACCCAATTCACTGTAGGCAATAATATCCCTCTCGTCAAAGAAAATCTTCCCTACATCGAGAGCCATCTTGGCTTCCTTATAGGAACGGCTCACCTCTTTGAGTTCTCCCACTACCGTGCCATAAGCAATCCTGACGCTCTTATAATTCTCTTTGCGCAAATATCCGGCTACGCCGGTGGCGCTTCTGTCAATATCCCTTACGCTGTCTCCATCAGACAGATCCTTGACCACAATGACATTATTCTCATCCACCGCAGTAATAAAATCTTTACTGCCCGCGCCGAAATAAGCCCGCATAGTCTCAAGCACATTACTGTCCTTGGTGTTGTCAGTTTCGATAATCAGCACCACACGTCTGACATCGGTCTGGATATGAAGTTTCTTAGCGCGGCTGTAGATGTCCACCAGAAGCAGGTTATCCAGAAGAAGATTCTTGATAAAATTATCTTTATCAAACCGCTCCTTATAAGCCACCAGAAGATTCTGAATCTGGAAAGCCACCATCTTGCCCACCATATACACATCCTCGCCCACACCGCCGGCAACCAGAATGTACTCTAACTGCTGTTCGTCAAAGATCTTAAAATACTGATATCCTTGAATCTCCTGCGAATCTGCCGGAGATTTGGCAAACTCTGCCGCCGGCTTTCCGCATTTCTCCATCTCGTCCGCCGTCATAGCTACGGACTTTCCGTCCACATCCATCACGCACAGTTCCACCCTTGCGATTGCTTTCAATCCCTCAATCGTATTCTGCAAAATTTGATTTGAAATCATACCCCCACCTCTTATTCTATTATAGCAATTTACACAAAGTATCCGCCCTTCTTTTGCTTCCCAAACACAAATACAAATACTATTTTAATCTATATTTACAAAAAAATCTACCTATAATCATGTAGTTTTTGTGAATTTTTGAAAGAAATCGTTGATTTTGTCCATTTTTAACCTTTAGACATTTTCAACAAAAGTAATTTGCTCCGCAAATAACTTTACTAAAACCGCTTCGCGGCCTCAAACACCCGGCAAGTTCTGCTTTTGCTGTATCTATACAGCCCCAAAATAATGTGATATACTATACACGGCAATAGTTTGCAAAAAGCGAGGTGATCTTATGGATATTGCAAGATTGTCTATGGCTATGTCCACTGCAGAGACGAGCAGCGCTTACGGTGTTGCAATGTTGAGCAAATCCTTGGATCAGGCTTCCTCTACAGGAGCTCAGATCGTAGGAATGATGGACGCCGCAGCTATGGAGTTGTCCGTCAACCCCCATATCGGTGCCAACTTCGATATGACGGTATAACAGGATAACGTGAAAAAGGAACCGGCACCGCCGGTTTCCTTTTTTATGGTATAAGATATAAAGACTGTCAAGTCACAAAATAAATTCTAAGCTGATATAACCAAGGCACAGCATAATGCCCGTAATCAAAGGAATGCTGATCAGATATTCTCCCTGCCCCTCTTTCCGGATGCGGAGGCCCCTGATAATTTCCACCCGGTTTTCATTCTTAGCCATCCAAGCCAGCACACAGATCGCAATGGGCGTTGTTACCGCTGCGATCACCAGGTAAACACTCAGGGCCGCCATCAATTCTACATTGCTGATCTCCGTCTGGGGCAAGGTTCCGCCATAAAAAGTATCAACCAGCCAGTCGGAAAAGAACATCAGGCAGACCTGCAAGGAATTAAAAATCATATGGCAGAGTGTGGAGGCCCACAGACTACCTGTCACTTCCACAAGCATGGCCAACAGAAGCCCAATGGCAAAAGCATAGAGCGCCTGGTTAAAATTCATATGCATGAGTCCAAACGTCAGGGAGGATAACAGAACCGCACCGATTACCTTTCCCGTTCTCTTATACCCAGTGTATAAAACACCCCGGAATACAAACTCCTCACAGAAAGGCCCGTAAATACCAATCAGAAACCACATCACTCCCAACGGCACTCCGACAATATCATCCTGCATAGCTGCCACCGCATTGTCCGTAAAAAACAGGGACAACGCATTTAAAACCGTCACCAGCGGCATGACCAGAATCGTGAACAGAACGATCATGAAGCAGGTGGATATCCGTATCTTATGAAATCCCAGCGCCTCATTGACCCTTCCTTTCATCGGCAGCAGAAACAAGATTGCCGGCCCGATAATGATTGCCTCACTCAACAAGAAATTGGCGATAATGCTAAAAGTAATCCTGTCTCCCGCCCAATATAGCAGGGTCACCACCGCTATATGTACCAATATAATGACCAGAAACAGCCAGTTTGCTTTCTTACTCTTCATCTCTATTTTAACCTGCTCCTCTAGTTATCCGCGGATTCATTTCTCCGGATTGCTCTCTCTGTTATCGTAATCTTACCAGTTTTTAAAAGATGCCCTACGGCCCGCTTAAACTCGTTCTTACTCATCTGTGTCTCCCGGCGGATCACCTCCGGCGATGCCTTATCGGTGAAAGGAAGCGCCCCGTCAAAACTATCGATGATCTCCAGAATCCTCTCCGCATCCTGTCCAATCTGCAGATAAGCCTTCTCCCGGATGCTGAGGTTGAGCTTGCCATCCTCCTTTACCTCCGTGACACGTGCGTTGACTGTGTCTCCCACTTCCACTGCCCCGTACAACTCCCGCTTGGGAATCAACGCTGAGTATCTGTCATCCACCGCCACAAAGGCGCCAAAGTTCTGACTGATCTCATAGACAGTGCCTGTCACCCGGTCGTCTTTTCCATAAGGACTGTCCATATCCAGATACGGATATACATTCATGGTAGCGCAGAGCCTGTTGCTCTTATCGATATACAGCGCTGCCAGACACTCCTCTCCCGCCGACACCCTTTTGGTCTGCTCCTTAAAAGGAAGCAGCAGATCCTTCTCAAGCCCCCAATCAAGAAATGCGCCGATTTTGCCTACCTGGGCCACTTTAAGTCTGGCCACACCGCCAAGCGTCAATCTGGGTATATTGGTGGTAGCAATCAGCCTGTCCTTGGAATCCCGATAGACAAAAACTTCTATCTCATCACCTGTCTGCACTTCTTCCGGCACCTGTTTCCTGGGAAGAAGCACTTTTTCTTCCCTGTTGTCGCCATCTCCCAGATAAACGCCAAATTCCACCTTTTTTACAACCTGTAACGTCTGTATTTCTCCCAATCGAATCATATTGCTCCTCATTCCTGTAACATTTCCGTTCTTTTCACTGCCAGACACTATATCATCATCGGCAAGCCTGCACTTATCCTGCTATCTCTATAATACAATATGGTCTGCCGTCCTCTTTGTTCAAAGATACCACATACTTCCCATCTATACTGCACACCACCGGATATATCACATCTCCCAGTACCGCCTGAATCTTATACTCCACACGCAGCTGCTTAACCTCAAACTTTTCCGGCGCATAATCCATGGCCATGCGCACGAACTGACCGTTATTTACGTGATGATTGGTGTCCAGATGATGGGCTTTCACCGTGAAAGGTTCTTCTTCTTTACCGTTCGCCGGCACGGCAATCTTGCGCGGCGCATAATTCATCGGATACCTTTCTTCCAGCACATAGCCCGCTAACATTTTTTCATTCGGTTTAGCCGGTACCATCTTATCCGTATCCATCAGACTCCAGATGGAGTTTGCATAGGCCAGCACCTCCCCATCTATCGTCTTCATCTCAAAGTTACGGCTCCCCACAAAACCGCGAAACTCATACGGAGCCGTCCCGATCACGATCTTCTCGCATACTTTGGGATATCTGTTGACACAGATCTGCCAGGCTGACAGAAACCATACCTGATGAATCTGCTTGAAATACTCCACACCCAGTCCGATATCTTCAGAATGAAAGGTAGAACAATCCTGAAAATAATCCAGAAGCGACTGTAAGGTCATCCTTCCATCCTCACCTACTTCACTATACCGCACCCTGCTCTCAAATGTATACACTTATTTTCCCTCTTTCAATAACTTTTGCAAATCCGGAAAGATTCCGATGCTTCTTCTAAGTATGCCCTTCATATGTGCAATGGCAATCCCATAGTTTGTGATCGGTACGCCTTCCTCACCGGCACAGTGTATCCGCCAGTGCACTTCCCGCTCATTGAGCATACAGCCCCCACAATGAATGACAAGCGCATAGGAAGATAAATCTTCCGGAAAACTCATGCCGGAAGCCGTCTCAATGACCAATTCCTTCCCGGTATATCCCTTTAGAAAACGGGGAATTTTCACTGTGCCGATGTCGTCACACTGCCTGTGATGTGTACAGCCTTCCGCAATCAAAATCTTGTCCCCGTCCTGCAGTCTGTCTATAGCAGTCACACCCTGTACCGCTGTCTCTAACAGCCCCTTATAACGTGCCATCAGAATGGAAAAAGATGTGAGCGGAACATCCAAAGGCACCACACCCACCACTTCCTCAAAAACCTGGCTGTCGGTAATGACCATATCCGGGTTTCGTCCCAATTTCTGTAAGACATCTGCCAGTTCACTCTCCCGCACCACCAAGGATGATGCTCCCGCTTCCAGAATATCCCGGATGGTCTGCTGCTGAGGCAGGATTAATCTGCCCTTAGGCGCCGCCGAATCAATGGGCACCACCAAGACTATCATATCTAACGGCTGTATCAGATCCGCCGCCAGCCTGCGAGACTTGTCCTCCGCAGCCGACAGGGCGGCAATCCTTTCCTTCAATTCATAAATCTTATCTCCCTGAGCGGCGCTCACATAAACCGGATCCCACCCTGTTTGGAAAGATTCATCCGGCGGTTCTATTCTCCCGTCTGCCTCGCCCATAAGATCACTCTTATTGACAGCAATGAGATAAGGAATCCCCTTCTTTCGAAACAACTCCAACAACTGCCTGTCACACGGACAGATGCCTTCCGGCGCATCCACCACCAGCACTGCTACATCCGTCTTATGAAGTATCTGCCTGGTCTTCTGCACCCGAAGTTCCCCCAGACTGCCCTCATCGTCAAACCCTGGTGTATCAATGATCACCACAGGCCCCATGGGGAGTAGTTCCATCGCCTTATATACCGGATCAGTGGTCGTCCCCCTGACCTCGGATACCACGGAGAGTTCCTGGCCCGTAACCCGGTTCACAAGACTGGACTTTCCCACATTCCTCCTACCAAAAAATCCAATATGCACCCGTTCCCCTGACGGTGTATCATTCATTCCCATCTGTATCCGCCTTCCCTGCTTTGACACAGGCTGATGAGCCTGCATCTATTTTAGCACATCTTTACATTATTGTAAAAAATCTAAAACCGAAAATCCCTGATTCCCTCCGCGATCTGCTCAAGATGCTCTTTCGCAATCCGTCTCACCTGCTCCTTCGGAATATTAGAAAGTTCCGCCTGAATCAACGCTTCCCCGACTACTCTTGTCTCCTCGGACGCATAGTCCATCAGATACTCTTTCAAAGTCATCAGTGCGTTGGGATGACAGCAATTCTGAATCTGTCCGGTCTTGCACAGACTCATAAACCGGTCTCCTGTCCTGCCCTCCCTATAACATGCCGTGCAGAAAGAAGGGATATATCCCAACTCCATCAGCCATTTGATCACTTCGTCCAGTGTCCTCTGATCCGATACGTCAAACTGTTCCGTATCCGTAGGCCTCTCCTCTTTCGTATAACCGCCCACCGAAGTCCGGGAAGCGCCGGAAATCTGCGACACTCCAAGGCGAATCACTTTCTCCCTGACTGCCTGGCTCTCTCTGGTGGAAATAATCATTCCCGTGTAGGGCACCGCAATCCGAATCAGGGCGCAGAGTTTCGCAAAAATCTCATCGCTGATACCATTATCAAAAGCAGAAGGATCAATGTCATCTGCATGTTTGATCCGCGGCACACTGATGGTATGCGGCCCCACCCCGTGTACAGCCTCCAAATGCTCCGCATGCATGAGAAGGCCGGCAAACTCATACTTGTATAATTCCAGACCGAACAAAACACCCAGCCCCACATCATCAATACCGCCTTCCATGGCGCGATCCATAGCTTCCGTGTGGTAATTGTAATCATGTTTAGGCCCTGTTGGATGCAGTTTTAGATAACTTTCCTTATGATAAGTTTCCTGAAACAAAATATAAGTGCCAATACCCGCTTCTTTCAGCATACGATACTCCTCCACCGTAGTGGCCGCGATGTTCACATTCACCCGGCGTATTGCCCCGTTTTTATGCTGAATGGAGTAAATCGTCTTAATACACTCCAAAATATATTCTATGGGATTGTTCTGCGGATCCTCCCCCGCTTCAATGGCAAGCCGCTTATGCCCCATATCCTGCAGGGCAATCACTTCCTGCCTGACTTCTTCCTGCGATAACTTCTTGCGCGGTATATTCTTGTTTTTCCTATGATAAGGACAGTAGACACAACCGTTAATGCAGTAGTTGGACAGATACAGCGGCGCAAAAATCACAATCCGATTGCCATAATAAGCCAGCTTAATCTCCTCCGCCAGCGCATAAATCTGCCCAAGGATCTCCGGATCCTCGCAGGCCAGAAGCACGGAAGCCTCCCTGTGTGTCAGCCCGGCACAGATTGTGGAGCTGCCCTCCTTGCGGGGTCTGGCCTTCTCAAGAATCTGTGCAATCAGTTCCTTGTTATTCTTGTTCTCCTCCGCATAGGCGAGTGTCGCCAGAATTTCTTCATGACTGATAAAATCATCTGCGCATAATGATTTTGGATCATACATAACTGTTATACCTTCTTTCTGTAGTCTTTAACATACGCATCTGTGACAGAACATCCGGGTTCTCACTATCAGTGAATTCCAACCGGCTGTCTTTTGGTTTCTGCCTGTATCTTCCTCCTGCTTCCAGCTAAACATCTGTCTTCATGCGGCTGTCTCCCTTGTCAACCACTATCTGATATCCAATAGCCGCCACACACTGCTTCAGCTCCTCAAGTCCCTCCGCTGCTTCATCCCCCGTACATCTTTTATTATCATACAGGCTGTACTGCCCGCGCACTGCCGGCGGGGAAAGATTGGGCATGACCACATTGGCTCCCGCCTGCAATCCCAGTTCCCTGCCCTGCGGATGAATCGTCCCAAGCGCTGTGGTCGCTGGAATCAAAGTTTTTGGCAAAACCAGCCTTGTAAGGGCTATCATAGTGAGCGTCTGCGTCAGACTCCCCTGTGCATATTCCCGAAAAGGTGTATCATAATGCGGAATAAACGGCCCGATGCCCACCATATGCGGTCGAAACTCCTGCAAAAACTTCATGTCGGCAATCAATTCCTCCGTACCCTGGAACGGGGAACCCACCATGAACCCACAGCCTGTCTGATATCCGATCTGCTTTAAGTCCCGCAAACACTGCATCCTGTGTTCATAAGTTATTCCCGGCGGATGCAGTTTTTGGTAATGCTCTTTTGAAGCCGTCTCATGCCGAAGCAAATACCTGTCCGCCCCCGCTTTATACCAGACCTCGTAATCAGTCCGCTCCCGTTCTCCCAAGGAAAGGGTCACTGCGCAGTCGGGATATCTCTCCTTGATACTCTGTACAATCCCCGCCACCTGCTTCGTGGTATAATAGGCATCCTCCCCGCCCTGCAGGACAAAGGTGCGAAATCCCAGACCGTATCCCTGCTCACAACAGGACAATATGTCTTCTTTTGACAGACGATAACGCTGCGCATGGGAATTACTGCGCCGGATACCACAATAGAGACAGTCGTTTTTACAATAACTGGATATCTCAATCAGTCCCCTGATATAGATGTCTGTTCCGTATTGTTTCCGGCGCATTTCATCAGCCTTTGTATAAAGCAGGTTCCTGTCATATTCGCCTGCAATCAGGAACCGCCACTCCTGCTCTGAGGGGTGATAACCTTCCGATAGTTTATGAAGTAATCCTCTTATTTTCTCACCACCTGGCAAACCAAAATCTGCCGATCCAATCATTACACTATTGTCCTCTCCGCCCGGCATACTCGAATCGGCACGATCATTTAACACTGGCATCCTTTCTTCTCATCCGGCCACTCACTGACGACACTGGAAAAGGCTATCTTGCTGTTAACCCCCGGCACCTTGCCAATCTTGCCGGACAAGGCATTGATCACATCCTGGGGCGCGTCAATCGCCACACTGATGATGTGAATCCCACATTTTCGATAAGGCAGGCCCATCCTGCCGATGATATATTCTCCATACTCATGGAGCAGGGCATTTAATTTCTCCACGGAAGATGTGTCCTCCACAATAATGCTTAAGGTCGCTACTCTGGTCTGCATCCTGCCACCGCCTTTCTTAATCATGCACTTTCTGACTGTCTGAAAAATCAGCACACACGATCACAAATTCTATTTTACAAACACAGGTCAGCAAGAGATTCTCTCATGCCTGTCATACCATGCCGTCATACTAAATACAGGCCGTATCCTTCCATGGAAAGATACAGCCTGTAGACATACTATCCCTATGATTTATGCTGCTCTTTCATCTCAAACCCTGTTTTCGATGTCAGACGTGCGCCAATAAAAATTTTAATGTTTTTGATTTTATGTTTATAAAAAATTATCTTTTTATCATATATTCAGAGTGTAACATGCGGAAACTTTTTTGACAATACTGTCCGCAGCTTTTCCGCCACACACAAACAGGGGGCCGTATGCGACAGCCCCCTGTTCCTTATCCTTTAATTCCGGTAGAAGCGATTCCTTCCACGTAATATTTCTGCAGAAAGATAAACATAATCAGCATCGGAATAGCCGAGATAGTCAATGATGCCATGATCGGCCCGTAGTTGATTGGCTTGGAGCCGAAAAATGTCTGTATCGCAAGCTGGATGGTTCTCTTTTCTTCGCCTGTCACCACTAACAAAGGCCACATAAAATCATTCCAATGCGCCACAAAATCCAAAATCAAAATTGTAGCATATACGGTTCCGGAAATCGGCACCACAACGGTAAAAAATGTTTTGATCGGCCCGCACCCGTCAATTTTGGCAGCTTCCAGAAGATCATTGGGAATATCCAGAAAAAACTGCCTGAACATATAGATACTGAAACATTTTGCTATAAAAGGAACAATCAATGATGCCCAGGTATTAATCCATCCCAGATCCGCCATCTCTCTATACATAGGAAGCATAATCGCTTCGGCCGGAAATACCATCAAACTGATCACCAGCGTGAGGAGTGCATTTTTCCCTTTAAATTCAAATTTCGCCAGCGCGTAGCCGCACAGGGAATTCACTAACAAATCCAGTACAATAATAACCAACACATAGAAAAGGCTGTTGAAGATAAACTTCCACATATTAATTCTCTCGAACACTTCCACATAGTTATTAAAGGAAGCACCTTTGGGAATAAATGTCGACAGGGAATTTAACCCTTTAAAAATACCCGCCTCCGGTTTCAGAGAAGACGCGATCATCCAGATTAGAGGCGATACAAAAATCAGCGCAATAATTGTATTTCCAACATAAAACAGCAGACTGCCCAATTGTTTTCTTTGTTTCTGTGTCATGTGAACTCTCTCCTTTCTACTCTGCCTTTATAATCTTTTTCATCCCGATAGACAAGGATATGACGATGACAAAAAATACCGCCGCCACCGCACAGGCGTATCCGAAATTTCTTTTCTGAAAGCCCTGTTCATACACATAGTACACAAGGGTTCTGGTGGCATTCTGAGGGCCGCCCTTGGTCATGACATACGGCTGTGTAAACAGCTTCATAGCCTGAATGACTGTAATCATAATGACATAAGAGATCACATTCTTAAGCCCTGGCAGCGTCACATAGAAGAAGCTCTTAATCCTTCCGGCGCCATCAATGGAAGCCGCCTCATACTGATCCTTGGGAATTCCCTGCAATCCTGCCAGGAATATCATCATCTGATAACCTGCGCCCTGCCATGCCGACATGAAGATAATGGAATTCATCGCTGTTTTGGGATCGTTCAAAAATCCGCACGGCTCCATGCCCAGCTTCACCAAAAGCGCATTCAAAAGCCCACTGCTCGGATTGGAATTGTACAAAACGGTCCAGAGGATTGCCACCACGACCATCGAAGTAACCTGCGGGCTGAAATATGCTGCCCGAAAGATGGATACACCCTTTCTTCTGGATGAGATCAAAAGCGCCAGCGCCAATGCCAATATCGTCTGAAAAGGCACAACCAGCACCGTAAAGTGCAACGTATTCTTTACAGCAATCCAGAAGTCTTTATCTTGAAACAGTTCCATGAAATTATTCAGTCCGCAAAACTTGATTCTATCCGGACGCATTATATTATAGTCTGTAAAAGCATATCTGACGGTCTGCAGAGCCGGATACAGAAGAAATGCCGCCAACAGTACCACTGCAGGAATGATAAAAATATATGCCGCTTTCCGTTCACTCTTTTTATTTACCGATACTTGCATAATCAACCCCTCCTATTCTGCATAATATTTCTGATAATCTTTGTCTGTCGCTGCGGCCGCCGCATCAAGCGCCTCCCTGGCATCCACACCCGTAAAGATATTTAACATTGCCTCGGAAAATTCCGCTGACAATACACTATAGGAAGGTGTCCTCGGTCTCGGATGTCCTGTTTCCATAAGTTGCTCTTTGATCAGGGAGCGGGGATATTCATTGTATTCTGTCAGCACGTCATAACTGGATTTTCTGGTAGGCGGTTTAGAGATTGCCTTCGCATAGGTCGTCACATTCTCTTCTGAGAACAGAAAATTCATCACCTCTTTGACAGCATCCAGATCCTGTGCATTCTTTGTCACAGAAGCCACCCAGTCGCCAGTAGGCGAAGTCAGGGTACCATTCTCCGCCACCGGGAAATAAGTCACACCCCAGTTCAACTCCGGATAATCATTTTCCAGCGTGGCTATTTCCCAGGAACCGCCCAGCATTGTAGCTGCGCGTTCATTGTGGAATTCCTTCTGAATGGGATCGATATTGGCGTAGCCGCCCTGAATCAGGCTGTTCAAAAATTCCGCCGCCTCTATTCCCTCCGGACTGTTAATATAACCATCTGCCTGGCTGCCGTCCGCACTGATTAGATCCGTACCGTTAGATATCCAGAATTGTTCCAGAACATAGGGCAGACCCTCTCCTTTATCCATAATGATATTCGTTCCCACTACACCATCTTTGGTCAGTTTTCTGGCAGCATCGTAGAACTCCGCCCAGGTCCAGGCTTCCTCCTTGGACGCCGGAATACGGATTCCTGCTTCCTCCAGCATATCCACGTTATAATACAGCGCCACCGAACTTTCTGTCGCCCCTATTGCATAGATCTTGCCATCATATGTATTCTGCTGCTTAGAGGAATCCAGAAAATCATCCCAGTCCTCTTTCGTAAAGAAATCATCGATGGGAAGAGTTATCTCATTAGCCGCATACACAGACACCGTTGGCCCATCCACAAAAAGGATATCCGGCAGATCATTGGATGTGATTGCGGCGTTGATCTTATCCTCATACGCATAAGAATCCGCACGAACAATAGCTTCTCTCCGTAAATGAATCTTTCCCTTGTGTTCTGCATTAAACGCCTCGATTCTGTCTACCCACCACTCCTCGATGGCCGGCTCATCTGTAGGACTCCAGACCGTGATGACTGACTCGCCTTCTTCATTGACTCTCTCCTTCGTCTGCCCGCACCCGGCGCACAGGCAGGAGACCATCATTGCTGTGAGTGTAACTGCAACTGCTCTCTTTTTCACTTTAACCGCTCCTTTCTTATCTATCTTAGTTCTATACTGGCCTCTGTTCTGCCACCCCATAGGATAGCGTGTAACAGCTTTACAGTTCATTGTGCTTTTTCCGCCGTCTCATCTCCGATTCCATATGGATTTCATAAGCGCTAACTCCGCCCGTTCGACATTTCCCACTCTCATAGCGCACAATTCAAAGCATCCGTCTTGAGAAGTATTGTAGAATACTTTCGTGCCCACTGCTTCTCCCCCATTCACATAGACTTCTGCCACGCGGCGATCCATATAAATCTCCAGTTCTCTGACTTCCGCCACATCCGCCGCAAAGTCTATACCTTCGCTTCTTACACCTTTCGTCACAATCCGCAGCCCCTTTAGATCATGAATCAGTGAGATTGACCGGTCTTTGTCCTGTCCGAGCAGAATTGTAAAAAAGGTGTTCTCTGAAAACTTTATCGTTGCCCGGTAAGCGTTGCCTTCTATCTTCGGCATCATGATGTTTTCTCCACCGCCCTGATAGAGTATCTCTCCTTTCAGTGATAATATCTCTTCCACCGGCGTCATATACAGTCTGTCGTTCCTGATATGAAGCTGTCTGGGAATCGTCATACTGCCATAAACGCCGTCCGGATAGTTCACATGTTCACCGTAAAAATCAGAGACCCATCCTATACTGATCCGCCTGCCCTGATGCACAAAACTCTGCATCGCATAACAATTGCTCCCGAAATCAAACCAGCCTTCTTTTACCTTTTCAATCTTTCGATCGCGCCAGTTCCCAATATAATACCTGCTCATCTGATATCTTCCACAGCTGTCATAATGTTCCATAAAGGCGCCTACTGCCAGATATCTGCCGTCCAGTTCCATCAGATCCGGACATTCAAAACAGCGTATCTCGTACTGCTCTTCAAGCAAAAGAGGATGTACATATTTCCAGTGTTCCTTATCCTCTGATTCGTATAAAAGAATGGCTCCCTTTCCCCTTATGGCACTGCCCAGAACCATGTACCATGTTTCTCCAATCTTTAATACTTTAGGATCCCTGAAATCAAAGGACGCCTCTTCCGGCGGACTCTCGATCACACACTTTTCCTCTGTAAAATGAATCATATCCCGGCTTCTCATAATCCACTGCTGCTCAACAGTGTCCTCGCAATCCTGCAAAGGCCCTTGATGCCTTGTCAGATAGAAAATAACCTCATCTCCATCAACCACCGCACAACCCGAAAATGCGCCGCCTTTAGCGGTCTTTGGATTCATCAGAATATCTTCCTGTGGAGCCAGTACAATGGGAAGATGTGTCCAATGGACTAAGTCTCTGCTAGCCGCGTGTCCCCAATACATATTGGACCACTCCTGTCCATGAGGATTGCACTGATAAAACATGTGATAGTATCCCTGAAACCAACATAAACCGTTAGGATCATTCATCCAGTTTTTCCAGGGTGCAAAATGATAAGCCTCCCGCATCGGACGATCATACCATGCCTCCGAATCCTGCACGGTAAACTTTTCCCCATCCTGTGTTCTCTCCAGATAACATACACCCGTTTCTAATATGTTTTCACTGCCGCTCAGATAGCATAGAGATATATCGCAGGACTCGCATACAATCTCATATTCCGTATCCGGACACAGCGAAAATTTGAGCCATGCATGATAACTGCCGCCTGCTGCTTTCTCCTGGCTTTCCCGAGTATCAGAGAGAACTCTGACCCTGCCTCCAGGCGCTGTTTGTTTTGCAAATAGTTCCAAGCATGTATATTTCCCTGTATTCATACAAACCCTCCTCCATCCATTCACACCTATTATGATTCTGTCTTACAGTGTTTACGGCTTATCTTACTCCTGTCATTATCTCCATGTGCCCTATTTCCCCTAAATTATATAGAACCGTTTCCATGCCGTATTATCAATATTTTTTGAACATATAATTTGATTTATTAGCACTTTTCTTTCATATTTTATGGAACGCGTTCCATATTGCATATTATATTTCTTTACGATTTATTTGTCAACTGCATATTTACAATTTTTACTCTCTACACAAAAAAGCAGGGGGTGTTTTTGTACATTCTGCACAACCCTGCTTTTCTGCCCTGTCTTAATTCTATTTTATTCTTATTTCTTCTCTGCTCTGTCTTTCTCTGTTCTATCTTTCCTCTGTACAGTCCTATCTGTTATGCCTTTGTTCCTGCTCCGCCCTCGTTGTTCCCCCGCAACAGACATCCACATTCAGAATCTGTCTGTGCAGAATGTCACGCCTTTGCTCAATTTGATCTAACAATGTATTCACTGATACTTCTGCCAGAAGTTCCACATTCTGCCGAATCGCAGTCAGTCTTGGATAGACCATCTGGGTCACGCTGGTTGCATCGAATCCTACCAGACTGATATCTTTCGGTATATCCATTCCTCTTTGCCTGGCCATGTTCATACAGGCCACTGCGCCTAAATCTCCCGAAAAAATGCCATCGACATCCGGATGTCTCTCCATGATCTTCAATGCCGTTTTGTGAAAGGCTTCCCACTCGAAGACATTCCAGTCCATCTCTTCTGTCAGCACTTCCACCCCTTTATCCTCCAGCGTTTTCTGAAATGCCAAATGTCTTTCGTTCGCCAAAATATGTGGAGACACTCCGCAGATCTGCAGGACATGCTTTCGCCCATCCTTGATCATCAGTTCTGCTGCCATTTTGCCGCCCATCATATGATCACTTCCCACAATGGGAATTTCCGGCCCAAAATCACGGTCTATCGACACGATCGGTTTTTCATGCTTTAGGTATTCTTCTCCGTCAAGACAATGTGATCCTGTAATGATGCCATCCACAATGTTGCGTTCCAGCATATCCAGATATTCCCGTTCTCTGTCGCTGACTCCCACTGCATTACAGACCATTGTTTTATATCCCTGTCCGTAAAGCTGCATCTCAATGTTTTTGACCAGGCTGGAAAAGAAGGGATGGTTTAAGTCCGGTACAATAACTCCCACAATTCCGCTTCTGTTACGAAAAAGATTACGCGCCAACTCATTGGGAGTATAATTCAATTTTTCGACTGCCTTATCAATCTTCTTTCTTGTATCCGGAGAAACATATCCTGTATTATTGATCGCTCTGGACACAGTGCCCACCCCGACTCCGGCTTCCTTTGCCACATCCTTAATACTTGCCATAATCCCTGCTCCTTATATCTCTTTGACCGGTCAAATGTCAAGGTAATGATAGCACAAGCGGTTTGGAATCTCAACCATACATTTTAACGCATCTTCATTTATTATTTTGCGCATGTCAGACAGGAGCAGCATCTGAGCGGATAGCAAATTATCCTTACTGCGGCTGCTTCCCAATATAAGCCAAAATACCGCCGTCCACATACAGCACATGACCATTCACAAAGTCAGATGCCTCGGATGCCAGGAACACAGCCGGTCCCTGTAAATCCTCCGTCACACCCCAGCGCGCTGCCGGTGTCTTGGCGATAATAAACTGATCAAACGGATGCCTGGATCCGTCCGGCTGCACCTCCCTTAAAGGCGCTGTCTGCGGGGTTGCAATATAACCGGGACCGATGCCGTTACACTGAATGTTAAACTCACCGTACTCTGACGCGATGTTTCTGGTCAGCATTTTCAGGCCGCCCTTTGCAGCCGCGTAGGCAGAGACAGTCTCACGCCCCAGTTCGCTCATCATGGAACAGATGTTGATAATTTTTCCATGCCCCTTCTTGATCATGCTCGGAATGACTGCTTTGGATACAATAAAAGGTGCGTTTAAGTCCACATCGATGACCTGACGGAACTCTTCAGCAGTCATATCGCACATGGGAATCCGCTTGATGATGCCCGCATTATTTACGAGGATATCGATCACACCCACTTCTTTCTCAATCTTAGCCACCAGTTCGTGCACCTGTGCTTCATCCGTCACATCGCATACATAGCCGTGTGCCTTTATCCCCTTTTCCTCGTAGGCCGCAAGTCCCTTGTCCACCAGTTCCTGCTTGATATCGTTGAACACGATCGTTGCGCCTGCCTCAGCATAAGCAGATGCGATCGCAAAACCAATCCCGTAGGATGCCCCTGTCACCAATGCTATTTTCCCTTCCAGGGAAAATTTCTTCATAAAATCACTCATGATCCTGTCCTCCATTTTATATCCGAAATCCCTCGCCGCAACTTCAGCGCAAATCTTTCATCGCCACATCATCCATGTCATTAAATGCCTGGTTTTCACCTACCATGCCCCAGATAAAAGTATAGGCTCTGGTGCCGCAGCCCGCATGGATAGACCAGCTCGGTGAAATGACTGCCTCCTCATTTCTCATCACAATATGCCTCGTCTCATCAGGCTCACCCATATAGTGCATCACAATAGCATCTTCCGGCATTTCAAAATAGAGATATACCTCCATTCGTCTGTCGTGTGTGTGACAAGGCATGGTATTCCATACACTGCCGGGTGCCAGCTTGGTCATGCCCATCACAAGTTGACAGCTCTCCACCTGTCCGGGGAGGATATACTTACAGATCACTCTGTGGTTTGACTCTTCCAGAGAACCCAACTCCACTTTGTTCTCATCCTTTACAATCACCACACCTTCTTCCGCCGTCCCTTCCGGTCTGATCAGTACCGTGGGATATGTTTTATGTGCAGGTGCGCTGTTTAGATAGAACTTGGCAGGCTCTTTCGCATCGACACTCTCAAAAGTAATGTCTTTGGAACCCATACCGATATACATAGCCTCTTTGTATCCTACCTCATATTTCTTCCCATCAATGGTAATGCTGCCGGCGCCGCCTACATTGATGACGCCCATCTCTCTCCTCTGCAGGAAGTACTCCGCCCGCAGTTCATCTCCTGCCGTAAGCGCCAATGGTTCCACCGGCACTGCCGCTCCTGTAATAATCCTGTCAACATGACTGTACACCAGCTTGATCTGACCCGGCTGGAATAAATCCTGAATCAAAAATTCCTCCCGCAGTCTCTCTGTCGTATAGTGCTTCATATCTTTTGGTGACGCCGCCGTTCTCAGTTCCATTTCCTCATCCATCCTTTCTGTTTTGCCTGTAAACCTGTCCGTTATGAAGTCCGCCCCTGCCTCACTTCTGTGCCAGGGCAAAACTCTCTCTTATGATATTCCTTATTATACAGGATTAAATTCTCTATGTCTTTTCAAATATTTCTGTAAATATTGAAAATAATGAACCCTTCCCTTATAATCACACTAACAGGAGATGCATCGTATCCCGGAATCCACACTAGCAGAGCCGCTGTGCGAATGAAACATAAATTAAGGCGTGCGGATATCTGCATCGGAAAGGACAAAACAAAATGAATGAACTGTATTCCTGCCGAGAGGCAATTGAACAGTGTTCCGCTACCCATACCTTTGCCATTGCACACCTATATAAAGAAGAAAAAACCATGGATATGCATATTCATGATTGTTACGAAATTTATTATTCTGTGTCCGGTGGGAAACAGTTCTTGATCGACAATAAACTGTATGACATCGAACCAGGCAATCTGTTCATAATCAATCAATACGAGAGCCATAAAATCACACAGGCCGACAAGATGACACATGAGCGCATCGTCCTGTCCATTCACCCAGAATACCCGAAGCGCCTCTCTTCTGCCGGAACAAACCTGGATGCTTGTTTCACTGCAAGGCCGGAAACTTTCTGCCATAGAATCGCTTTAAACAAAGAACAACAGAAGCGTTTCCTGTATTATATTAATAAAATCACAGGCGCAGAAGGTTACGCCTGTGACATTTATGAACAAACTGCTTTTATGGAATTGCTGGTGTTAGTCAACCGGCTGGCCCTGGCCTGCCAGATGCCGGAAATATCCGTCAACTGCGTGCACAATCAGCAGGTGGATGATATCCTGACCTACCTTAATCTGCATATTTCTTCTCCCCTTACTCTGTCGCAGCTGGCCGGGGAATTTTTCTTGAGCGAATCTTACATCTGCCGGATTTTCAAAGCAGCTACCGGTACGACCATCAACAAATATATCACCGCCAGAAGAATCAGCATCGCCAAGGCTCTGCTGAGTGATGGCTGCAGCGTCATGGAAGCCTATGAAAAAAGCGGCTTCACCGATTATAGCGCTTTCTTCAAGGCTTTTACCAAAGCGATCGGCATCTCGCCCAAAAAGTATGCGCAGTGCAGCGTCAGCTGATCTCTTAAACTTGTTTCAGCGAATCGCATCTATACCAATTTATGTATCTATGTACATGCCAGTATTTCGTACTCTTTATTGCTCCACTATAATTTTTTCTGCATGCGCCGATACTGCAAACATTTTATTATAAGCATCCTTTTTCCAATTTGGCCATCCATTGATCGTTTTATTTACCTTTTCATAAGATTCCTTAGGATCCCAGCTTTTTTCATTTACTTTTGTTGCTTCCATTTTACCTATTTTCCTTTCCTATTTGATCGATTTCCTCAGTATACTGTTTATGTGCACTTTGTTCCATTTCTATATAATTCATCAAAGACATAGGATTCCTTAAATTAGCTTTGCTCCTGTCCCATTGAATTACATACCCATCTTTATTTTTTCTGTTACGTGAATACCACCTAATAGAGTGCATTGAGAACAAATCAATAAATCGGTGTGGCCCAACACCTTTAAAAGGAATAAAAACTACTTTTCTCTCACTATTCTGTCCATTTTGCGAAATCTCATTCGGATAAAATTCCAATGCTTTACTTTTGGGATATGGCTCAATATAAACCACTTTTTTAATGCCTGCTGCAATAATATGTTTCGCACAATTATGACAAGGAAAAGTAGTCATATACATAGAACAACCTTTCGTAGAGATGCCATTTCGTGCGCACATCATTAATGCTTCCATCTCTCCATGTACAACTCTTCCAAATTCTGTTAAAGCGCCAATCCCTGTGGACTTTATTTTCGCAATATTTTCATCTGTACTAGGACAGTTCAGTTCTTTTAAAATGTTTGTGATTATTTTTTGCTGTTGAATTTTATTTGAATCATAACCTCCTTCAAATTTATAATCCCTTCCATTTACTTCGTCTTCATATTCTCCCTCTTCTTTGTTATAAACCGGCCAATATACGCCACCAAAAGCCCTTGGACAGTCATTAACACCTTCTGCCAAAATTTCACTGTCTTTTGTCACCACAACTCCAATTTGCCTGGATAAATCAGCCGATCTCAAAGATGCCACATACGCCCTAAACATTGCATATTCCTCAAATGTCGGCGTTATAAACGGATCACCAAACAATAAATCCAAAAGCCGAAATATATGCCCCTGCATTTCAGTAGAACTATCGCCTGCACTAATAAAATAGTCTGCCTGCTGATATACATCCCCAGTGTGCTGCCCATTCTTTTCTTTTTCATTGTTGTCACGATTTAAAATTGTTTGAGCATTTGATTCAGACATGCCCTTTCGATCGACTAAATATTTTTTACGGCGCTCATATGTATCTGAAATACCTATAAGATGAAAACCCTCTCCATACGTATTTCTTAAAAATTCAACCTCATCAGGATGTTTAATAGAATCAATGATATACGCATTTCTTGGTTGCGGTCCCTCATTATTCGCTCTATAATTGTCATAAATATAAGCTGATACGCCTTTCATAAGAATTGCTGCATCTTGAGTCATTTTACGAATTTCATTGCCCTTATCCATGAAAAACCTGATTCGATCATATTCTTTGCCTGAAAAATCAGGTAAATCAGCAACAAATTTAGACAAAATATGTTCCGACACTTTGATTATATTGGTTTTGTAATTAAATTGATTTAAACTATCTATAATACATGTTTTTATTTCAGAAGAATTAGTTCCAACCGGGCTGACAATTCCAATTACCAACTCGCTGTCATTATTAGTATTTCTATTCATCATATGTATTCCTTAAATTTTTATATATGCTGCCACAGTATAAAATGCAAACTGATACTTATAATTCCCATTACATTTTGTAGCCATTATCTTGCCAGCACGTCTATATATAGTAGTATATCATCTCCAACTACATATATCTAGTATAAATTGCTCTAATACTACATTAAAGAGACATAATATTTCTCCGCTTGCCTTCTACAATATGCTTACAGTTTCATTATAGCAAACATACGTTCTATTTTCAAGTCATACCTTATCATATATCTCCCCATGCAGTTCCTGAAGCGATTTCACTTCACTGCTCTTATGGGTTTTCAGATAGTGGATACCCTCCGCAGTCACTTTCGCCGCCGCCACGGTCGTGATGTAGGGCGCTTTCGCCTTGATTGCAGCCTTGCGCAGATAACTGTCATCATGCACACTACCCTTCCCCACAGGAGAGTTAATAATCAGATCAAAATCTCCATTGGTGATCATGTCACCCACATTGGGGCGGCCCTCATAAAGTTTATTAACTCTGGTGGCCGAAATACCTGCTGCTGTGATCAGGTTATAAGTTCCTTCGGTGGCCATAATCTTAAATCCATCTTCTGCCAGAATCCTGGCCACTTCTACTACTTCATCCTTATCCTTTTTATTGACGGAAATGAGTACTGTCCCCTCAAGGGGCAGCTTGGACTGCACCGCTTCCTGAGCTTTATAAAAAGCTTCACCGTAGGAACGGGACAGACCCAATACTTCACCGGTGGAACGCATCTCCGGTCCCAAGATTGGATCCACTTCCGGGAACATATTGAAGGGGAATACCGCTTCCTTAACACCGTAATTGGGGATTACCTGCTCCTTTAACTCCCGTATGGGGGAAGGACGGCCTGTAATCTCCGAAGTGATAATGTCTGTCGCCAACGGCACCATGCGGATATTGCAGACCTTGGATACCAGCGGAACGGTACGGGACGCCCTGGGATTTGCTTCCAGCACGAACACCTTGCCATTCTCGATCGCATACTGCATGTTCATCAGTCCCTTGACATGCATCTCCTCTGCAATCTTTCTGGTGTACTCCTTGATGGTCTCCACGCTCTCCTCCGGGATTTGCACGGAAGGGATGATGCAGGCCGAATCTCCGGAATGGATACCGGCAAGCTCAATATGCTCCATCACCGCAGGCACGAAAGCATGGGTGCCGTCACTGATGGCATCCGCCTCGCACTCCAGCGCATGATTTAAGAACCGGTCAATCAGGATTGGCCGATCCGGCGTCACACCCACCGCCGCATTCATATATTCTGTCATACTCTCATCGTCATAGACCACTTCCATGCCTCTGCCGCCCAGCACATAAGATGGACGCACCATCACCGGATATCCAATCTGTGCCGCAATGCCAAGGGCCTCCTCCACCGTGGTTGCCATGCCGGACTCCGGCATCGGTATCTCCAGTTTTTCCATCATGGCACGGAACTGATCCCTGTCTTCCGCCAGGTCAATGACAGAAGGGGAAGTTCCCAGGATTCGCACGCCGTTCTTTTCCAGTTCAGAAGCCAGGTTCAGCGGTGTCTGTCCACCAAACTGCGCAATCACGCCCAAAGGTTTCTCTTTATTATAGATACTCAATACATCCTCTAAAGTCAGAGGCTCGAAATACAGTTTATCCGAAGTATCATAGTCGGTAGACACCGTCTCCGGGTTACAGTTCACAATGATGGTCTCAAAGCCCAGTTTCTTAAGGGCCATAGCCGCATGGACGCAGCAGTAATCGAACTCGATACCCTGCCCGATCCGATTAGGTCCACCTCCCAGAATCATGATCTTGGGCTTATCTTCATTAACCGGATTCTTGTCCGGTGCATTATATGTGGAATAGAAATATGCACTGTTCTCCGTGCCGCTGACATGCACGCCTTCCCAGGCTTCCTCCACACCCAAGGCGATACGGCGGTTACGAATATCCTCCTCCGGAACCTCCAAAAGCTGACTTAAATACTTGTCGGAGAAACCGTCTTTCTTAGCTGTGATCAGCAATTCATCCGGAAGCATGCTGCCTTTGTGCTGCAGGATTGTTTCCTCTTCCTCAACAAGTTCTTTCATCTGCTCAATAAAATAAGCTTTCACTTTGGTGATCTCAAAAATTTCTTCCACGGTCGCACCTTTGCGCAGCGCCTCATACATGAGGAAATGACGCTCGCTGGAAGGCGTGATCAGCCGGTGAAGCAGTTCTTCTTTTGATAATGTGTCAAAGTCCTTCGCATGTCCCAGTCCATAACGTCCCGTTTCCAGAGAACGAATCGCCTTCTGGAAAGCCTCTTTATAAGTCTTACCGATACTCATGACTTCGCCCACGGCGCGCATCTGGGTTCCCAGCTTATCCTCCACACCCTTGAACTTTTCGAAGGCCCAGCGGGCAAATTTAATCACCACATAATCGCCGTCAGGCACATATTTGTCCAGCGTTCCATATTTCCCACAGGGAATGTCTTTTAAGGTAAGACCTGCTGCCAGCATGGACGATACCAGTGCGATGGGGAATCCTGTCGCCTTAGATGCCAGCGCAGAAGACCGGGAAGTTCGGGGATTGATCTCAATGACAATAATCCGGTCTGTCACCGGGTCGTGAGCAAACTGTACATTGGTACCGCCGATTACCTGCACTGATTCTACGATTCTGTAAGCCTGCTCCTGCAGACGTTTCTGGCACTCCTCAGATATAGTCAGCATAGGCGCGGAACAGAAAGAATCTCCCGTGTGCACACCCAGCGGATCTATATTTTCAATAAAGCAGACCGTGATGATGTTATTGTCCGCATCCCGAACCACTTCCAGTTCCAGTTCCTCCCAGCCGAGGATGGATTCCTCCACCAGAACCTGCCCCACAAGGCTGGCCTGCAGACCTCTGGCACACACTACTTTCAATTCTTCTTTATTATAGACCAGACCGCCGCCGGCACCGCCCATGGTATAGGCCGGACGAAGAACCACCGGATAACTCAGCTTTTCCGCAATGGAAAGCGCTTCCTCCACAGAATAGGCCACCTCACTGCGTGCCATCTCGATCCCCAGCTTATTCATGGTATTCTTAAATTCGATGCGGTCCTCTCCGCGCTCGATAGCATCTACCTGCACGCCAATTACTTTGACATTATATTTATCCAGGATACCTGCCTTGTTCAGTTCCGCACACAAATTAAGCCCAGACTGCCCTCCCAGATTCGGGAGCAGCGCATCGGGGCGTTCCTTTGCAATAATCTGCTCTAATCGTTCTACATTAAGCGGCTCAATATAAGTCACGTCAGCCGTCTCCGGATCAGTCATGATCGTAGCCGGATTGGAATTGACAAGTACAATCTCATATCCCAGCTTCCGAAGCGCCTTACACGCCTGTGTTCCTGAATAGTCAAACTCACATGCCTGTCCGATAATGATCGGGCCTGAACCTATAATCAGCACCTTATGAATGTCTGTTCTACGCGGCATAAATATCCTCCTATCTACCCTGTAGCGCGGCCTTGCACACCTGTGCCGCCCGCCTCTGAAACCTCACAATGTATTTTCACTTCTGTCGATTTTTGCTGCTGTTGAATATTTTATCATTAGATGTGAGGGGGTGTCAATTCGGTTACGGCATGAAATTATTCACCCCTCTTTACGTCCAGTCACTCATTCATTAAACACATAGATTCAAAAGTCACAGATAATACTCGTGTATCTGTATTGCTTCTATCCAGCTGATTTGGCGTCACTGCATTGGGAAATACAAACCGGAGTATCAATATATCATCCTCTATTTTATCACCGGGGATGTTAACCGTATTATCTTTATGTTTTCCTTCTTGCGAACATACAACTTCATCCACTTTTCTCCCATTTGCGTAGATACGCATGGTCTGCTTCTCATTGTATATCTCCGAATAAGTGTAATGGAATACCAAATCATCTGCTCCCGCATCCTGCAGATTAAAACATATGCTCAATTCATTACTGGCCGTAACACCACCCCCAGCATTCTTATACATACGATACGTTATCTGATCTGCATATATATTATCTGCGGTATAATCAATCTTCTCCCCTAAGCGATAATCTATTCTGTTGATATTATAGGGATCCCAAATTTTGTACTGAGAGATATCCTCTGCATCCGGCGGCACGATAAATCTGCATTCCACAGTCTTGTCCCATTCATCATCAAGTGAATTTTTATCTCTGATCGGCGTATCTATTGTATGCAGTCTTTCCACGTCACTTGCGGCAGTAATGTCAAACACGGAAGGTCCATAAGCTGAATAGTCCTCCATAGCAACCTCTGCCAATGTAGGTATAACATTTCTGAAATGTACCGGCGCTGAATTATACTGCAGAGCGAAATCCTCATAAGGCCGCTTTATCAAAAATGCCGCATTGGCCCCAGGACTATTCTCCTCAAAACGACCGTGATCTCCTGTAATGATAATTGTGCTCGCATCGTATATTCCTGCCGTTTCCATATAATCCATATATTTATAAACTTCTTTCATGACACCCTGTAACACTTGTTGTTCCGTTACAGAGCCCTCTTCTACAATCTGAAGGTTCTCATCCGTTGTATATGGATAATGCACACCGGACAGATGATACATGCGAAAGGCTTTCTCATATTTAATCTGAAGAGCGCCTGCCTCTTCCAAATCGCTTTGAAATTGAATATTTCCTATTTTATAAAGATCATCATCTGCTATAACAGACTTTGTCAAATCATCCGTAGTCAACCAGAAATATTGTTTCAGACATTGCGGCATCAGATATAAATTCACTAATTTATATAATTGACCTGTAAAATCCGCATAATCCCCAACATATTTATTGGATGGTACAAAATTATCTATGATCTTATCTGAAACACCAGGTAATGACAGATCAGAATAAAAACGTACATCATAATCGTTTTGATGCAAATCATCGTACAATGTAACCTCTTCCCATCGTTCCGCGGCCGCTTCCGACTCAATTTGCAGAGGGTCGTACTCGTTTCCCGTCAAAAATACCGGTAATCCCCTTGCCGTTGGCGATCCGCCTGACACCGCATTATCAAAAAATGTAAAACCATCAAAACGATCTGACGGATACACATCAGACGCAAGATATTCTTTCATTGCAGAAGACTGCAGACTATCAACAACAAATATCACTATATTTTCCTTTGCCCCAACCGAAAACTCTCCTTCTTTAGAAAACCCATAACTCCCAATGTCCGGCTCACTCATAAAAATCAGCGCCACAAGGGACACTGCCTGTACCGCACTCAGAAAACAGGCAAGATATTTCATTGCCTGTTGTAACTTTGTTTTCCAACGGCTCCAAAAACATACTGCCAACATTACCAGCAGCAGAACCCAGAATAACTTACTGATAAAATCACGTTTATAATATATAGACCAGTCAATGGGCGCTCCATCCAGTGTCGGAAACTGAGGATTCAGGAAATTCCCCTGAACGTACAGCCCCAATGCCAGGGCAAAAAGAAATCCGCTGAAGAAAACGACATTCTTCTCACTCATAACACATAATGCAACAAATAAAACATCCATGAAGATGATAAATACCAAAAACAACAAACTTGGTATGACATGTAAATATGTTATCGAAAAATCAGACATGTTTTGTAAGAACAGGGAACTGGGTGTGTAAATTGCATAAGTAATCACCAAGAAAAGAGTCGCTGGCAACAATTGTATTATAATAGGACGCAATTGTGCAAAATTCATTTTTCGTATAAATCTATAAAACAAAATACCAATCAAAACAAGGCCGATATTGCCAAACAAGACATACAACATGACGTACTCCCTCTCCCAGACAACACATACCATCAAATTTCATTTTGCATGTATTAAATCCAGTATTTTGTGTGATATGTAACCCATTTTCTTCTAAAATATATCATACCGATACCGTGGTATAATATGCAAGAAGTATTTCAATTCCGCATTTAAAAACCCCGGCGAATTACTCTCACCGGGGTTTCCAAGCTGGGCTACAAGGATTCGAACCTTGAAATGACGGAGTCAGAGTCCGTTGCCTTACCGTTTGGCGATAGCCCATCAACAATTAACGATTATAAAGGAAAAGAGCCTGTTTGGCAAGCCCTTTTCCTCATTTTTTTTAAAAATTTTCAAAAAAGTTTTCGATGCTTTTTGACAGTCCTCAAATCTCAAACATCAGCTCGCCGTAAGTAGGAATCGGCCAGTATTCTTTGTCTACAATCATCTCCAGTTCATCCGCCGGCTTACGCAGCTCCTCCATGATGGCCTTGACCGTATCTTTGTAGAAAAATGCCTGTGCCTTGGCATCCTCCATCTGAGATGCTTCTTTCTCCGCCTTCTCCAATTTCCTTAAAGCTGCCTGCATGGCAGTCAGTTTCTCACCCACCACCATCAGAAGTTCATCCTGGGTGGTCGCATCTGCGCCTGCCATCTTCACGGCATTTACCGTATCCGCCAGGGATTTTGTATATCTGATGACCGCCGGCACAATCTGCTTGCCTGCCATATCGATCATGGTAAGGGCCTCAATGTTAATGGTCTTTGCATAGGTCTCATAGATGATCTCTTCGCGGGATTCCAGTTCTACCTTTGTAAAGATACCGAATTTCTCAAACAGCTTCACTGCCTTATCTGTGGTGATGGTACCTGCTGCCTCAATCATGGATTTGATATCCGGCAGGCCTCTCCTGTGCGCCTCTTCCACCCACTCATCGGAATAGCCGTTGCCATTGAAGATGATTCTCTGGTGTTTGGTCATGTACTCTTTGATCAGGTCGTGAATCGCCAGTTCCTTATCTTCCGCTTTTTCCAGAATGTCAGCCGCCTCGCAGAAAGCCTCCGCCACGATGGCATTGAGGGTAGTGTTGGGACTTGCGATGGAATCTGCAGAACCTACCATACGGAATTCAAATTTATTTCCTGTGAACGCAAAGGGCGATGTCCTGTTGCGGTCAGTCGCGTCCTTCTGAAAATCGGGGAGGGTCTTAACACCTGTCAGGAGAATACCGCCTTCTTTGACAGAAGTTGCCTCACCGGTCTCGATCAGCTGTTTCACCACATCCTCCAGCTGTTCACCCAGGAAAATGGAAATGATTGCCGGAGGCGCCTCGTTCGCTCCGAGTCTGTGATCGTTACCCACATCGGCCGCAGACTGTCTTAACAAATCGGCATGGATATCCACAGCCTTCATAATACATGCCAGTACCAGCAGGAACTGTATATTCTCGTTGGGTGTATCTCCGGGATCCAAAAGGTTTACCCCGTTATCTGTAGTGATAGACCAGTTATTGTGTTTGCCGGAGCCGTTCACGCCTGCGTATGGTTTCTCATGCAGCAGGCATCTCATATTATGATGCACCGCCACTCTCTTCATGGTCTCCATCACAATCTGGTTATGATCTACGGCAATATTCGCCGTCTCATAAATGGGTGCCAGTTCGTGCTGTGCAGGCGCCACCTCATTATGCTGCGTCTTAGCCGTTACACCCAGTTTCCACAATTCCTCATTCAAATCTTTCATAAAAGCGCCGACACGCTCTCTGATGACACCGAAATAGTGATCTTCCATCTCCTGCCCCTTGGGTGCAGGTGCGCCAAACAAGGTACGGCCCGCAAACATCAAATCGGTTCTCTTCATATATAAGTCTTTATCTACCAGGAAGTATTCCTGCTCCGGCCCCACAGATGCAACCACTTTGGTTGCTCCGGTATTGCCGAACAGTCTCACGATACGCAGAGCCTGATCGCTGAGGGCTTCCATGGAACGCAGAAGCGGTGTCTTCTTATCCAGTGCCTCTCCCGTATAAGAACAGAAGGCCGTGGGAATACAGAGAATCTTACCGCATCCTGAATCCTTAATAAACGCAGGGGAAGTGATATCCCATGCTGTATAGCCTCTCGCCTCGAATGTGGCGCGCAGTCCTCCTGACGGGAAAGAAGACGCATCCGGCTCACCCTTGATCAGTTCCTTGCCTGAAAAGTCTGTCATCATCTTGCCGGTCTCATCGGGATGAGCCACGAAGGCATCGTGCTTTTCCGCCGTGATACCGGTCAATGGCTGGAACCAATGCGTATAGTGCGTAGCGCCCTTCTCCACAGCCCAGTCTTTCATGGCTTTAGCTACCACATTTGCGGTGTCCATGGTCAGCTCTCCGCCGCGATTCATCACATTCACTACTTCTTTGTACACATTTTTCGGCAGACGCTCCTTCATCTTACCGAGAGTAAATACATCCTGACCGAAAATTTCTTCCACATTAAATGTTCCGCTCATTTTTTCTCCTCCTCATAAAAAAATGTTCCAAAAATAGACCTTTTTGGAACATCATTGTTCTGGATACCTGTATACAACCTTTTCTATAAAGATACTCTAAAACTTTTTACATTGCAATACCCTAGTTGTATTTTCGTCTATTTTGTAAAAAAAGTAAGCGCTTTACCCAATCTATTGTCTAAATTATACAATCCTCTTTTTCTTTCACTTCCCTACAAATCTCTTCTTCCTTTTCTTTCACTTCTCCCCGAATCCCTTCCTGTCTGACCTTAACGCCCCATAGTATTTTCCGGCACATTGGTGCTAAACCACACGCTGTCCACAACCCTTCTCGTATGATTATTATATACAATGATATTCAAACCGCTCTGGTTCTTGGATAATTCTTCCCCGTTAATGATCACCGAAGCCAGCCCATTGCCTCCGCCGTCCTTTATACTGCGCGCATACAGCGGCATATATCCGTTCTGGATCGCACCCTGATATTCAATCGGTTCCGCAGACACTTCTTCCAACAACACTTTACCGTCTGATATCACTGCCAGATAATTACACCCTTCCTGACCGGCAAAATCCGCAGACAGGCCAAGCTGTCTCAAAAGGTCGATCGTAGATTCTCTTAAAGCGCTGGTAAAATCATCCTTAGAAGCAATGACCACCGCATACTGCTGATGATTCAGAGCCGACAGATAGCTGTCGATATCCCCGGTATGATCCAGGCTGCACATATCCGTGATAAAGGCATAATCTTCCCTGGTCTCCTCCCACTGAGGGTGCTCTTTACTCTCTATGGCGAATTGCTCCTGCAGCACTCCGCCCAGATAGTTGGTGACTTTCGCTGCTCCCCATATATTGGGATGGCCGTTATCACAGTTGTCCACCATGATCTGGTAATCCATCTGCTGATAGACATCCTGCTCATTAAAGCTGATAAAGGCAAGTTCCTTCTCAGCCGCATAGGCCTGTACTGCATTGCACTTTGTATGATCCGCTGCCATAGCCGGTGTGATCGTCAAAATCAAAGTAATATCTTTTTCCCTGCACAGGTCATTGATCTTATCCAAATACTCCCGCATCAAAGGCGCCATTTCTGCGCATTCCTCTGTCTCGCCGGCCTCATGCGGCACAAACCCTTCGCCTTCTTCTCCCAGATGGAAATACAGGGGTGCAAACCCTTTCAGTCCTGCCCTGCCTGCCATTTCCCGATAGCGGTAATCATTCCTGTCCAGATTTTCCCATCTGGTATGGTAACGGACATTGGGGAAATAATAACTCCACACATCCTGATTGTCATCCACTTCACAGATGGTTTTGACAGCTTCCGCCTTGACAGGCGACCATTTCATAAAATCAATAGCTTTTCTGGTATAACTCTCCTCCGTATTTAAGGGCTCTTCCACCATATAAGGGAAACAGAAATAGCATTCCAGGACCACCACCTTCGGAGACTGGTAGCGTAACGCCTCTTTCAGCCAGTAATAAGACGTCACCATGCCCTGCTGTTCACAGCTGAGATTATAGCTGGTAATCCCATACTGATTGTATAGTTCCTGCGGCAGAAACGATGTAACTCCATGACTGCTCCCCAGAAAGAGCACATCCGCCGTGTTCTTGGGAAGTTCATAAAAACCAGCATAAGTGGTGGTCGTAGGCCAGTCAATATCGGTAAAAAACTTAGGTGTGATCAATCTGGAATAGACCAGAAAACAGATTGCAAATACCACAAAAAAGCCCGCCGCTCTCAACGCAAAACCCATATTCTTCTTCATACCTTAAAATCCCCCGTATATAAATGCCTGCGAATCATACCCCATGCCATAAGCCCCATAGGTCATGATACCAAAGATGAACACCAGATACAGAGCCCATCTTATATAGAGGGGCTGTCCGAATATCTTCTCCGAAAACACAACGCCCTTCTCCTGTTTCAAACTGACCACAAAGAGCAGCAGAATGGAAACCAAAAGAACAATCCACTCCTTCCAGTCAAGCCCCAGTGCAAGCAGCGCATCATTGGTAAAAATCCATATATTATGTACCCGGAATATACTGCCTATCATCTGTAACCCGGTTCGCAGATTTTCCGCCCGGAAAATAATCCATGCTATCATCACACACAGGAATGTCCACGCCCGCCGTATCCATATCCTGGTACCCGCAGTCTCCTCCAGCCCCAGGATCCTTACAGCCTTACGCTGTATCCCCTGGGTCAGCTGTCCTATCATCTGATAAGCCGCATGCATCAGACCCCAGACAAGGAAACGAAGGCCGGCGCCATGCCAGATGCCGCTGACCACAAATGTGAGGATCAGATTAATATAAGTTCTGACTCGTCCTTTGCGGCTGCCGCCCAGGGGGATATAAATATAGTCTTTCAGCCACTCGCTCAGGGATATATGCCATCTGTGCCAGAAATCTTTCACAGAGACCGCCAGATAGGGATGGTGAAAATTGTCCGCCAGCTGAATACCAAACAAATTGGCCACACCCTTAGATATGGAAATACATGCCGCGAAATCCGCATATAATTGTATACTGTATAACGCACCCGCCACCAGAACGTAACATCCTGTATACTGATATGGAAGGCCGAATATCTCGTCCACCACCACCGCCGCTCTGTCTGCGATCATCAGCTTCAGGAAAAATCCCCACAAAATCCTGTAAAAGCCGCCTACCACGGTTCTCTCACAGAAGGAATGTCCGGTATAGAGCTGCTCTGCCAGCCTGTCATAACGAGGGATAGGACCCTGTACAATCTGTGGGAAAAACATCACATAAAGAACGAACTTGGCCGGATTTCTCTGTGCCTCAATCCTGCCCATATAGATATCCGCCAGATAAGAAATAATCTGCAGGGTATAGAAAGAAATGCCCACTGGAACGATCCAGGAGACAGCAGCTTTATGTAATAAGACTTCCAGAACATAATTGCCGTTTTTGATGCACAGCCACGGGAGAATCATCAACAGGACCGCAATGACAAATACACTTCTTTTTCTCAGTCTTTGCAATAAAAGGCCGGCGCCGTAAGCCGCTGCAACAGTGATAAGGATTACCGCCATCCCGCCCGCCGTCCCCATGGCCTGCCAATAAAAGAAAAGGCTGCCGGCCAACAGGATCACCCATCTTCCCTTCATGGGCATCATATAATACAACACCGCTGCTGCCAGCACGAATACATAAAACCAAAACGACATATATGTCATAAATCTTCTCCCAAATTACATTTTCTCTTTTGTATCTTTTATCTTGTATCTTTATATAATGAAAGACATTAAAATCTCACTTATAATATCTTACTGCGCAAAATATCATAGACATCCGGGGTCTTACTCAGCCACAAATAAATCACTTGTTTCGAGTGCGGACAGGACTCTACCGCCTCTCCCTGCTCGTTATACATGGCAAGCACGCTGACCTGGACATTGGCGCCGTCCGGCTTCATAATCTCAATCTCGTCACCCACGCTGAACTTATTGCGCTGTTCAATGCGGGCACACAGCCCTGTCCCATCCGCTCCGGCAGGTTCACCGCTTGTCCCCGGCGCCGGCTCCAGACTGCCCACAATACCCAGATAGGTATATTCATTGACATAGGTGCTGTTGTCATAAATCTGTGTGTTCTCGTCCGGCTTTCCAAAATAGAAACCTGTCGTGAACTGTCGGTAAGTACACTTGGCAATCTCCGCCCGGTACCAGTCCATATTGGCTCTGTATGTTTCTTCGGATGTGAAATAATCATCGATTGCCCGGCGATAGGTGCGGGCCACAGCCGCCACATAGAGCGCTGTCTTCATTCTTCCTTCTATTTTAAAGCTGTCAATCCCTGCATCGATCAGTTCCGGGATATGTTCAATCATACACAAGTCTTTCGAGTTAAAGATATAAGTGCCTCTCTCATTCTCATAAACCGGCAGATATTCTCCTGGTCTGGTCTCCTCCACCACCGCATACTTCCAGCGGCATGGATGGGTACAGGCACCATGATTGGCATCCCTGCCCGTAAAATAATTGCTCAGAAGACATCTGCCCGAATAGGAGATGCACATGGCACCGTGAATGAAACTCTCAATCTCCATCTTTTCCGGAATCCGCTCCCTGATCTCCTTAATCTCCTTCAGCGAAAGTTCCCTGGCGGAGACCACTCGCTTCGCTCCTTGATTATACCAGAATTGATAGGTCATATAATTGGTATTATTCGCCTGCGTAGAAATATGAATGTCTATCTCCGGACAGATTTCCCGTGCCAGCATAAACATCCCCGGATCCGCAATGATCAGGGCATCCGGACCTAATTCTTTTAACTCCCGGAAATAATCCCTGGCCCCTTCCAGATCATAATTATGAGCCAGAATATTGGCCGTCACATGCACACGCACACGCCGAGCATGTGCGAAAGCGATTCCCTCCGCCATCTCTTCCATGGTAAAGTTCTTGGCCTTGGCCCGCAGCCCGAAAGCCTCTCCGCCAATATAGACCGCATCCGCCCCAAAGACCACTGCGGTTTTTAATACCTCAAGACTGCTGGCCGGAACCAGCAATTCCGGTTTCTTTCTCATGTTAAACCTCTCTTAGCTCCTATACCTTCTACAAAGAAACGGTCCATCTTTCGACATTTCCCGAAATTCTCTGCACGCTTTCATACTTTCACGCTCAAAGTCACACCATCTCCCACCGGCAGTATCACACTCTCCAGCTGCTCATGGTGTTTCACCTCGTATAAATACTCCCGCATCCGGCTGTGTATCGTCCTGTTCCTTCTCGTTACCGCAAACCTGGACTCAATCACATCCCCGTCCTGCAGCACATTATCGGAAAGCAAAATGCCGCCTGCCGCCAAAAGCCTCACCACATCGGGAAGAAAGTTCACATACTGCCCCTTTGCAGCATCCATAAAAATAAAGTCATAGGACCCTGTCAGTTCTTTCAGAAGATCCGCCGCATCCCCGGCAAGCAGTGTAATCTGCTTCTCTTTGCCCGCCCGGGCAAAGTTCTCCCTGGCAATGGAAATCCTTTTCTCATAATTCTCTATAGTCGTGATCTGACAACCCTTTGGCGCATATTCACTCATCAATAACGCAGAAAAACCAATGGCACACCCCACTTCCAAAATCGACATGGGCTTTTGCACCGCAAGCAGAAACTTGATCAGCCCCTGCGTCTGCGTGCGTATAATCGGCACATTGGTTTCTTTCGCTTCACGCTCTATTTGATCTAAAAAGGGAGTATTGCCAGGTTCCAGAGAATCAATAAATGCGCTCATACGCTCGTCTGTTATCATGACCTGTCATCCTCCCATCGTGCTGCCTTCTTTGCCTCACGCTTCCTTCCTCTGCATGTCTACTCTCCGGTTTCCTCTTCCGGTGTCTCATCCCCGGAGTCTTCTTCCTCTCCCTCTTCCCCGGTACTGTCGTCTTCTCCATCGACATCAGGATTATCGCTGATACCTGTGATCTCTTCCACACTCGGTACCGTGGTTCCAGGAAGTTCTTCTAATTCCTCCGGAACTGTGCCCATCACAGAAAGCATCTCCTGACTCGTCATGGAAGTATTCAAATCATAGATTCCCGGCTGTATCTTGTCATGGTTCTCAGACAGCAGTTCCTGAATCACAAACAGGTTGGCGTCCCGGATCAGCCCCTTTTCCTGCAGCATCTCCCCAATCTCTTTCGCAGAAGCATCTTCCTCCACATATATGCTGATCGTCCTGCCCTCTCCTACCGTGAGTGGTTCTTCCGCAAACACCCGGTATCCATAATCGTAAGCTGTGATGGCCGATTTTAAAATAAACATCACTATAAATACAAACGCTGCGATCTTAATGATAAGTTCGGCAACCCCTCCAATAATAGACATCACTTTCATGTTCATCTCCGCTTCCTCACTTCAGAGCAGTTTTCCTATAACTCAAAATCTATGGCTTCGGCAAGAAGCAGATCCACTTCCTGCATCAACCTGCAGAAAGCCAGTTCCGCTCTCAGGAAATCGTCTACCAATGGATTCTCCCTGAATTTCTCATACTCTTTCTCAAAAACCTCCATACGGTCAAACAGTTCCTCTTCATCTGTTTCATTTTGGAGTTCAAAGTTCCGCTGCCGGAATTCGTTTACCTTATCATATAATTCCGGCTGCTTCTTAATTCTTTCTCTCTGATACAGATACTCCTTGTAAGTATCCGATTCCATGATCTTATCTGCAAATTGTTTAATTGCTTCCTTCACTTCGCTGTCTGACATGCTGGCTCCTCCTTAAAGTACTTTATCCAAAACCGGTCCCGCCTATACTTCCATGATAATCGGCAGAATCATCGGGCGTCTCTTGGTCTTCTTCCAGACAAAATCACTGAGCACATCCTTAATCGTACCTTTTAATTTACCCCAGTCAGTCTTACCTCTGTCCAGACAATCCTGCACAGCCTCATCCACCAACAGTCTCGCCTCATCCAAAAGTTCATCGGACTCTCTCACATAAACAAATCCCCTGGACACAATGTCCGGGCCAGACACCAACTGATCACTGTGGGAATCCAGTGCCAATACCACGATCAGGATGCCATCTTCCGCCAGATGCTGTCTGTCTCGCAGCACCACATTGCCCACATCGCCCACACCCAGACCGTCAACCAGAATGGCGCCTACAGGTACTTTACCTGTCACAGCAGCTCTCTCGTCATCCATCTCCAGCACCTCGCCGGACTGTAGCATAAAGATATTTTCCTTCGGAATACCAAGCTGCGCCGCAATCTTGGCCTGCGCCTTTCTATGCTTGTACTCACCGTGAACCGGAATCGCATATCTGGGCCTGACAAGGGAATAAATCAGTTTGATTTCCTCCTGGCAAGCATGTCCCGATACATGCACATCCTGAAAGATCACGTCTGCACCTTTCATCTGTAACTCATTGATAACATTCGTCACTGCCTTCTCGTTACCCGGTATGGGATGAGAAGAAAAGATCACCGTATCTCCCGGCATAATAGAAATCTTCTTATGATTATTGCTCGCCATACGGCTGAGCGCCGCCATGCTCTCTCCCTGGCTTCCGGTGGTGATGATGACCGTCTTTTCAGGCGGATAGTTCTTCAGTTCTTCCACATCTATCAATGTCCGGTCCGGTATCTGCAGGTAGCCGAGTTTAGAAGCCGTATCTATGATATTGATCATGCTTCTGCCTTCCACCACCACTTTTCGCCCGAACTTATCAGCCGTATTGATAATCTGCCGCACCCTGTCCACGTTAGAGGCAAAGGTAGCTACCAAAATACGGGTATCCTTATGCTCTAAAAAGAGCGAATCAAATGTCTGTCCCACTGTCCTCTCGGAAGGCGTAAATCCCAGCCGCTCCGCATTGGTGGAATCGCACATCAATGCCAATACGCCCTTTCTGCCAATCTCTGCAAATCTCTGCAGATCAATGGCATCGCCGAACACCGGCGTATAGTCTACTTTAAAATCTCCCGTATGCACCACCACGCCTGCCGGGGAATAGATCGCCAATGCCGCCGCATCCACGATACTGTGATTCGTCTTAATAAATTCAATCCTAAACTGTCCTAAATTGACGGACTGTCCAAATTTAACAACTTTCCGCTTGGTCGTGCCCATGAGCTCATGCTCTGTAAGTTTATTTTCTATGATACCCATGGTCAGCTTTGTAGCATAAACGGGCACATTCAATTCCTTTAACACATAAGGCAGCGCCCCGATATGATCTTCATGCCCATGTGTGATGATAAATCCTTTTACTTTATCTGCATTGTCCTTTAAATACGTAATATCCGGGATTACCAGATCGATTCCCAGCATCTCGTCCTCCGGGAATGACAGACCGCAATCCACCACAATAATGCTATCCTCATACTCAAAGGCAGTAATATTAAGCCCAATCTGCTCAAGTCCGCCTAATGGGATAACCCTCAGCTTGTCAGCTGATCTTCCTTGTTCATTTTTCCTCAAAAAAACTTCCCTCCATTAACAATTATAATAAATCCACGTCATCCAACATATTTTCAAACACAGCTGCCACTGCGCTTAATTCCTCATCCTCCGTCACGATCTCATACAGCGCCTCTTCCTCGTCCGCCGCCGAAATATCACGCATGATAAGCGCTTCTCCGTCCTCATTCTCGGAATCTGTCACCAGAAGGTAATCTACGCCGCCAAGCCTGGTCTGCTCCAGCACATAAAAAGCAACCGCCTCTTCCCCGTCCGGTGTAAAAATAATCTTCTCCACGCTACTCGTTCTCCTTACTGGCAAGATAATCCAGATATCCCTGCAGAATAAAAATCGCCGCAATCTTGTCCACATGTTCTTTGCGATGTTCCCTGCGGATTCCGGCCTCCATCATCGCTCTGTCCGCCGCCACAGTTGTAAGCCGCTCATCCCACATCACCACAGGAAGTCCAGTCCTTCTCTCCAGCTTGTCCTTAAACTCCAGCGAAAGCTCCGCCCTCTCTCCCAGAGTATCATTCATGTTCTTGGGGAACCCCAGCACAATCCTGTCCACCTCATACTCCACGATCAGTTCCTCGATCCGTGCCAGCGTCTGCCGTAGTTTATTTTCATCTTTTCGCCTGACGATCTCAATTCCCTGTGCCGTGATCAGCAATGGATCGCTGATAGCCACACCCACCGTTTTAGAACCGAAATCTAATCCCATGATTCTCATTCGCCGTTATCGCTTTCCATCAATTGACCAATCTAGTCATTTTTGTCCCTTAACAATAGAATTCTTGATGTATTCCACCAACATCTCTTCCACCAGTTCATCTCGCTCTACTTTCATGATCAGACTGCGGGCACTCTTATGACTCGTAATATATGTGGGATCTCCGGACATAATGTATCCCACAATCTGATTGACAGGATTATATCCCTTTTCAGTCAGTGCTTCATACACCGTGGACAGCACCAGTTTCACCCCTGTCTCCGGTTCGGTCTCTACTGTAAAAAATTGTGTGTTCTCTAAATCCTGCATCGTTTCACACCCTTATCTATTGTCTCGACTTGGTTTCATACCTATTATTACCATAATACTCTATCGTCACACAAAATTCAATCACAAAGTCCTCCTCTGTCAGAAAACATCCCGAAAATGACCTGAAATCAACCCCCTAAATCAGCCAAGCAGCATAACATCCTCTTCCAAAAAGCCGCTTATCTTTCCTCTGACAAGCATGTTATGCAAATCCTCTCCATCCTGTGCGGCTCTCGCCACTCTGATATACTGTGAAGTATGCCCAATCCAATATGTCCTTCCAGCTTTCACCTGTTTTTCTTCAAACAAAACCTCCACTTCCCTGCCGATAAACCCACTGCGGTAAGCATGGGACATCTGGCGTTCCAGTTCCATAAGCACCGCGCTGCGCCTGCTCTTCTCGGCCTCTGTAAACTGTCCCTCCATTTCAGCCGCCCGTGTCCCCCGGCGCTTGGAATACTTAAAGATATGCATCTCAAAGAATTTTATCCGGCGCAGAAATTCTTCCGTCTCCTGAAATTCCTCCAGTGTTTCTCCCGGAAATCCCACGATCACGTCCGTGGTGATCGCCGGATTCTCATAAAAGCGCCTCAGATATTCTGTGGCCTGAAAATATGCTTCCCTGTCATACTTCCTGTTCATCCTGCGAAGTACCGTGTCGCTGCCGCTTTGCAGGGAAAGGTGAAAATGCGGACAGACTTTGGGCATTGCACTGATCTTTCTCGCAAACTCCTCCGTCACGATACGGGGTTCCAGAGAACCCAGCCGGATTCGCCTGATTCCCTCTATCTCGTGGAGTTTTTCCAACAGCTGTAATAGTTCACAACCGCCCCGATCCATGCCATAGGAACTGATATGGATTCCCGTCAGGACAATCTCCTGATAGCCTTCCCCGGCGATGCCTTCCACTTCCCTGATAATATTATCTTGCTTTCTGCTCCTGACACGCCCCCTGGCGTAGGGTATCACACAATAAGAACAGAACTGGTTGCATCCATCCTGAATCTTAATGTATGCTCTGGTGTGCTCCGCAGTCCTTTTTAGAGTCATCTCCTCATATTCATCGGTGTGATTGATGTCAATGATATCGCAGACGGATTCCTCAGCCTCCGCCCGCCCTGCCAGATAATTTTCTAAGATTTCCACCAAGTCCTTCTTGCGGTTATTCCCGATGGCCAGATCCACGGCGTCATCCTTTTCTATTGTATCCTGTCCCGTCTGCACATAACAGCCCACTGCCACTACCACGGCCTGCGGATTCAGTTTCCGCGCCCGATGCAGCATCTGCCGGCTCTTTCTGTCCGCAATATTCGTGACAGTGCAGGTATTTACGATATAAATATCCGCCGGCCCATCAAAAGGTACAATCGAATAACCCTTTTCCACCAGCGTTTGTTGCATAACATCTAACTCGTAGCTGTTCACCTTGCATCCCAGGTTATGTAGTGCTACACTTTTCATAGTAACCCCCGCATTTTTTGTATTGTTTTATCATTGACTTTTACACTTCCAGCATTTAGTATTAAAGCAGATAGCATAAAAAGCAAAGGAGGTAATTCCGAAATGAAAACCATACAGATTTCATTAAATTCTATTGATAAGGTTAAATCATTTGTGAATGATATCACAAAGTTTGATTATGATTTCGATTTGGTATCCGGCAGATACGTGATCGATGCCAAATCCATTATGGGTATTTTCAGTCTGGATTTATCCAAACCCATCGACCTCAACATCCACGCTGAGGATGGCATCGATGAGGTTATGGAAACATTAAAACCCTACATCATGTAATACTTATCAAAGAAAACCGAAAGAATCACTTATGCTGTTAAGTGATTCTTTTTTATTCTCTTTATGATTCTATCCACTGTTGTCAGTTCAGAGATAAACTTTCAAAGATTAATTTCCTTTTCCTGACCCGTTAACGAACCACGATCAACTCATCCTCAGCAATTGCCTTCTCCACCAGTTCCCCTATCTTCTCCTGCAGATTCTGCTCATGTTTTCTGATAATATTCAGATTCGGTTTGGTCACCGGATGCTTGGCCACAAAAATGGTACAACAGTCTTCATAAGGAAGTATCGAGGTCTCATAGGTATCAATCTTTTCGGACACTTCCACAATCTCCATCTTGTCAAACCCAATCAACGGCCGGTAAACCGGCATCGTGCAGACCTCATTGGTAGCCGCCAGACTGTGCATGGTCTGAGAAGCTACCTGCCCGATACTTTCCCCGGTGATCAGGCCCAGACAATCTGTCTGACCGGCAATATGTTCCGCAATCCGCATCATATAGCGGCGCATGATGATGGTCAGTTCATCATGCGGGCATTTATCATATATATATAACTGAATATCTGTAAAGTTAATCACATGCAGATAGATCGGCCCCGTGTAGGCCGCAACCTTCTTCGCCAGATCTACCACCTTCTGCTTCGCGCGTTCGCTGGTATATGGCGGTGCATGAAAATATACCGCATCTATCTTCACACCCCGCTTGGCAATCATCCAGCCTGCCACCGGGGAATCAATACCGCCTGAAAGCAGAAGCATCGCTTTGCCGCCGGTTCCAACAGGCATCCCGCCCGGTCCCGGTATGATCTCAGAATACAGATATATCTTGTCCCGTATCTCCACATTCAGAAGAATATCCGGCTTGTGCACATCCACATGCATCTCCGGATAGGCGTCCAAAAGGATGCCGCCCAGTTCTGTGTTAATCTCCATGGAGTTGAGCGGATAATTTTTGCGCGCCCGTCTGGCCGCCACCTTGAAGGTCTTATGCTTGTCCGGATACACATCATCTATATAGCGCACCACAGCCTCCCCCAGTTTTTCAAAACCTTCATCCTCCACATGCACCACCGGGCAGATACCGGAGATACCAAACACTTTCTGCAAATTCTCCACAGTCTCATCATAGTCAAATTCTGCAGGCGCATCTACATAAATCCGGCCATCTGTCCTGCGCACGGCAAATTCGCCTTCCGTCTTTTTCAGGGCATACTTAATCTGTTTAACCAACGCTTCCTCAAACAGATAGCGGTTTTTTCCTTTCACACCTATTTCTGCATATTTAATCAAGAATGATTTGTACATAATCTCTCCCATCTATTTTGTATTTGAAGCGGAACGGTCAAAGCCAGTATTGCCGTCCCGCCATCTATATAGTTACATTTTACCATCACAGACTGTATATCCAAAACCATCTTGTTTATTCCTGTACTTATCCTGCCGTCAACGTCTGGTATACCTTCTCAACATAGGCACCATCTCACACAAGGCCTGCACAGTATATTCAATCTCTTCTCTGGTGGTAAATATTGAGAGGCTGAACCGAATTGTGGATTCCAACAGCTCCTTCTCCACGCCGATGGCCTTCAAGGTAGCGGAAGGCTGCGGCTTATGGGCTGCGCAAGCGCTCCCGGCTGATACGTAAATGCCCCGCTCTTCCAACGCATGCAAAAGCACTTCACTGCGAACACCACGCACGGAAAGACTCACGATGTGCGCAGCGCCTTCCCTGTCCGGACAGCCGTTGATCTTCACGTCTTCTATGCTGTTTACCCCATCTATCAACATCTCCCGCAGCACATACATTCTCTCCATGTCGCGGTCCAGATCCCGGTACACCATCTCTGCCGCCATGGCCATGCCGGCGCTCCCGGCCACATTTTCCGTGCCGGAACGCATACCCTTCTGCTGACCGCCGCCGTACATAATAGGATTTACTTTGGCACCCTCCCTCAGATAAAGGAACCCCACTCCTTTGGGCCCATGAATCTTATGGGCGCTGACCGATAACATATCAATCTGCATTTTTTTTGGGTAGATACGGAATTTACCAAATCCCTGCACAGCATCCACATGGAACAGTGTCTGAGGATTACATCTCTTGATCAGCGCACCGGCCTCTGCAATCGGCTGCAGACTGCCTATCTCATTGTTGGTGTGCATGATGGATACCAGAATCGTATCCGGTCTGATGGCACGTTCGAGATCTGACAATCGTATCCGTCCCTCCCTGTCCACAGGCAGATAAGTCACTTCAAATCCCTGGTTCTGCAGATAAGCCATGGGCTGTAAAACCGCCGGATGCTCTATCTGTGTGGTGATCAGATGACGGCCTCTTCTGTGATTAGCCATCGCCGTGCCGATCAGTGCGATATTATCAGATTCCGTTCCCCCAGAGGTAAACAAAATCTCCTTTTCATTCACCTTTAAAATTTTAGCAAGTGTCTCTCTGGCATCTCTTAAGTACTTTTCTGCTTCCACCCCTTTATGGTGCATACTGGAAGGATTGCCGTAATGTTCACACAAGATTTTATGCGTCAGCTGCGCAACCTCATCAAAGCATCTGGTAGTCGCAGAATTATCCAAATACACTTCCATTTTTGCCATTCCTTTCTCTCAGATTTCATATTCTACGGAAGTTTTGTCACAGACAAAATTTAGGAATATTCTTCTCTCTAACTTTATATACATATAATATGTGGTCCTTTCGCGAAGGTCACTCGTCTATTTTTGATTCCTTTTAGAAACAACCTGCATTCTCTACTTTTCCAGATGATACATCAGCCACGACAGCACTGTAAGCCCCGCCGTCTCTGTTCTGAGAATCCTTCTGCCCAATGTGACAGGCTCTATCCCGTTAAACAATGCTGTCTGTATCTCGCTCTCCTCAAAGCCACCCTCCGGCCCGATAAAGACCGCGATGCCCTGACCCGGCTGCACTGCCCCTATCACAGCCCTGGTATGCGCCATATCTTCTGCCAGTTCATAGGGAATCAATCTGACATCCATATCCCTGGCAAGATTCACAGCTTCCTGAAAGGAAACTGGCATGTGTACTTTAGGGATCACACCCCGCTTGCTCTGCTTGGCCGCGGCCTCTGCAATCCCCTGCCATCTGTTCACCTTCCCTGCCGCCTTTTTCTCATCCAGCTTCACCACGCAGCGTTTCGCCGCCACCGGGATGATCTCATGCACACCAAGTTCCACGGCTTTCTGGACAATCAATTCCATCTTATCCGCTTTGGGAAGCGCCTGGAACAGATAAATATCGGCAGGAAGTTCCACCCCTTCCTCCTTGATAAAACGGAGGGTACAAACTACTGTATCCTCCGCAAATTCTTCTATCCCGCAACGATATTCCCTGCCATCGATCCCATTACTTACGGCAATCTCTTCGCCGGGTTTCATGCGAAGAACGTTTTTGATATGATTCACGTCACTGCCAGTAATAATAATCCTCTTATCCTGTATTTGTGATGGTTCTACAAAGAACTGATACATGACATCACCCCTGTCCGCATAAATAAATTCCTATATTCTCCATTACCCTTTCGCCTGACGCTTTTTGCGCCTTCTATCCCTCAATACCACAAACAGCTTACCAAGCAGTATAAAAAAGATAACGCCCAATAAGGCTCCCGAACTGTCAAGCAGCACATCACTGACACGTCCCGCTCTTCCAGGGACAAACAGCTGATGAAATTCATCGCTGGCAGCATAGACAGCCGTTGCCAGAAACGCTGTCATTCCCCTGCGAAACAGAGTCATTTCCCATAAGCCGAGCCAGACAAACAGCAGAATTGACATGATTGCAAACTCCGTCATATGAGCGGCCTTTCTGACAAAATACTCAATCGTATTGGCAATCTCACGCAGCTGCTCTTCATCCAGATTCCAATGGAAAAAATGCCCTGTGGAACTGACCATTCGATAGCTTAAACTCTCACTCACCGCGCTGGATTCTTCCTTCGTCTGCGCCGAAAAGGCAAAAATAACACACATCCAGACAAGTGCCAGAATTCCCGCTGTATATCTCACTAACCTCATATTTGTTTTTTCTGTTGTTTTTTTCATATCGTCCCCTTTCCACAGCGTTTCGTACGAAGAACCCTGTCGAAAATTCATGCCGTCTTTTTATTCCTTTCGTGCCGTCACTGACACCCATTCACCCTGATAAGTCACTTCGATCACCGTAAGTCCTGCTGCCTCAATGGCCTCCCGCACTTCCTGCTCCTTTGTATCAATGATACCGGAAGTGATATAAATCCCGCCTTCTTTCAACTGGTTTACAATCACAGGAGTAAGCGGCACCAGCACATCTGCCAGAATGTTTGCCACTACGATGTCATAGCATACATAACCCACATCATCCTGCACATCCTTATCTGTAATGATATTGCCGATCATCATCCGGAAAGACTCCGCCGGAATACCATTGGCTTCCATATTCTGTGCCACAGCTTCCACTGCACAGGAATCCAGATCTGTTCCCACCGCGTGCCTGGCACCGTACATCAGCGCCAGAATGGCCAGGATGCCGCTGCCCGTCCCCACATCCAGAAGTTCTGTCTCCTCTGTCAGGAACTTCTTAATCTGGCGGATGCACAGCTGGGTGGTCTCATGCATACCCGTCCCAAAGGCCGTACCCGGATCGATATGTAATATCTTCTTACTTTTATCCTCTTCTTTCACTTCTTCCCAGGACGGAATCACCAGAAGATCATCAATATAGAACTGATGAAAATACTGCTTCCAGTTATTGATCCAGTCGATATCTTCCGTCTCCGTCACAGAGATGGCGCCCTCTCCGATTTCCATAAATGTGCGCAAATCCTCAAGTTCCGCCTCTATCTGTGATACGATCGTATCCTTGTCCGTGGGTACACCGTTCAGTTCCAGACTGCCATCCTCTTTTTCTTCCACAAAGAAACTCAGATAGGCAATCCCGTCATCCTCCGGCCCGTCCGGCAGGATATCCACAAACATCTGCTCTTTTTCCAGCGCAGTCAGCGGTACCTTATCCTCAATCTGCGCACCTTCCAGGCCGATGTCATAGAGGGTGCTGATAATCACATCCTCTGCATCTACTGTTGTCTTGATCCTGAACTTCATCCATTTCATGGAATCACCTTTACTTTCTACAGTTTCTTCTTATCATCTAGCGCCTGCTGATCTCCAACAGCTTATCTTTCAATTCATTCTCCATGGCCTTCATCTCCGCCTCTGCGACTCTTCTCTTCTCCCGGCCCTCCGTCTGAATCTTCATCACTTCATCCAGGGTGGAAATCAGGCTGGCATTGGTATTCTTCAAGGTCTCCATATCAATAATGCCGCGCTCCGATTCCTTCGCACTCTCCACCGTAGCCATCTTCAAGGTCTCTGCATTCCTCTTAAGCAGTTCGTTGGTCATGTCTGACACTTCCCTCTGTGCTCGTGCCGCCTGCTCTGCGTGACTCACACCCAGCGCCAGTACCATCTGACTTTTCCACAAAGGAATGGTATTGACAATCGTGGACTGTATCTTCTCCACCATCATAGTATCACTGCTCTGCACCAACCTGATCTGCGGCGCCGTCTGGATAGACACCATTCTGGTCAGTTCCAGATCGTGTAATTTCTTCTCAAATCTATCGCATAACGCCTCTAAATCCCTGGCCTCCTGTGCATCCTCCGCAAGACCGCTTCTCTGTGCTTTATCAACCAGCTGCGGCAGTTCCGTCTCTCTCGTCTCCTGCAGCTTTTTCTTGCCTGCCAGGATATACATGGTAAGTTCCTTAAAATATGTCAGATTCAGGTCATACATTTTGTCCAAAATAGAAATGTCCTTCAAAAGCTGTACCTGATGTCCTTCCAAAGCCTCACAGATTTTGTTCACATTGGTCTCTGCCTTACTGTACTTCGCCCTCATGTTCTCCAGTTTATTCGCAGACTTTTTGAAGATGCCCAGAAACCCCTTTTCGTCTTCCTCAAAATCCCGAAGCTGTGCTACCACGCCGGACAGCATCTCTCCCACTTCCCCCAGATCCTTGGTCTTAACATTCTCCAGGGCATCTCCTGAAAAATCCGCCATTTTCTTCTGGGTTCCCACACCATACTGTAAAATAGCTGTGGAATTGTGCAAGTCTATCTGTTTGCTGAACTCCTCCACCTGCCGCTTCTCTTCTTCACTCAGAATCGTATCATCCAGCGTCTCCTGCAGTTCTTTCGCCTCTTCCACTTCCACTAACGGCTGCTTTTCCTCCATCACTTCCCCGAACACCAAGGTCGGTACTCCTGTTCCCTTCAAATCCACTTCGCTCATAGTAATCTCCATTCCCCCGCACTGAAGCGGCAATTCTGTCCCGCTGTTATTCAGCCCTCCGGCACATCCCTTAAGTTTCAAAATCTTTCTCTAAATATCCGTCCTGTTTTAACATGGTATGTAACACCGAGATATCCGACTGGATATCCCAGGCTTTATCACGAAACAACTCGTCCAAAAATTTCTCAAAGGCCTCATTGATATTATCCACCGCTGTCTCAATCTCCCGTTTTGTCTGCGCGACATTGGAAACATCAATCTGCTGCCTGTCCAGGTCGCGATAAGCTTCCAAAAGCTTCTTCGTAGTGGGCAGATAAAAACTTAACATCTTACGAAGTTCCGGCGCCAGCTGCGGTTCCTTTTCCACCTGAGCAAAAATCCTCGTAACCAGCATTTCCAAACGGTCAAGCTTGTCCGACATCTCTTCTCCCGGAATCTCTTCATTACACTGGCGAATCAGACGGACATATCCCCGTCCTTCCTCAATGACGCTCTCCGCCTCGCTCCTCTGCGCCTTATATTCCGTATTTTCAGTCCCGGATTTTAGATCCGCCTGCTTCTCGTTCTGCAGGGTTTCCTCATAATGCTTTTGTGTCTGCTTGTACTGCTCGTACATTTCGTTGCTGGCAATCAGACAGGTCTCTTTCTGATCCAGATGCGCCTGTTTGAACATTCCCAGCCGCATCATCTTCTTCAGGTCTCGGCGGATATATCTCTCGCTCCTGCCGGTTCTGGATGCCATATCCTGAATGGAACAGTACAGCTTTTCTTTTACCATATCCACATACATCCGGTACCGGTTCGTCCTGCCCTTAAGACGTGAACCATAACAGCCCACCAGAAATCCCAGAAGAAAAATCAAACCCGACATCACCAAAGGCGCCATAGAACCGCCGTACATCAACTGGCTGAGCAGATGACCTGCCAGCACCAGAGCAAAAATCCCCATGGAGCTGTAGCCCACCGCCATACATACAATCCCCAGGACTTCTCCCTTGGGATGTCTGTCAAACAGTCTGGCGTCCGGGCGGATATTGGGCTTGCGGTGCTTGGATTTCTTCCCGGAAGAAACATCGTTTCTGCCTGCCCCCATTGAGACAATATTGTTATTGACATCATTGACGGCACGATTGACTGCACCGCCCACAGATTCCACAGTACGGTTTAAACTATCTCCCATACTGCCGACAGTGCGGTTCAGATTATCACTCATGTCCCCTACAGCACGGTTTACCGTATCGCCTATCGACTTTCCAAGATTGGCAAAATCACTGGTCTCTACGGCCCGCTGTACCTGATCCCGTATATCCTCTCCTACCCGATACCACTCATTCCTGTCCATATTCCACGAACTTCCTATACTCATCATCATCCCAGATATTACAGATCCAGGTCTTTCCCTGATTGAAGATGACCTCTTCGCCGGACGCATCATAGAACTTGGGTGGCGTGAAATCACCGTCATAACGCTCCCATTTACCCTTGATCACCTTACCATTGGTAAAGACAATCGACTCGCCTTCTCCATGCACATCAAAAGCAAGATAGTCATGATCATCCCTGACCTCGCCATGGCAGTACATGAACACCACATTGCTGAACGTAAGCTGCTTACCGTCCAGTTCGTCAATCTGCTCCTTGCCGTCCTGATAACGGTAGTACAGATGATCGTCTTCATGGTATTCAAAATACGGATGATACTGACCATAACCGCTGCCATTGGATCCTTCTTTACCGCCCGGATAGATCATGTTCGCCGACTCGTTATCCGCGTACTCCGCTCTTACGCCATCCGCTGCAAACAAAAACGGCGGCACATATTTATCATCATAATTCCAGTCATAATCCAGACGCTCCACCGCATCAAACAGACCGTCTATCATCAGATAACCGGTAAATTCCAGGGCATATCCGTCTCCCCTGCTCACTCTGCCGAACGCCTCGTCCGCCGGGTTATGGATACCCGTCACTGCCGCACTGACATTATAATACTCCGGCCGGTTGATCAATTCTTCCACATAAGGTACGGCCAGTCCCCAGTTACAGTAGATTGCCTCATACCCCATGGCCATATATACATAATAATCGCGGCTGCTCCTGACAGGTCCTACCCTATCCAGATCATCAAAATCTTCTATCACCGCCATCAGACGGGTGATACGTCCTTCCACCGGCGCCTCATAGATAATACCAGCTCTGGAAAGGCCGTATTGCGGCATTGCCGGTCTGTTATTGGGAATCATCACGGCAATGGGCCGTCTTGTCGCTTTGGATTCGCTGATCCACTGGCCGGTCAGGTAACTTTGCATCTCGCCGTTTACCACTTCCCGTTCACCAATGACAGTCTGGTCACCCTGCGTTGTTTCCTCTTCCTGTGGCTCCTGCGTATCTTCCCCGCTTTCCTCCGGAATCACCTGCTCAATCTCCGGCTCCGGTATTGGTTCATCACCGACACCGCATCCAATCATACATACGAAAATCAATAATAGGGCAGCTGTTATTCTCACAGTCTTTTTTATTGTCATTTTTTCCCGAAACATATTAACCTCTTTTCCACGTTTCTTTTTGTTTATCTGGTAATCCTAAACGTTTTTATTATACCCGAAAATAGAATTACTGTACACTCGGAATTTCAAAATTAAGAAAATTGTAACGGTAACAAATTTTTACATAAATACAAAAATTCCCACAAAGTGTAAGGAAACCCCTTACTCCCTGTGGGAATGTTCTTGCATTTTCTTTCTGCTCACCTCTTACCACTCGGCAATAGAATTATCTCCGTGCCTCCATACCGGATTCTTCCAGTGATGGGGTGTACAGTTCTCTTCCAAAACCAATTCTTTATTAATCTCAAAACCCAGACCGGGACGCTTCGGAAGCTGGACATAGCCATTCTCAAATACAAAATCCTCCGGATTTTTGACATAATCGAGTACGCTCTTACCGACATTATAATGAATACCCATACTCTGCTCCTGAATTGCGGCATTATGACAGGTAGCATCCACCTGCAGGCAGGCGCACAAGGCAATCGGCCCCAGGGGACAATGCGGCGCCAGCGCAATATCATGTGCCTCCGCCATAGACGCAATCTTCTTGACTTCTGTAATGCCGCCGGCATGAGAAAGATCCGGTTGAATGATGTCCACACCTCCAGATGCAAATAGACGTTTAAAATCCCATCTTGAGAAAAGACGCTCACCGGTGGCAATGGGAATATTACAACAGGATGCGATCTCCCGGAAGGCCTCCATATTTTCGCACAGAACCGGTTCCTCAATAAACATGGGATCAAATTCTTCCAGTTTTTTCGCAAGTATCTTAGCCATGGGACGATGCACTCTGCCATGAAAGTCTATTGCAATCCCAAAGTACTTACCGACAGCCTCGCGGATGGAGGCAACTCTTTCAAGGACAGCATCAACTTTGTCGTAGGTGTCAATATATTGCAATTCCTCTGTTGCATTCATTTTAACAGCCTGAAATCCGGCGTTCTTCCGCTCTTTCGCGGCATTCGCCACGTCATCCGGGCGGTCTCCCCCAATCCAGGAATAGACTTTCATCCTGTCACGGCAGCTCCCGCCCATTAAATCATAGACCGGCGCATGATAATATTTTCCCTTAATATCCCAAAGAGCCTGGTCGATACCGGAAATGGCGCTCATCAGAATGGGCCCGCCCCGGTAGAAAGCGGCACGATACAAGAGATTCCATAAATCCTCTATATGTCCGGGATTCTTTCCAATCAAATATTCCGTCATTTCCTCTACACAGGCTTTTACTGTGGAAGCCTTACCTTCGATTACGGCCTCTCCCCAACCAGTAATGCCTTCATCTGTCTCTATTTCTACAAAACACCAGCGAGGACGGACTAAATAAGTGTTGATCGCATTAATTTTCATAGTAGATTATCCTTTCGCAAATCATTTAGAAATTTTTGTATGTTTCGAATAATTCCATCCCAATCCTTCCGGCAAAAATCTTCGGCATCTACCAGTGAGCCGCCAATCCCCACGCCAACGAAACCGGACTTTAAATACTCTGCCGTATTCGCCGGAGAAATCCCGCCTACAGCCACATACTCTGTCTGTGGGAAAGGACCCTGCAATGCCTTTATAAAACCCGGCTGATGACTGGATGCCGGAAACAGCTTCAATGTACGGAACCCATATTCCAGACAGACGCTGACATCCGTGGGACTGAAAACACCAGGCAGGAGTTTCAGTTCATGCTCTGCACAATAGGAAAGGACTTCCGGATTGGTAGACGGTGACAGCAAAAAATCCGCTCCCACATCCACCGCCGTGCGGACATCATTGACAGTGAGCACGGTACCCGCACCAATATAAGCGTCAGTAGGCATATGCGCCCTGACCTTCTCCACCTGTGCAGGCGCATTGCTGCTGCTGAAAGAAATTTCGAAAGCGCGCAGGCCGCCCGCATATAAACTGTCCATATAATTAATGAGTTTGTCGTCTGGTATATCTCGTAAAATGGCTATAACAGGTTGTTCTTTGATAAGTTTGTCCATTTGGATCATTCCTTTCCCAACTTGCAAATTTATCTCTGCAAGCACAAATCAGCATATATAAAATTTATGTTTACTCTCCTAGCGACAGACCGGCGTAATATGCTGCAATGTATATTCCAATTCTGCCTTTGTCAACAGTCCTTCTGTATCTCCATAGGTCTCCGTGGCACGTGCGCCGCAGAAGGCGCCCAGCACACCGCTGTCCACAAAGGATTTTCCTTCCAATATACCGGTAAGAAAACCAGCATTAAAAGCATCTCCCGCTCCTATCGGATCGATGCAGACACAATCCGCAGGCGAAATTTGATGGACACCCTTTCTGTCACAGATGAAAGCGCCGCGGCTTCCGTCCTTTAGGGCAAGACATTTCAAATGACCGGAAGTAAACGCCCGATCCGCAATGAACTCAATATCATCAGTTTGGTATAAAATCTTACATTCGTCTAATCCGGCAAGAAGATAGGATGCGCGGGAAATACAATCCAGTATCAATGGGGTGTAATCTTCATTCTTCCACAGTTTCAATCGGATATTGGGATCAAAACTGACAGCGCAGTCATGCGCCGCAGCAATCTCCATGGCATGAAACACCATCTGTCTGCAAGATTCGCTGAGAATGGGTGTTATCCCTGTAAAATGGAGAATTTTCGCCTTTGCTATTTCCTGTTCCGGAATATCTTCACAAGACATATGGGAAGCAGCGGAATCCGCACGATAATAATAGACGGTTGTCTCTGCATGAAGCTTGGGCTCCTTGAACATAATACCAGTAGGATGTCCTGCATCCCTGATAATCAGTGAAGTGTCAACACCCTCTGCACGTATCGCGCGAAGCACAAACTGTCCGAGACTGTCTGTTCCGACACGCGAAATAAAAGCTGCGGAATGTCCCATGCGACACAGACCAATCGCCGTATTGCTCTCCGCACCGGCAATCCTCATATTAAGCGCCGGGCCATAAGCTAAGCTGGTATGTTCCGGCGGAGTAAAAGACACCATAGTCTCTCCCAGGGTGATAATCTCAGCCAAATAAATCACCTCCTTCCGATCATTTACAATAGACCATTTATGTCCGTATCTACATTGTTGAGAATACTCTCTATTTTGTTCTTGGCATCAAAGAGCAACGTCCGGACCAAAGAAGCTTTATCCTCTGAAAAGCGAAAAATCGGTATGGCAATACTGATCGCTGCCGTAACGCGTCCGTTTTTGCGTATAGGAACAGCATAGCAGCGGATGTACTGAGTAGATTCCTCGATTTCATACGTAAAACCTTGAATACGCGCCGTATGAATCTGTTCTAGCAGAATCTCAAGGTCTGTGATGGTATTGGGGGTCAGCGCTTTTAATCCATTGGGATAGAGTTTTTTCAGATCGTTCATTTCATAATCCATCAAAAGCGCTTTCCCCAAAGAAGTGCCATATGCCGGAAGCCTGTTACCAACCCTGGATGTCATACGGATAAACTCCGGCGAATCTATTTTCTTCAGATACAAAACATCCCCATCAACAAGCGTGGCAAAATGAGAAGTCTCCAGACAGATGTTCGTCATGTTGGTGAGAATCTTCTCCACCTCGTCCAGAAAATTTAATTGTGTCAGATAAGCATTTCCTACCTGATAAGCTGAATAATCAATTCTATAATGCGCATTGCTGTCAATTGTGAGGAAATGTCTGGCCGTTAAGGTATAAAGGATTGGATACAGACTGCTTTTGGGAGAATTGGTAATACTGCAAATATCAGTGAGTGTATAAGCAGAAGGGTTGGCCGCTACCAATTCCAGAATATCCAGCACTCTGCTGGTAGAACGATGTATATTTTTGTCTTGCTCCATGATTTCCTCCTAACGTATATGAATATAGAGTTCTTATATAGGAACTAAATGAATTATATCATCCAAAGCAGCAAGTGTCAAACACTAAGATATTTTTTTTGAATATTGTTACTTTTGCACATTCAGGAGTGCTTATATATGAGAAAAAATGTAATTTTTAAGAAATATCTTTACAAACCTTAACTCATATGATAGGATAAACGCATAAAACGTATATAGAAAATAGGTTCGTATATACGAACTGCAGAAAAAAGGAGGACTGTAATTATGAAAAGAAAATTAACAGCGGCAATTACAACAGCGGCATTGGCTCTTACACTGTTAAGCGGATGCGGAAATACAAGCAACACGCCACAGCCATCTAACGAGCCTGCTGTCCAGGAACCGGCTTCAGGAGAAACTTCCGTAAAAGACACAGCCGATTCCACTGCCCAGACAGGAAATGGAGAGACCAAAACTGTTACCGTTTGGGCCTGGGATGACAACTTCAATGTAGCAGTTATGAAAGAGGCAGCTCGTGTTTATAGCGAAACCAGCCCCGAAGCTAATATTAATGTAGATGTGGTAAGCCTTTCCAAAGAAGACGTTTACGTGAAATTGCAGACTGCCCTCGCCGGCGGCGGAAGCGGTTTGCCGGATATTGTACTGCTAGAAGATTATGTATCCGGAAAGTATCTGAATACTTTCCCTGGTGCATTTGCGGATCTGACAGACAAATTTGACTATTCTCAGTTTCTCTCCTTTAAGGTAGATGCAGTAAGTCAGAATGGCAAAACCTATGCACTGCCTTTTGATACTGGAGCAACAGCCCTTTACTATCGGCTGGATCTGATAGAACAGGCAGGCTACACCGAAGAAGATATGCAGGATCTGACCTGGGACGAATTCATCGCAATAGGAAAAGACGTTACAGAAAAGACCGGCGTACAGATGATTGTGGAAATAGCCAATAATAAGACCACACTGGTAAGAGCAATGATGCAGTCTTGCGGTTTATGGTATTTTGATAAAGACGGTAATATTAGCATTCAGAATAATGAAGCGTTGGCAGCATCCTTTGATATTATCATGAAAATGAAGGAAGCAGGCATCCTCTTTGAGGCAGAGAGCACAGAGGGCCGTGCAGGGGCTTTAAATAACGGCACCGTAGCATCAGTTGTCAATGCACCGTGGTTTATCTCTTCCATTCGCCAGGCCGAGGATCAGAAAGGACTATGGCGTGCAGCCAGGATTCCGAGAATCTCCACCTTAGACGCATCCATCAATGCCTCCAATGTTGGCGGTTCCAGTTGGTATGTGCTGGAAAATTCAGCAGTAAAAGATGAAGCAATCGCTTTCTTACAGGGTGTATGGGAAGGCAATACGGACTTTTACGATACCATTATGCGTAACCAGGGAGCAATGGGTTCCTATATCCCAGCCTATGACACCGGTGTATACGATGAAGAAGATGAATTTTTTGGCGGCCAAAAATTGAATGGTCTTTTTGCCGAGGTACTGCCGGATGTTATTCCCGTAAATTATGGCGGATATGTAGCGGAAGCAAATGATGCCATCACCACTGCCTTGGCAAATCTGTTCGAAGGCAAAACAGATATTAACGGCGCTTTAGAGCAAGCAGAATCGCAGCTGGCAAATCAGCTTGGCCGTTAACAAAAGTTAATTTGCTTCGCAAATTAACTTTGCGAGATCCGCTACGCGGACTCGGATAAGCGGATACGCAGTAGATTTGCTTCGCAAATTAACTTTGCGAGATCCGCTGCGCGGACTCAGATAAGCGGATACGCAGTAGATTTGCTTTGCAAATTAACTTTGCGAGATCCGTTGCGTGGACTCGGATTAGCGGATACGCAGTAGATTTCCTATAACACAAGAAATACCCTGTGCGGATGCAGCAGTGCATCCGCATATTTGAACGGAGGAACAGCAAATGAAGCATAAGAAGAAAGCAGGACCCAATTATAACAGGTACGGATGGGCGTTTATAGCGGCAGCATTTCTCCTTTACTTAATCTTTACGATTTATCCGGCTGTAGAATCGCTGGCACTGGCCTTCCAGAGCCTGGAAGGCGGAAAATATGTTTTTGTGGGGCTAAAAAACTTTAAAAGAATGTTTGGGGATGCAATTTTTCTGCAATCCCTGAAAAATACCTTTTTGTACATGATAATTCAGGTGCCGGTGATGCTTATGCTGGCCTTGCTTCTGGCGGTAATGCTTAACAGCCGTTTCCTAAAGTGGAAAGGAATGTTCAGAACTTCTATCTTTCTGCCCTGTGTAACGTCCCTGGTAGCTTACTCAATTCTGTTCAAAATGATGTTTTCCCTGGACGGCATTGTGAATCAGTTCCTGATGCATTTGGGTATTTTGGAGCAGCCTTATCAGTTTCTGCAAAATTCTGTTTGGGCAAGAGCCGTCATTATCATTGCCATGCTTTGGCGGTGGACCGGCTACAATGTAATCTTCTACTTATCCGCACTACAGAACATTCCCAAGGAAACCTTTGAGGCAGCGAGGGTGGATGGAGCAAATGCAGCGCAAACTCTCTTCCGGGTAACTATTCCACAGCTGAAACCCATCGTGCTGCTGACGGCAATCATGTCCACCAATGGTACTTTACAGCTCTTTGATGAAACTATGAATATTACACAGGGCGGCCCGGCCAACTCCACCCTGACGGTATCCCACTATATTTACAACCAATCGTTTGTCTATGCGCCTAACTTCGGATATGCTTCAGCCATCTCCTATATGGTTGTTTTCCTGATGATTATTCTGGCCATTATACAGTTTAGCGTTGCGGGAAAGGAAGGGTGATGCAGTAATGTCAAAAGAAAGAAAATTAAAGACTATTAAAAACCTACTACTTCATATTTTTTTATTGATTGCAGTGCTGATTTCTGTATTTCCCTTTTACTGGATGTTGTCAGGATCCACAAATTCCAGCGTTGACATCACCGGCGGCGTCATGCGATTCGGACGTAATCTAAAAGAAAACTGGTCACAGCTTCAGGGAACTGCCAATGTATTTCTGGTCTGCTGGAATACAATTAAGACCACCTTACTGTATACGTTTCTTTCTATTCTGATCTGCGCCATGGCAGGCTATGGATTTGAAAAGTATCGCTCAAAAGGGAAGAATATTGTATATGCCATGTTTCTGCTTTCCATGATGATTCCCTTCTCGGCACAGATGATTCCTCTGTTTAAGATGGCATCCAGAGCCAATATGCTGGATTCCCACGCAGCAATCATTTTACCTACTATCGCCATGCCCTTTCTTGTCTTTTTCTTCCGTCAGAGTTTTCAATCCTACCCTACGGAACTGATTGAAGCGGCCAGGGTAGATGGGGCCGGGGAATTTCGGATTTTCTTTCATCTGGTCATGCTGCCGATGAAATCTACCTTTGCCGCCGCAGCGATTTATGCCTTCATGAAACAGTGGAATAATTACCTGTGGCCGCTCATTGTAATACAGAGTAACGAAAAGAAAACCTTTACACTGCTGCTCTCCTCACTGGCCTCCGCTTATTATGTGGATTATGGACAGCTGATGCTGGCAATCGTGTTGGCTACACTGCCGATCATCATTGTATTTTTGACTATGCAGAAACAGTTTGTGGAAGGAATTGTGGGAAGTTCCAAATAGAAAAATTTGCGAGATCCGTTTTGCGGACTCGGATTAGTGATGGGATTTCTATAATGTAGAAAGGAACGGACATGATGAGAGAATATACTATTGATGCAACAAACATAAAAAATCCCTTTTACCCTGCACCTCTCAATATGGGCGGATGTGATGACAAAGGCAGAGAACTGGCGGTCGGAAATTATTTTCTGACTTTAGACAACGAACCGTTTTTTGGTGTTTGTGGTGAGGCTCATTTTTCACGTATGAACGAAGCCCTCTGGGAAGATGAAATCATTAAAATGAAATTAGGCGGCATTAACATTATCGCCAGTTATATTTTCTGGATTCATCACGAGGAAAAAGAAGGGGAATTCGACTGGAGCGGCAACAAAAATCTGAGACATTTTCTGGCATTATGCAAGAAAAACGGCATGTATGTAATACTGCGCATCGGTCCATTTTCCCATGGTGAGTGCAGAAACGGCGGCTTCCCGGACTGGCTCTTCGGCAGACCCTTTGACCTGCGTTGTGATGACGAAGCCTATTTGCAATATACGGAACGATTTTATAGGGAAATATATCGTCAGGCAGAAGGGATGCTGTTCAAAGACGGCGGACCTGTCATCGGCGTGCAATTAGAAAATGAACATGAACATGCCTCCTGCCCTTGGGAACTAACAACAGAAAACAGCAAGGAATGGGTAGTCAGCGGCCGGGAAGGAAGACAGCACATGGCCACTTTAAAGAAACTGGCTCAAAAAACCGGGTTCATTGTCCCCCTTTATACTGCCACTGCATGGGGTGGCGCTTGCGCGCCGGAAGATGTGGTTCTTCCCCTATGGGGTGGATATGCATTCCGGCCATGGATGTTCTATGACGGAAAGCTAAAGGAGCATCCTGCAACAGGAGAATACCTATACGGCGATTTTCATTGCAATACCGCACCCAAATACTATAATTTTGATCCTGAATATCCAGCCGAGGACTTTCCTTATGCCTGCTGTGAAATGGGCGGCGGGATGAATGTCTATTATCCTTATCGGTTCCAACTCCCGATGGAGAGCGTAGGCGCAATGGCTCAGGTAAAAACAGGCAGCGGATGTAACTTCCTTGGATACTATATGTATCACGGCGGGACACACCCCAAGGGAAAAAACATTCCATGGCTGAATGAATGTGCTGTGCCGAAATTCTCTTATGACTACCAGGCACCTTTGGGCGAATTTGGACAAGTTCGTAAGTCTTTTCATCAATTAAAGCTACAGCATCTGTTTTATCATGAATTCCGGAAGGAAATAACCGCAGCCAAAACGGTTCTTTCCAAAGAAGCCATGGTACAGAAGCCGGAAGATGTAGAGACGCTGCGCTATGTGGCTCGTGTGGACGAATCCGGCCATGGCTTTCTGTTTGTTAATAATTATCAAGATCATGTGAACGGTATAGAGCAGAAGGATTTTGCGATAACTGTGCAGACAGACCGTGGTAACGTGCGCGTACCGGAAGAAGGAACTTTGAATCTGCCAAAAGACGGCAATGCTATCTGGCCAATCTGGTTTGACCTTCATGGATGCTTATTGAAATACGCCACAGTACAACTAGTTACAAGAGTTTCAGAAAACGGAAAAGTTTACTTCTTCTTTGTGCAGACAGGCAATGACAGAAGCGAGTTCGTATTTCAGGACGAGAATATTGATCTCCAGATGCATGCTGCCTGCCACCGCGATGGTAATACAGTATTTCTTGAAAAGGACCATTACAGCACTTTTTCTTTTACCGGAACAGATGGAACGGAGTGTATCATATGTACCTTACCGGAGCGGGAAGGTCTTAGATTATGGCAGATTGACACAGAAGAAAAGCGTATACTTTTCCTTTCAGACAATCCGATTCTTTATAAAGATGGACACTTCGAACTGGAATATCACTGCGGAGAAAAATTACAGATTGGAATTTTCCCGTCATGCAATGAAGTGATATATCTGGATGGCACTGCATTACAAAGCGCTGGCACAAATGGCATATTCCAGATGTTTGAAAGCTGGCAGCAGAAGAAGGAGCTGCGGTTTGAGTGGAAAGATGTAAGTACTGTCAATAAAGAGGGGGACGGTGCCCTGAAAAGGCCTGTGGTCGGCAGTCCTCTAACTTCCACCAAAGTGGTAAACGCCCGCGCCGTTCTACAATTTGCGCCGGAAGTCTTTGCTGACGTAAAACAGGTCCTGTTAAAGGTTCGTTACGAAGGAGATGTGGGATATGCTTTTATAGAAGGCGAAATGTTCCACGACAACTTTTGCAATGGCTCTCCGTGGGAAATCGACCTGATGCCCTATAAAGAAGAATTGTCGAAGTATGGTATGTACTTGTATGTTTCTCCCAGAAAAACAGGCGCATATGTAGACAACACCTCTGCTATGGCAGCTCGGTATGAAGTAGTAAAAGAACAGATTGCTCGAATCGACAGCGTAGAACTGGAAGCAGTCAAGCGAATAGAAATAAAACTATAGGATAATTATGAAAAAGGGACTGCCATTCAATCTGGCAATCCCTTTTTGCATATTCTATTCTAAAACTTCCCAAACTTTTTCTTCTTCTTTCCGCCCGTCTGTTCTTCCGCACGATCCGAAGTAACATTCTTCGCCGCATTTAAGGAGTCTCCGGTCTGTTCGTCAAACTGCTTCAACAAATCCTTCGCCTCATGGGAAAGTTTGTCAGGCACCTGCACCACCAATGTCACATAATGGTCTCCACGAACATCCTTATTACGCAGGGAAGGTACCCCCTTACCTTTCAGGCGGACTTTGGTATCTGTCTGCGTACCGGCTTTGACTTCATAGATTACCCGGCCATCCACCGTATCGATCACAATCTCTCCGCCCAGGGCCGCAATCGCAAAGGACATGGGTACAGTAGAATAGATGTTCTCATCCTGCCTCTGGAAAATGGGATGTCTTCCGACTACCACTTCCACTAACAAATCGCCTCTCGGACCGCCATTTGAGCCTGGCTCGCCCTTGTCGCGCAGACGGACACACTGTCCGTTGTCAATACCTGCAGGGATAGATACCTGAATTTTCTTCTTATTAGCGATGTATCCTGTCCCCCGGCAGTCTGGACATTTATCCTTGACCACCTTACCGGTACCCTGACAGTCCGGACAGGTCTGTACATTCCTCATGATACCGCCAAAGGGTGATTGTCTGGTGAACACCACCTGACCCTTACCGCCACACTTAGTACAGGTCTCAGGGCTGGTGCCCGGTTTGGCTCCAGTACCATGGCAAGACTTACACTCATCCTTTAAAGTCAATTCTATTTCCTTATCTACGCCGAAGACAGCTTCCTCAAAAGTAATACGGACGCTTGTGCGCAGGTTTGCCCCTTTCATGGGGCCGCCTCCTCTGCCGCCGCGTCTGCCGCCACCGCCAAAGAAATCGCCAAAAATATCACTGAAGATATCGCCAAAAATATCACTGTTAAAATCAAAACCGCCAAAGCCGCCTGCACCGCCCGCGCCATCAAAGGCGGCATGACCATACTGATCATACTGCCTTCTCTTTTCAGGATCGCTTAAGACTGCATACGCCTCAGAAGCTTCTTTAAATTTCTTCTCTGCTTCCGCATCACCGGGGTTCATATCAGGATGATATTTCTTAGCCAGAACTCTGTATGCTTTTTTAATCGCGGCTTCATCGGCGTTTTTCTCAACGCCAAGCACCTCATAATAATCCCTTTTCTGTTCTGCCATGATAAACCCTTCCTACTCTGCCTATCCCTGTATTCTTAGTTTCGCAGGCTGCGCATATCCGCGCAGCCCTGTTAATTCCTATTCTGTTTAGACTTCTCTGTAATCTCCGTCTACCACATCGTCAGCCGGCGCCTCCTGCGTGCCCGCATCTGCCGCACCGCCCATATTGCTCATGTCCGGGCCGCCCTGTGCCTGCTGCATATTCTCATACATCTTGGTGAACAGGCTCTGTGCAGAATTTGTCAGCTTCTCTTTTGCTGCTTTGAGTTCATCCAGCTGGCTGTCCGTCATTTCCTGGTCTTTGGTTCTCTCCAGGATATCCTTAACTGCCTGCAGGTCAGCCTCTACACCGGATTTCTCAGAAGCGTCAATCTTATCACCCACTTCGCCCAGTGCCTTCTCTGTCTGGAATACGAAAGCATCTGCATCATTTCTGGTATCGATCGCTTCTTTTCTCTTCTTATCCTGTGCCTCATACTCAGCAGCCTCTTTCACTGCCTTATCAATTTCATCATCAGACATATTGGATCCTGCTGTGATGGTGATATGCTGCTCTTTGCCTGTGCCAAGATCCTTTGCAGAAACATTCACAATACCATTGGCATCAATATCAAAGGTAACTTCAATCTGCGGCACACCGCGCATTGCCGGCGGAATACCATCCAGTCTGAACTGGCCCAAAGACTTGTTATCTTTTGCAAACTGTCTCTCACCCTGCACTACATTGATATCAACTGCTGTCTGGTTATCTGCCGCTGTAGAGAAGATCTGACTCTTCTTAGTCGGGATTGTTGTATTTCTTTCGATCAATCTGGTCGCTACACCGCCCATAGTCTCAATGGAAAGGGATAATGGTGTAACATCCAGAAGGAGGATTTCGCCTGCACCGGCATCGCCTGCCAGCTTACCACCCTGGATAGAAGCACCCAATGCCACACATTCATCAGGATTCAGAGACTTACTGGGCTCTTTGCCGGTCAGCTGTCTTACCTTCTCCTGAACTGCCGGAACACGGGTGGAACCGCCCACCAGAAGTACCTGGCCGATATCTGCATTGGTCAGACCAGCATCTTTCATTGCATTCTGCACGGGAATCGCTGTTTTCTCTACCAGATCATGTGTCAGTTCATCAAACTTCGCCCTTGTCAGATTCATATCAAAATGTTTCGGGCCTTCTGAAGTTGCTGTGATGAAAGGCAGGTTAATGTTGGTTGTGGTTGCGGAAGAAAGTTCTTTCTTTGCCTTCTCTGCCGCCTCTTTTAATCTCTGGAGCGCCATCTTATCATTAGAGAGGTCTACGCCCTCCTGTGCCTTGAACTCAGCCAGCATCCAGTCGATGACCTTCTGGTCGAAGTCATCGCCGCCCAGATGGGTATCGCCATTGGTTGCAAGCACCTCGATTACGCCATCGCCAATCTCGATGATGGATACATCAAAAGTACCGCCGCCCAGGTCATATACCATGATCTTCTGCTCTTTCTCATTATCTAAACCATATGCCAATGCTGCCGCCGTAGGCTCATTGATGATACGTTTAACGTCAAGGCCTGCGATCTTACCCGCATCTTTGGTTGCCTGTCTCTGTGCATCATTGAAATATGCAGGAACCGTAATAACGGCTTCAGTGACCTTTTCACCCAGATAATTTTCAGCATCTGCTTTCAACTTCTGTAAGATCATGGCAGAAATCTGCTGTGGAGAATACTTCTTGTCATCAATGGTACGTCCTCTGTCCGTACCCATATCTCTCTTGATGGAAGCGATCGTCTTGTCAGCATTGGTAACTGCCTGACGTTTCGCCGGCTCACCTACCAGTCTCTCTCCTGTCTTGGTAAAAGCAACTACGGAAGGTGTGGTCCTTGCGCCTTCTGTGTTTGCGATGACAGCGGGTTTACCACCCTCCATAACTGCTACGCAGCTATTGGTTGTTCCCAAGTCAATTCCGATAATTTTACTCATAATTTTTCCCTCCTGCTTATCGTAAAGCTGAATTATAATATATTGTTGTTTAATATGATATATTGTTATAAAAATTGTAACCTGTTACTGTACCACTGCGACCATGCTGTGTCTGACTACGCTGTCCCGGTAGGTATACCCCTTTTGCAGTTCCTGTGCAACCACGCCGGATTCGAATTCCTCACTCTCCACCTGCATCACTGCATTATGGAACTCCGGGTTAAACTCTTCTCCCACAGCCGGGATTGGTTTCACTTCCATATTTTCCAGTTCTGTCATAAGCTGTTTGTAGATCATCTGCATTCCCTGTGAAAAGGCACTGTCTTTCTCTTCTTCGGAAACACTCGCCAAACCTCTCTCAAAGTTATCTACCACCGGAAGTATCTTCTCGATCACACTCTTGGCGCCGGTCTCAAACATTGCCGTCTTTTCTTTCTCTGTCCGTTTACGGAAATTCTCGAACTCGGCCATCTGGCGTTTCACCCTGTCTTCCAGTTCCTCAATCCGTTCTTTCAGAGCATCCTGTTTCTTGTCTGCCTTTTCCTTTTTCTTCTTCTCTTTCTTATCCTCTTTGGAAGCCCCTTTTTCTGCTTGTGCTGTATCCTCTTTCACGGTTTCTGTCTCCGCCGTCTCAGATACCTGTTCTTCTTCGAGATTTTCCATTGTCAGGTTTTCTTCCTGCATCTTATCTTTTTCCTCTGCCACGCTTTTCATTCCTTTCTGTCAGAACCGACCATCGTCAGTTTTTCTTATATAAATCATCCAGCTGGTTCTTTAACAGCTTCAGATTACTCACTACCTTTTCATAATCCATTCTCTTAGGACCGATGATACCAATCGTTCCCTTCATGCCCTCATCCAGTTCATAAGTGGCTGTCACAATACTGCAATCCCTCATCCCCGCCACCGGTGTCTCGCTGCCAATATAGACCTGAATGCCGGTATTATTTTCGTCCGCCAGATTATCCTGCACCAACTCACTGAGCAGCTGTTTCTCCTCAAAAGTGGTGATTAGTTCACTGGCTCTCTCATGGTCTGCAAGTTCGGGATACTTGAAAAAGTTCTTCGCGCCGCTGGTATAGATCTCCAGATCCTCATCGGCCTTGATAGCCTCCGCCACTGCATCAATGACATCCGCCACAATTTCACTATGAATCCCCGCCTGCTGTTTCATGGCTGCGATCATGCCCAGATTAATCTCCTCCAGAGACAGACCATTTAAATGGGTGTTGAGCAGAATATTCAGCTTCAGGATCGTCTCTTCTCCCAATCTTTCAGCCACCGACAGGATATTATTCTTAATCACATTGCCTTCCACCACGATGACTGCAAGAATATGGCTTGCGTCCACCTGGGAAAGCTGGATAAATTTCAGCTTGTTGTGGTGATACTGCGGCGCAGAGATCATGGCTGCATACTCAGTATTATTGGCAAGGACTTTAGCCGCCTGCTTTAAGAGATGATCCATCTTATCTTCCTTCTCAAGAAGCATCTCTTTCATCTCTTCTACTTCCCGCTCCTTCTCCTCCATCATCCTATCTACATACAGGCGGTATCCTTTATCGGAAGGAATCCTTCCTGCGGAAGTATGGGGCTGCAGGATGTATCCCAGTTCTTCCAGATCTGCCATCTCATTACGAATGGTGGCGGAACTCAGGTTCAGATCGGTATATTTGGAGATTGTACGGCTGCCCACCGGCTCACCTGTCTCTAAGTAGTTGCGAATAACAGCTTGCAATATTATATATTTTCTTTCATCTAGCTGCATACCATTTCCCCTGTTGTTAGCACTCAATTCGCTAGAGTGCTAACACCTTCTAGTAGTAAGTTATCACTTAAGATTTTTATTGTCAACATCTGGATACAAAAAAATTATTAAAAAAATATAAAAGAAAAAAGCAGTCAATTTAGAGTATCCTCAAATTAACTGCTCACATTCTTCTTTTTAGCTGTTCACCAACATTTTCTTAAAATCTTATTAGATTCCGAAATTGCCCTGTACCTCACCGTTGATCACATAGTAAACAACGCTCTCTTCAGGTTTTACATATAACTCAACACTCTTGAAATCTGCAACTTTCTGATGAAGGTCATATTTCCACACATCCTTGGCAATCTTTACAAGATCCTCCGCTGTGTAGGACTTATCTGCAAACTGCACATGTACGGTCTCTTTTACAGCCGTCTTCTTTGCCGCAGTTGTCTTCTTCGCGGTATCCTTCTTAGCTGTTGTCTTTTTCGCTGCAGTCTTTCTGGTGGTGGTCTTCTTCGCTGCTGCTTTTTTAGTCTCTGCAACGGGTTCTGTCGCTGCTACAGATGCTGTCGTTGTTGTCGCTGCCTGTGCTGTCTTTGTATCTGTGGCTTTAGCGGCTGCTGCTTTTGCCGCCGGTTTAACGCTTACTGTTTTCTTGGTGTCTGCCATGACTAATCTCCTTCCCCATCTCTGGCTCCTTGAACGCTGCGCGTTCCACTTCTAACTTTTTCATAATCATCTATAAATCCATTTTACCTTTGGACCATATGAAGATTCTAGCGCAATCCCGAAGTACTGTCAACCAACAATCTGTAACAAATAGTTACGTTCTAACTCATTATTTTATACGAAATGACATAAAAACACGGTCTTTTGTCCCGTCATCTTCCTATTTTATTATAAAATACCCCAACACTGCTGCGCCCAGCAGGATGCGATACCAGCCAAACACTTTAAAGTCGTGCTTCTTGATATAACCCATCAGGAAACGGATAACCAAAACAGATACAACAAACGCTACTATCATACCCACTAACAGAATCACCATTTCCGCATTTGTGATCGGCCCTTCAAACTTCAAAACCTTAAGAAGGCTCGCACCCAGCATGACGGGAATTGCCAGAAAGAAAGTAAACTCTGCCGCCACAGTTCTGGACACACCGATCAAAAGAGCTCCCACGATTGTAGCTCCGGAACGGGATGTACCCGGAAATACCGCCGCCAAAAGCTGGAACACACCGATCAGAAATGCCGTCTGATAAGTAATCTGATTCAATTCCGTAATCTTAGGAGTGATATTCTTATTCCTGTTCTCGATCACAATAAAAGCAATACCAAAAACAATCAGTGCAATCGCCACACACCAGGGATTATAGAAAAGCGCATCCAGAACATCATCGAAAGCAAGGCCGATTACCGCCGCCGGAACACAGGCCGCCACAATCTTAAACCAAAGAATGAAGATATCCTTCTGCACCACTGGCTTTTTCTTAAATTTAAAAGGAAATATTTTATTCCAGAACAATAGCACAACTGCCAGTATCGCTCCCAGCTGGATTACCACCAGAAACATTTCCCAAAATTCAGGACTCACATCAAGCGTCACAAACTCGTTAAGTAATATCATATGCCCGGTACTGCTGATGGGCAGCCACTCCGTGATGCCTTCCACGATGCCGAACAGCACCGCTTTTAAAATTTCTATTATATCCATATGCACAACCATACCTTTCTTATGCTCTTTCCAGATATTCTAACAAATCCAGATAACAATTCTCCGCATCGCGATATCCCTCTTCATAGAGTGCCTTCATCTTATCCTTATCCTTCTCTATCCTGCCCACCTTGCTTGCCTGTTTAGGCCGGATTACGAATACGTCACCGCTTTTTCTCTTTTCCTCAATGTACTGTACCGTATTATTATAAGAAAGATGCCTCTCCCGTATCAATTCGTAGACCTTCGGATAACGCAGGTATCTGGCGCGTACAGCTGCAAGTTCCATCCCGGCCGGTTTTCTGATATACCCTTCTTCCTTGGTCATGACGATTACGTTCTTCCGACTGCCATTCCGAATGGATTGTCTGATAGGAATGGAATCGGATATGCCGCCATCCAGATATAATTGGCCGTCTATCTCTACATTGCGGGAAACTAACGGCAGGGAACTGGAAGCCCGCACCGCAACGATATCCCTATGCATATCCTTAAGCGGCAGATAGGCCGGCTTGCCGGTGCGGATGTTCGTGGCCACTGCGTAAGCCCTGCCCTCGTATTTCCCAAAAGCCTCATAATCATAGGGGTCCAGATAATCCGGTATCAGCTTATAACTCATATCCACCCCGAACAAATCGCCTGTCTTCAACAGACTTTCCACACTGCAATACTGTTTCATATCCAAATAGTTCAGAGCAATCCGGTAAGAACGCCCTCTCTGCCCGGACAGATAACTGCACAGATGACATACCCCCGCCGAAACGCCATAACAGTCAGAGAAGAGCAGTTCCCTGTCCATAAAGAAATCCAACACACCGGCAGTATAAATCCCTTTCATACCGCCGCCCTCTAAAATAAGTCCTGCCTGATACATAATCTCCTCCAATGCCAATCCTAATATTCAGCTTTCACAAACTTCCGGAAAGCCTCCAGCGACCGCTCCACTTTCTCTGTATCAATACAGTAGGCAAGCCGGAAATATCCTTTCACGCCGAAGCTGTCACTGGGCACCAGTATCAGGTCGTATTTCTTTGCCTTCTCACTGAAAGCAACTGCATCTTCCTCCAATGCTTTCGGGAAAATATAAAACGTCCCGCCGGGTTTGACACACTCAAATCCCAAATCTGTCAGTTCTTTATATAATATGTTCATATTCGTCTCATAGACCGATAAATCCGCCGTTAAGTCAAGCACCTCAGCCACCGCCAGCTGAATGATGGACGGCGGGCAGTTATGCCCTGTCCCCCTGGAAATCTGACTGCACATAACACTGATGAGATCGGCATCCGTGCAGGCCGGATTGACCGCCACATATCCGATACGTTCGCCCGGCAGAGATAAAGACTTGGAGAACGAATAGCAGGATAAGGTATTGTCATAGAATTTGGATGGATAAGGAGCATCCACACCCGCAAATACAATCTCTCTGTAAGGTTCGTCCGAAATCAGGAAAATATCGTGTCCGTACTGTGCTTCTTTTTCCTGCATGATCCGTGCCATCTCCTGCATGGTCTGTGTGGAATAGACCATCCCGGAGGGATTGTTCGGCGTATTGACGAGCACCGCCGCCACCTTTTCTGTCAGCATCTGCTCAAAAGCCTCAAAGTTGATCTGAAAACTCTCCGTATCCGCCGGCACCACCTTAAGCACAGCTCCCGTCAGATTAATATAGGGTGCATACTCCGGAAAATAGGGCGCAAAAGTAATGACCTCATCCCCCGGCTGGGCCACACAGCGCACTGCATGGGCAATGGCTCCCGCCGCACCGGTAGTCATGAAAATATGATTCCCCGTATAGTTCATCCCAAATCTCTGATTTAGGGAAGCTGCCACCTTATCCCGCACCGATGGGATGCCCAGACTCTGACTGTAGCCGTGCAGTTCCATGGGATTTCTCTCCTGTAACATCTTAATCATCGTATCGGTAAATGCCTGGGGCACCGGTACGGAAGGATTGCCGAGACTATAGTCAAACACATTTTCATAGCCAATCTCCTTCCCTCTCTGCGTGGCAAACTCTGATAACTGTCTGATCACGGATTTTCCCTGTAGCATATCTTTGTATTTTTGTACGATCATAACCTTATTCCTTCTTTCTTATCAGTATTGTCCCCGACACATTTCCTGACTGCTGCCCACAATCCGGTCATACCTTCCTGTTTTGCGGATTACTTTGCTTTCAAATGCAGCAGTCTGCCCTGGAAGTCGCCCTGGATAGGCGGTATATTGAACCCCGCATAATACAGAGTATCCCCACGGTACTCTGTCTGCCCTATCTCCGGCCAATCCGCCGCATTCTTAATCACATATGTTCTGTCAGGATCCAGGCCCGGAATGTGAATCCGCCTGCTGTGGAAATTGGGCCTGCCAATCACCTGAACATAAGTGACAAGCGCCTCGCTCTTATCCTTGGACACCACCTCATAGCAATCATAATAATGGTTCTCGGCATAATGTGCAATACGATAATAATCTCCCTGACGCACCAGGTCATTATACTTATGATACATTGCCACCTGCTCCGGAATCATATCGAGGTCCTCCTGTGGAATCCTCGTCACATCCAATTCATACCCAAAAGTTCCGGCAAGCGCCACATAACCCCTGGTCGCAAAAGGCGTCACCCGCCCCACTGTATGATTTGGACAGTCAGATACATGAGCCCCCATGGTGGACAGCGGATAAACCAGTTCCGTACCTGCCTGAATCGATAATCTCTCCACCGCATCCGCATCATCGGAGCACCAGATCTGAGGGCTGTAATACAACATACCAGGATCGAATCTGCCACCACCGCTGGAACAATTCTCCAGCAAAAGATCCGGGAACTCGGTGATCAGCTTCTCCTGCATCTCATAGACCGCGAGCACCTGCCTGTGAAGGAGTTCTCCCTGTCTGTCCGCCGGAAGGCCATAGCTGCCCAGATCACTCAGACACCTGTTCATATCCCATTTGACATACTCGATATTAGCACTGTGGAGCACAGCCGCCATCTGGTCATAAACCGAATCCCTGACTTCCTTGCGCGTCAGATCCAGCACATACTGATTCCTGCCAAGGCTTCCCGTCCTGCCGGGAATCTGGATTGCCCAGTCAGGATGAGCCCTGTACAGATCAGAATCCGGCGAAATCATCTCCGGTTCAAACCAGATGCCGAACTTCATGCCCAGCTTATTTACTTCTTCCACCAGATACTTCAATCCGCCCTCCAGCTTAGATTCGTTCACCTGCCAGTCTCCCAGACTGCTGTTATCATCATCTCTGTGTCCAAACCAGCCATCATCCATCACAAGCATCTCTATGCCCAATTCAGAAGCCTGCTTTGCAATATCTATAAGTTTCTGTGTGTTAAATTCAAAATAAGTGCCCTCCCAGTTATTGATGAGGATGGGACGCTTTGTATCTCTGTAAATGCCCCGTATCAGATGCTCCCGATACAGATCATGGAAATTTCTGGTCATACCGCCGATTCCCTGAGCCGAATACATACAGATGACTTCCGGCGCCTGAAAACTCTCCCCGGCTTCCAGCTTCCAGCAGAAATTATCCGGATGGATTCCCATCAACGCCCGGATGGAACCAAACTGATCCGCCTCAATCTGCGCCAGGAAATTACCGGAATAGACAAAGTTCATGGCATAAATCTCACCCACTTCTTCTGTCGTCTCACGCTTCTTCCATGCCATGAAGGGATGCTCCTGATGACTCGACACCCCGCGCACCGAGCCTACACTCTGCTTACCTTTCATAATGGGACGTGTCTGAATCCCGCGCTCTCTCCCCCAGGAACCATGCAGCGTGATCATCTCATACTCTTCGTTATCCATGTCAATACAGGCTGACAATACTTTCGTCAGGTATATTGGTTCGTCACTGCCGTTCACAATCTTCACGCTTCTGGCAATCGCATCCGTGTCGGCAAAGATGCTGTAAAGTAAAATAACCTGCAGTTTTAACACCTTATCTTCACAGGTGATCTCCAGCGTCTGACAGGAATCTTTCCCACCAAAAGTCGCCGGCAATCCCTCCAATGCTTCCTTCCCGTCATAAATCCGGTGGGACACATAGGAGAGCGCCACGCCTGTATGACCGCCCATAGTCCGCACTGCCAGTGTGCCCTCTCGGTAATCACCCAAATTATTTCCCGTATATTCCATGGGAAAAGTGTCCAGGAAAGAGAGCCGCTCCCGATTATTTTGTGACGGAACAAAAGGTATCTCATTCGTGCGCATCAAATAGGTCAGATTATTCTCCGACAGTTTCCTTCCATAATACACATGCCCCAGGAAATTTTCTTCATCCACAACAGCGATACAGTAACTGCTGTGGGGCGTATCCAGTTTAAAAAGTCTGTTCTGTTCATAATAGGTGATATTCATTTATTCTAGTCTCCTTCCGCCCAAGCAAGGGCACATCTGACAGCACGCTTCCAGCCTTTGATCAGCTGCTGCCTGGTCTCTTTCTCCATAGATACATCAAACTGTTTTCCCAACTGCCAGTTGGCGCAGATCTCCGCCTTATCTTTCCAATAGCCTACAGAAAGTCCCGCCAGATAAGCCGCCCCCAGCGCGGTGGTTTCAATACAGCTTGGCCGATACACTGCCTGTCCGGTAATATCCGCCTGGAACTGCATCAGGAAATCATTAGCGCTGGCGCCGCCGTCCACCTTTAGTTCTCCCAAAGGAATCCCTGCATCTTCCTCCATCGCCTTTAACACATCCATGGACTGATAAGCGATGGATTCCAGCACCGCTCTTACAAAATGCTCTTTCTGACATCCTCTCGTAATTCCAACCACCGTACCCCGCGCATAGGGATTCCAGTAAGGCGTTCCCATACCCACAAAGGCGGGCACTACATAGACACCGCAGGTATCCGGAACCCGTATGGCATACTTCTCAGAGTGCTGTGAAATCTTCATCATCCGCATCTCATCCCGCATCCACTGTACCGCCGCTCCTGCCACAAACACACTGCCCTCCAAGGCATATTCCGGCTTGACGGAATCCCCGGCTGCAATCGTGGTCAAAAGGCCATTGTGCGAAGTAATCGCCTCTTTCCCGGTGTTCATCAGAAGAAAACATCCTGTCCCATAAGTATTCTTCACCTGACCCGGTTCGAAACAGCACTGTCCAAAAAGTGCCGCCTGCTGGTCTCCTGCTGCTCCCGCAATAGGAATCGGCGCACCAAAGATACTGCCATCGCTCATACCAAACACCGTACCCGAAGGTTTTACTTCCGGCAGCATCTGCCGTGGAATCCGCAGAATATCGAGAAGTTCTTCATCCCACTCCAGCGTATGAATATTATAAAGCATGGTGCGGGAAGCATTGGTATAATCCGTCACATGGGCGGCGCCTTTCATCAGGTTCCAGATCAGCCAGGTGTCCACCGTACCGAATAATAATTCGCCGCGCTCGGCACGCTGTCTTGCGCCCTCCACATGATTCAAGATCCAGGCAATCTTACTTCCCGAAAAATAAGCGTCCGGTACAAGACCTGTCTTATCCCGTATCTTTTCCGTATATCCCTGCTTTTTCAACTCATCTATATATTCCGCCGTCCTGCGGCACTGCCATACGATCGCATTGTACACCGGTTCACCGGTCTCTTTGTCCCACACTATTGTGGTCTCCCGCTGATTTGTAATACCGATGCCTGCAATCTGCGCAGCGCTCACACCGATATTGGCCATGGCCTCAATCGCCACCGCCAGCTGGGACGCCCAGATCTCGCGGGGATTGTGCTCCACCCAGCCTGCCTGCGGATAAATCTGCGTAAACTCTTTCTGGGCCATACTGCAGATACTGCCCTTCTTATCAAACAATATACAGCGGGAACTGGTGGTTCCCTGATCTAACGCCATAATATACTGCCGCATCCTTACCTCACTTCCGCACCGCCCTATGCAAACCTGATTGAGACGGCACATAATATCTCTGTATCATCCTGCACCATAACTTTATTAAGTATATAATATCCGGCGTGGATTCGTCTATAGTTATCCTCCTGTATATCGGATAAAAAGTAATTTGCTTCCTGTCCTCGAATAGACAGAAAATTGCACAGCTGTAAAATATTAAAATATTCCATCTTCCATATTTTCAGAAACATGCTACAATAAAAAAACGAGCAAAGCTCGTTTACGAGGACCGCTTCGCAGTCTCGGATAAATCGGATAAATTAAAAATCATTACATATACTCGTTTACGAGGACTGCTTCGCGGCCTCGGATAAGTAAGAAAGCGTTACATATACTCGTTTACAAGGACCGCTTCGCGGCCTCGGATGAATAAGAAAGCGTTACATATACTCGTTTACAAGGACCGCTTCGCAGTCTCGGATAAATCGGATAAATTAAAAATCATTACATATAC
>CAMXIF010000012.1 GCA_947243845.1 uncultured bacterium
CTAGAGCATACGGTTCATACCCGTAGTGTCGAGGGTTCAAGTCCCCCTCTCGCTACTTTGAAAAAGCCCCAAACTCTTGTAAATCAAGCGTTTTGGGCTTTTACTTTTTAATTATAATTGAAAAGTAATCAGTAAGGCATATGTGGAGGAAGGAAAAGGAAAGACAAGAACACGTTTGGGATATACTGGAATGCTCACAAAAATTTACATTTTCAAATGCTACATAGGATATGATAACTTTATGTATCGTCACGCAGAGAGTTTTTGTCTAGTTAGTGATGAGGCTGACTGCCAAAGGTTAGGTTCACAATGAACCAATTGAAATGTATCCGCTTTATGATTGCATAAAAATGCATTATATAATAAAATATTTATCAAAAGCAGATGTGATTAACTGTTAGTGACTAAATCTTTAATTGGGGAAAGGAACAAAAAATGGAGAATGATTACAATCAGCAGACGAATGTAAATTCAGATCAACAGGGCAATGCCTATCCGCAGGGTAATTTTTCGCAGCAGGGTAATGCCTATTCGCAGGGGAACTTTTATCAGCAGAGCAATGGTTATCCACAGGGGAATTTTTATCAGCAGGGTAATGGCTATCAACAGGGTAATGCCTACCAGCAGGGTAGTGGTTATCAACAGGGCAATGGCTATCAACAAGGTAATGCCTACCAGCAGGGCAGTGGCTATCAACAGGGTAATGCCTACCAGCAGGGCAATGGCTATCAACAGGGTAATGCTTACCAGCAGGGCAATGGCTATCAACAAGGCAATGCTTACCAGCAGGGAAGCGCTTATCAGCAGCCCAATTCTTACATAAATAATGGTTACGGAAATCAGGGAGGTTCTTATAATTACGGCAGTAATCCTGTACCACAGAAAGCCCCTAATATATTCCAGCAGTTTGCCTTTGCCTTTGTTCCTACCAGATATGATGGGTTGACGAGGGTAGGTACCGGAAGCATGATTGGGTTCGTGACACTTCTGGCGCTGGTGGCAACGATTATTTCATTCTTGAGTCTGATGATTGGCTTTTCACCCAGTGATATGAAAGAATTGGCGGGATATCTGCCGGATTTTGAGATCAGCGGCGGACGGCTGTCTTTGGAAGAAAACTTTATTTATGATGAAGATGGAATATTTGTATATATGACAGAGGATAGAGGAGAGTTTTCTTACGATGATGCAGCTGAGTTGGCGTCCGAAGGATATCAGAATGTTATGCTGGTAGGATGCAACAGAATCTCAATTATGCAGAACGGGGAATATCAACAGTTGGATTTTGCTGATTTGGGAAGTGATATGGAAATCAGCAGGGATTGGATCATTGACCAGTTGATACCAATTATTATGGTTGTGATTGTAATGGGATATATTATCTTCTTTATAGGAAGAGTTTGCTGGTATTTCCTGTGTGCGGCCATTTATATGCTGTTTGGAATGATTATTGCCTCTATTATGAAAAAGCAGCTGACAGCAGGAGCACTGTATAGAACAGCCGTGTATGCTAAAGTGCCGATGTTTGTAATAGCGACATTTCTCAGTTTGGTTCCCCTTGTGGACGTATCAGTGCCTTTCATGCTCAGAGTCGTTATCACTTTGGTATTTATGGGATTTGCATTAGCAAAACTTCCTGAAAGAAACTGATGGGCATCTTTTGATGGAATTTTTGGGTAAAATGAAGCCGTCCACTGTCCTATTGGTAAAAGATGTAAGTTCGGAGTTAAAAAGTACCGCTTATGGCGGTGCTTTTTTTGCTATAAATTGTTGAAATAAAATAACAGCTATGCTACAATTCTCTTATGACCATATTCCAGTTTCGCTTTATGGCAGGATAACCTCAATACGGCTATGTTACCATGTGAGTAAAGCTGGTATTTTAGTATGAAAAATTTTTGTGGCTTTCTAGAGTAATAAAGCAACGGAAGGAGATTTAAAATGCGCAGAAGTATCAAAATAATGGTGGGTCTTAGGATAGTGGCAGCTTTTTTAGCAGTTATGCTGTTTAGTTGTCTTACGACCAGGAATATCATGAGGATGGAAGCCTCCGAGGAATATAATATTCAGGTGAACGCCCTTTTGCAGAGAGCTCAGAAAGCGGAGACGGCGCATTACAAGTGGTCCAGTAATCTCAGCAATGCCCTGTATGCAGGGAAAGAGTTTACCGGAAGTACAGATCCCACCGGTTGTGTGCTGGGACAGTGGCTTTATGGTGAGGCGGGAACAGAAGATGAGACGATTCTTAACCTGCGCAGTCAGTTGGAGCCGTTACATAAAGAACTGCATGAGTCTGCGACCTATGTACTGGAACTGATGCAGACAGATCCGGAGCAGGCACAGGCATATTATCAGGAGACGATTACCAGTAATCTTGGGGTCTTGGTAGGCCTTTTGGAAGAAGTGGTGGAGCGTGGCGTTATACTGAATGAGATCAGTGAAGAACACATGCATAATACGGTAATGACCATGCATTATGTCACGATTGGCGGCTTAACCCTGACGATTATCAGTCTTCTGAGTCTGGTCATTTATATTATGAGACGTGTGGTGAAACCGATTCTTACCATTACCAGCAGAACGAAGCCTTTGCAGGATGGTAATCTGAAATTGGAACTGACTTACAATGCGAAGGATGAGATTGGTGATCTGAGCAGAACGCTCAGAAATTCCATAGAGCAGATAAGTAAATATATAGAAGATATCAATTATATGATGGGAGAACTTTCCAGAGGGAACTTTAATGTCAGGACTTCCGTACCTTTCATTGGAGATTTCAGTTCCATTGCAACATCTATTGAAAGCTTTACGGATTCGCTCTCAGCGGCTATGGGCAATATCAATAATGTGGAACAGAAGGTGTTCGGTCATGCAAGGACGCTTTCCGATGGTTCTCAGATGCTGGCACAGGGTGCAACGGAACAGGCCAGTGCGGTAGAAGAACTTTCTTCAACGCTGGACGAATTGGCAAGAAGTGCGAAGCAGAACATTCAGAAGGCTTCCGAAATGCGGGATAATGCGCATCTTACCGGCAAGCAGGTGAACTTGAGTAGTCAGCAGATGGATCAGCTGATCAGTGCTATGGATAATATCAGCGCGACATCCCAGCAGATTGAGAAGATTATCTCCACGATTGAGAATATTGCATCCCAGACGAATATCCTGGCCTTAAATGCAGCTGTGGAAGCAAGTAGAGCGGGTGAGGCAGGAAAAGGCTTTGCAGTGGTGGCTGTGGAGGTTCGTAACCTCGCCGCACAGTCAGATCAGGCGGCCAAGGCTTCTAAGGAGTTGATTGAGAATTCGGTACTGGCAACGGAACGCGGCAGTAAGATTGTGAAAGAAGTTTCGGAGTCCTTACGCAAAACTCTTGATCTGGTGCTGAAATCCAATAGTGCCATCGATGACATTACAGATGCAGTAGAAGAGGAAGCGACATCTATTGAGCAGGTGGCCGAGGGTATCGGACAGATTGCCAGCGTGGTACAGACCAATTCCGCTAACAGTGAGGAGTCGGCGGCTGTCAGTGCAGAGTTGTTTGAGCAGGTGAACCGTATGCAGGATCAGACCAGTAAGTTCCGGTTAAAACAGAGATAAACGGCATATATAGCTGTTATATGGAATGAGCATCCAAGATATTGGGTGCTTATTTCTTTTTTTGTAAGTTATCGCTTGTTATGTGCCCGATTTTATCATATAATATATAATCAAGAGTATAACAGAGAATATAATGGTATGTAATTGGAGGAAACATGAGAAGAGGCGAAAGAGGAATGAAAAAATTTATAAAACTGGCAGTTGCCGCGACATTTGCTTTTGCGGCCGTGATTGTGACCGGACATGGACAGATGAATGTGCAGGCGGCAGGGCGCCCTGTGGAGATCAGCAGCTGTTTGATTTCCGGTGACAATGTACTTTGTATGCTCAAGGCAAAAAGTGTGCCGAGTAGTGATGACGGCAAGTATTATGTCTATGCCAATGAGGTGTTTGAGGATGGGCCGGAAGGTGAGATCGTGGCTACAGTTGATGCCGAGTCTTCGATTACGGCAAGTTTTCCATTGAACTATAATACAGAGGATTCCAACCTGAGCCGCAAATTCTTGGTGGCAGTAAAAAGAAACGGTCAGATGATGCAGGTCAGTGATGAGCATTATATTACGAACCCGGAGGAAGTGGCGGCATTCACTTCTCCGCGGATGACCACTGGAATCAAAGGAATCCTTTTGGATACCACAAGGGTTCTCGGAGGAGATTTAGAGGATTTGGGCATTCAACAGGTCATTTATAATCTCAGCGTAGATGAACTTTGTTCCGGTGCGGACGTTCCGGGAGCAATTCCTTTTGACTATAATGGAAAAACATATTATTTTGATCATACAACAGTGACGCATTATGACCTGCTGTTTAAGCTTTTAAATGAAAAGGGTATTCAAGTAACAGTAGTTCTTCTAAATAAGGGGGAGGGCGCCTACTCCCAGGATCTGGTGCATCCGATGGCCAAGGAGGGCGATGTGGAATGTCCGGGTTATGCGCTGAACGTAGCGGAAGCGGATGGAGTCAACCACTTGAAAGCAGTGTGCGCTTTCTTAGGACAGCGTTATTCCGGCAGGGTAGACTGCGGGCAGATTGACAACTGGATTGTGGGCAATGAGGTTAATGCCAGGACAGAGTGGTGGTATATGAATTCCACTTCTCTGGATGTCAATGTGAATGTTTATGTTAAGGCGTTTCGTATCATGTACAATGAGATGAAAGCTATGAACGCCAATGTACAGATTTACAACTCCATAGATCAGGAGTGGAACCGGAAGTCTAATCCGGGAAGTTTTCTGGCAAAAGAGTATCTTGACAAATTCAATTATTATATGAATCGTGAGGGCAATGTTGACTGGGGGCTTTCTTATCATCCTTACAATTCGCCCCTTTATGATCCTTATGCGTGGAATGGTCCGGCGGTGTGGGTGAAACAGAATCTTTCCACTCCTTATATCACCATGCAGAACGTGGACATTCTGATAGACTATATGCATGAGGATAAATTACTGAATCCCTCCGGAGAGGTGAGGAGTATTTCTTTGGCGGAGATTGGCTATACATCCTATTTCGGGGATTCCAAGCAGGAGGCATCGGTGGCTTATGGTTATCTGAAGGCGGCTTCTCTGCCGGATGTAGATGCGTTCATGCTCTTTAGGCTGACGGATGATGCCCACGAGATGGAGAGTAAGCTGAGTCTTGGCATCGAGGATCAGTTTGGAAATAAGAAGCCCGCTTATGATATCTATAAGAATCTGGGATCAGCGAATGAGGCGGAAGCAAAAGAGAGAGCCTCGGAGATTATCGGTATGGACATTGACGAAATGATTCGTGATAATATTGTCTGGACCAGAGGCGGCGATGGTGTTGTTCAATAGTACAAGGAGAAAAGGTGAAGATTAGGACTGCAAAAAGGAGTTATGAGCAGGTAATCACTCTGCCGGCCCAGGCACATTTAAAGCCTGTCAGGCAGCATATATTGTTTCGCATTCTATTAAGGGTGTTGTCCGCATGGGATTTGTGGGCAACACACTTTACTTATCGTCAAATCGGCATGGAACGTCTGAAAAAGGGAGAACCCTGTCTGGTTCTCATGAATCATTCCAGTTTTATTGATCTGAAAATTGCTATTATGGTGCTATTCCCCCGACCTTTTCATATTGTTTGTACCTCAGATGGATTTGTGGGTAAGAAACGGCTGATGCGCAGGATCGGTTGTATTCCTACGAGAAAATTTATGAATGACGTAGTCTTGGTGCGGGATATGATCTATGCCCTCAGGGAACTGAAAAGTTCTGTGCTGCTATATCCGGAAGCCAGTTACAGTTTTGACGGGACACAGACGCCTTTGCCGGAGAGTATCGGTAAGTGCCTGAAATTATTAAAGGTTCCGGTGGTCATGATCCGTACGCAGGGAGCATTTGCCAGAGATCCCCTTTACAATAATCTGCAGCTTCGCAAAGTGAAAGTATCGGCGGAGGTGGAATACCTGCTTTCGCCGGAGGAGATTGCGCAGAAAACGCCGCAGGAGTTAAACGCTATCCTGCAGGAAAGATTCACTTTTGACTATTTTCGTTGGCAGCAGGAAAATGGAGTTAAGATCAGCGAGCCTTTTCGGGCGGACGGTCTTAACAGGATGCTGTATAAATGTCCGGAATGTCTGACGGAAGGTGAGATGAGAGGGCAGGGAATCAGCCTGACATGCGCCCATTGCGGAAAATCCTATGAATTGACGGAGTATGGTTTTTTACAAGCAAAAGTGGGGAATACTATATTTAACCATATTCCGGACTGGTATCGCTGGGAGCGGGAATGTGTGCGGGAAGAATTATTACATAATACATATCATATGGAAGTTCCTGTGGATATCTATATGATGGTCAATATGAATTATATCTATCAGGTAGGGGAAGGCATTTTAACCCACACAAGAGAGGGTTTTTCCTTACATGGCTGCGATGGAAAGATTCATTATGTACAGGCGCCTTCTTATTCTTATAGTCTGTATTCAGATTTTTACTGGTATGAGATTGGCGATATGATCTGTATCGGAGATGAAAAGGCGCAGTATTATTGTTTCCCAAAGGAAAGCGGAGACATTGTGGCAAAGACCAGACTGGCGGTGGAAGAGTTGTATAAGCTGGTGCGGCAGGAGAGTGCGAGGAGGATATAAGTTGGTGGAACGTAAAGTATTACTGATTGTGCCACATCAAGATGACGAAATATTGTGCGGAGGAGGGCTGTTGAAACAGTTTGTCCAAAGTACAGAGTATGAAATTTATGTTGTATTCACCACGAACGGGGATTATTTTTCCTACGAGGCTGATACCCGCATTCGGGAATCTTTGCATGTTTTGACGAAATTATATGGAATAGAGGAATCGCATATTTATCTGCTCGGATATGGAAATGAGTGGAAAGGAACGACTCATCTGTACAATGCGGAGGGGCAGAAGACACTTGAGTCTGTGAGCGGAAGGACAGAAACATACGGCATTGAAGGGCATGCAGAATTCTGTAAGATGAAATCCGGATGCCATAATATATATTGTCGTAATAATTTTAAAAAGGATTTGAAAGAACTGCTTGCGGATGTGAGGGCGGATATCATCATAGCGGTGGATTATGATAAGCATCCAGATCATAAGGCAGCTTCTCTGATGACGGAAGAGTGTGTCGGGGAACTGTTGATGGAAATACCGGAGTATCGCCCTGTTGTCCTAAAAAGATTTGGTTATAATGGGGTGTGGGATGGAATGGCAGATTTTTTTGAGATATCGCGCAGGCAGACAATTTTGTCGCAGGAGTCGGATGCGCCTTATAGTGAGGAGGATATGATCTGTATTGCCATGCCGCCGGAGTGCTGTACACCATATCTTAGAAAGAATTTTCTCTACAGGGCTCTTAAATGTTACAGAACACAGGAAGCTTGGCAGAAAGCGGATGAGATCATCAATATTGACGAGGTGTATTGGAAGAGAAGAACAGATAATCTTCTGTATGAGGCAGCACTGACGGCATCATCCGGTGAGCCGGAATACATTCGTGATTTTAAACTCTTCGATTGTGCGGATGTGCTACAGAAGGATTTGATATTGGGGAAATGTGCATGGCTTCCAGAGACCTCGGATTGTGAAAAAGAAGTAAGGGTTCATTTCGCCAGTCCCAAGATGGTGGAACGAATCAATCTATATGCCCGCGGCAGTAAAGAGACAGATGGACTGGCAGGGGAATTTATTTTTGATACAGGTATGAGGCTGGCAACGGGGGATATCTGTTTGGATGGCAAAAAGAATTCCTATTACGTTGCAGGGCAGAGTCAGGTGCAGGATTTTAGCTTTCGTATTACCCGATGTATAGGAACCCCGGCTGGCATCACACAGATGGAGGTGTTTTCCGCAAAGGATAATACAGTGCCGGAAGTATTACGGCAGTTTGTTTTTGAGAAGGATACGCTTTCTTATAATAGGTATACCAGATTGGTTATGAAAATAGAGCGTTTTCTTCTGTACTTCAAACGGAAAATATTCAGGCGGATTCCCAACGAGTACGTTTTGAGGCGGCATTACCCGCAATTACAGGAAAAGGATTCCAACCTGTTACCTTATCGGATTAAATATATTTTGGAACGTATCAGAAGTAAGCTATAGACAAACCGCCGTCTTTGCGACAGACCATGCAGAGACGGCGGTTTATTTTGTGACATGTGTTATTTATGAAATATCCAGTTCAGGCGGAACATCCAGTTCATGGGGAACGGGAGAACCGTTTTTCTTTCTCTGTCGTACACATTCTGTCAGCAGATACTCTATCTGGCCGTTCACAGATCGAAAATCATCTTCTGCCCAGGCTGCGATGGCGTTGTAGAGTTTTGATGACAGACGCAGGGGTATTTGTTTCTTGCTGTTGTCGGCCACTTAGTAGAGGCTTCCCGAATTAACGATGGGCTGGGCATCCCGGTTGCCGCACAATACCACCAGGAGGTTGGAGACCATGGCAGCTTTGCGCTCCTCATCTAACTGCACCACTTCTTTGGCGGAAAGACGATCCAAAGCCATTTCCACCATACCGACTGCACCATCTACGATCATTTTTCTGGCGTCAATGATGGCGGAAGCCTGCTGTCTCTGCAACATAACAGCTGCTATTTCCGGAGCATAAGCCAGATAGGTAATTCTTGCTTCGATGATTTCAAGGCCGGCTTTGGCTACTTTGTTCTGAATTTCTTTGCGGATACGTTCTGCCACTACTTCGCTGGAACCACGCAGGGATCCTTCGTCAGCCTGGCCGTCTCCGGTGGTGTCTACGTTTTCGGCCACATCGTAAGGATACATGCGGACGATGTTGCGCAGGGCGCTGTCGCACTGCAGGGACAGATATTCTTTATAATTATCTACGTTAAAGACCGCTTTGGCTGTGTCTGTTACCCGCCACATGACAGCAATGCCGATTTCAATTGGATTGCCCAGACAGTCATTTATTTTCTGACGGCTGTTATTTAATGTCATGATCTTCAGGGAAATCTTTTTGCTGGTGCCTGCATTTACAGAAGAGCCATCTTTTCCTGATGTAATCCGTAATAGGCCATTTCCGCTGTTTCCCACATCACCGCTCTGTTTTAGCTTCGTTTCCGCTGCCGGATTCAAGGCGGAGCAGAAAGGGTTCACCCAATAAAAACCGTCTTCTTTCAGGGTGCCGATGTATTTGCCAAAGAGTGTCAGTACCAGGGCTTCCTGAGGGCGTAACACCTTGAGTCCGCAAAACAGGATCCAGCCCAGGGCGAGATAGATAAGGCCGATGACAAAGAGCGCGATGCCCCAGGCCTTTGGCCCTGATTCATCGATGCTGTTGATGCGGCCGATGATTGTAGCAGCAATCGCTGCCAGATAGAGCGCCACAGTAAATAGCAACATGGGCATACCGTTTTTGTTCTTGTTTAAAATCTTCTCTTCCATAAGAATCTCCATTCCGCCGCCGTTTTCTGGCGGCATTGATTGTAATGAGAGCCTGCTTTTTCGTAAGAGGTTTCATTATTGTTTGTTGATATTTAGATGATATCATTATGATATCAGAATGTCAAGAAGATTATTATAGAAAGGGATTGTACACCAAAGAAATGAAAAGGCCGATTGCTGTGGAATGTACACAGATAGATAAGTGATGGACATAAAAAGGCCGGGTATGTAATGGCTTACATATCCGGCTTTAGATTAAAAATATTTTTGAGAAGTTCTTACAGTTTATGTCCTGTCAGAAGTTCGTAACCCTGCAGGTACTTATCGATCGTCTTCTGTACGATGTCTTCCGGGAGTGTCCATTCGTGGCCATCGTTGGCTTTGAGCCAGTCTCTGGCGAACTGCTTGTCGAAGGAAGGCTGGCTGTGACCGGGTTCATAGCCTTCTGCGGGCCAGAAGCGGGAACTGTCCGGCGTGAGCATTTCATCACCCAGAACGATATTGCCTTCTTCGTCCAGACCAAATTCAAATTTGGTATCTGCAATGATGATGCCGCGGGTTAGTGCGTACTCAGCGCATTTCTTATACAGGGCAATAGTGTAGTCCCGGAGTTTCGATGCATACTCTTCACCTTTACCGGGGAATCTCGCCTCCAAATATGTCACACTCTGTTCATAAGAGATATTTTCGTCATGATCGCCGATTTCCGCCTTGGTGGAAGGGGTATAGATGGGTTCCGGCAGTTTGTCCGATTCCTGCAGTCCTTCCGGGAGTGTGATACCGCAGACGGTACCATCCTTCTGGTAACTTGCCCAGCCGCTGCCGGTGATGTAGCCGCGGACGATACATTCGATGGGAAGCATGTTCAGTTTGCGGCAGAGCATACTATTACCATCGAACTTTTCCTGTCTGAAAAATTCAGGCATATCTTTGACATCTACAGAAATCATGTGGTTGGGCAGGATGTCCTGTGTCATGTCGAACCAAAACTTCGACATCTGTGTGAGGACAGTGCCCTTTTTGGTCACCTGATTGTTCAGGATCACATCAAAACAGCTGATGCGGTCTGTGGCAACCATGATCAGGCTGTCGCCATTGTCGTAGATTTCGCGTACTTTTCCTTCTTTGATCGGTTTTAATGCAGTCATTGGTTTCCTCCATATCAGAGTATTATCATTGTTCATTACTTCTATATCTTATAACAGCACAGGCAGATTTACAATAGGAGAACTTCCTTATATTAGAAAATATGAAATCAGGAGAAAGGTTTGGGGAAAAGTGGCAATACTGTAAAGAAAACAGGTCTGCTGCGTGGATTTGCTACGGATTTCCACGGGAACAAAGACCGGTAAAAGGAGGAAATCACATGGAATTAAAAGGATCAAAGACGGAAAAGAATCTGCTGGCGGCTTTTGCGGGGGAATCGCAGGCTTACACCAAGTATACTTATTATGCGTCCAAAGCCAGAAAGGACGGATATGTACAGATTGCCAATATCTTTGCAGAGACAGCGGCGAATGAGAAAGAACACGCAAAGATATGGTTTAAGTATCTTAATGAAGGGGTGATCCCTCCTACTAACAGGAATCTGGAAGACGCCGCAGCCGGGGAGAATTATGAGTGGACAGATATGTATGCAGGGTTTGCTAAGGATGCCAAAGAGGAAGGATTCGAGGAACTGGCAATGCTTTTTGAAGGCGTGGCGCGGATTGAACGGGAACATGAGGAGCGTTATCGGAAATTGATTGAAAATCTGGAAGACGGTCTGGTCTTTTCACGGGATGGTGACTGTATCTGGCAATGCCTCAACTGTGGTCATCTGGTGATTGGTAAAAAGGCGCCTATGGTATGTCCGGTCTGCAAACATGAACAGGCGTATTTTCAGATTAAGCCGGAGAATTATTAGGAGCAGGGCTAACGGACCTGCAAAGTCAACTGTTTTGGTTACAGTTCAGCCTGTCATATGTTTGGCTGAACTGTAACATACTTTTGTATCTTTTCGAGGACAAAACTTGTCAAAGAATAGTTGATGTGGTATGATGTCACCGTATTGTATCTCGTACGAGAATAATAACAGGAGGAATTGTACCATGAAAAATGAAAAAACCTATGAACTTGTGCTTACGGCACTGTTCACCGCCATAATTGTGATTATGGCATTCACACCACTGGGATATATCCCGCTTGTAGTCATCAATGCGACAATCATTCACATCCCGGTAATCCTTGGAGCGCTATTTCTCGGACCGAAGAAAGGTGCATTTTTAGGATTCGTATTTGGTCTCACCAGTTTCATCAACAACACATTTAAGGCGGCAACAGCCTCGGCATTTGTATTTTCACCGGTCTTAGCCTTTAACATGGTCGGCGTATCCGGCATTTTCAAGAGCCTGTATATTTGCTTTGTACCAAGGATTTTGGTCGGCGTGATTCCGTACTTTATCTATGTCCTGATCCGTAAGGCGGCAGGAAAAGAAAAGAAGGCAGGAAGGGTAGTTGTCAACGCAATAGCATCTGTTATTTTATTCGTGTCCGTTAGGGCATTCCTGATTCGGTTGCTGCCGGAGAGTCTTAGTGTTATGGCATGCACAATCATTGGACTTGTGGCCGGTGCAGCGCTTATGGCAGTACTTACTGTCAGTGGCAGTAAGAGAGGATCTGCGGACATAGCGCTTTCCTATGCAGGGCTGGCAGGTGCTTTTACCAATACGCTGTTTGTCATGAGCGGTATCTTCATTTTGTATAAGGATGCCTATGCACAGGCAATGGGAGTGGCCGGCGATGCAGTGCTGGATGTCATCATGGGCGTGGTGGCCTTTAATGGTGTCGTGGAAGCCGTAGTGGCAGCGATCATCGTGACGGGTGTGGGTTTGGCTTTGACCAGAGTGAAGCCGGTATATACAAAGACGCAGAATCAGTCAAAAGAAGCACTCTTAGCCGCGAAGAAGGCTTGAGGGATGCATATAAGCTATTTATAAGGGAAAGGCGGGACAGAGGATATGATTTTGGCGATTGACATTGGAAATACCAATATTGTCATCGGTTGTATCGAGGGCGAGAAGGTAAACTTCGTGGAACGGGTGTCCACAGACCTCTCCAAGACAGAATTGGAGTATGTGGTGGAATTTAAGACCCTATTTGACCTGTATCAGATTGGGCTGGGAGATATTACCGGCTGTATCATTTCCTCTGTTGTACCTCCTCTCAATAATATCATGAAGTCATCTTTGGAAAAAATGCTGCATCGGGTGCCGCTTGTGGTGGGGCCTGGTGTTAAGACAGGATTGAATATCCTCATGGATAATCCGGGACAGTTGGGCTCTGATCTGGTGGTTAATGCGGTCGCAGGACTGCATTATTATGGCGCTCCGATCATCATGATCGACATGGGCACGGCAACTACCATCAGTGTGGTGGATGAAAAACGCAATTACATAGGGGGCATGATTCTGCCGGGAGCCAAGGTTTCTCTGGATTCTCTTGTAAATCGTACCTCCCAGCTTCCACGTATCAGTTTGGAGCCGCCGAAGAAGGTGATCGGTACGAACACGATCGACTGCATGAAGAGTGGTATCGTGATGGGACAGGCCGCCTGTCTGGACGGGATGATTGAGCGGATTCATGAGGAGTTGGGGTATCAGGCGCCAGTGGTGGCTACCGGCGGCCTGGCGGCAAGCATAGTGCCATATTGCAAACAGGAGATCGTCTGTGACAATGAACTTACCCTTAAGGGGCTGGGACTCATTTATCATAAGAATGTAGAGGGATAGCATATGTTATTAAAAGATAAACATATCGTATTAGGCGTGAGTGGCAGCATAGCAGCCTATAAGATTGCTTCTTTGGCAAGTATGCTGGCTAAGCAGAGAGCGGATGTGACGGTGATCATGACGCAGAATGCCACCAATTTTATCAATCCCATCACTTTTGAATCGTTGACGGGCAATAAATGTCTGGTGGATACTTTTGACCGGAATTTTCAGCACAGCGTGGAGCATGTGGCTCTGGCAAAAAAAACAGATGTTATCCTTGTGGCGCCGGCTTCGGCCAACGTGATTGCCAAGGCGGCATATGGGATTGCGGACGATATGCTGACCACAACGCTTTTGGCCTGCCAGTGTCCGAAGATATTTGCTCCGGCGATGAACACCAGAATGTATCAGAATCCAGTAGTGCAGGATAATCTAAAGATTCTTGGGAAATATGGAATGGAAGTGGTCACTCCGGCCAGCGGTTATCTGGCATGCGGGGATACCGGAGAGGGCAAGATGCCGGAACCGGAGGCACTGTATGAGGCGATTGTGAAAGCATTGACGCCCAAGGATTTGGCTGGAAAGAAGGTACTGGTCACGGCAGGTCCCACGCAGGAGAAGTTTGATCCGGTGCGTTATATCAGCAATCATTCCACCGGAAAGATGGGATATGCGGTTGCCAAGGCTGCCATGCTTCGCGGTGCAGATGTGACACTTGTGTCAGGAAAAACAGCAATACAGCCCCCCGCAGGAGTTAATGTGGTGCCGGTGATATCGGCGGCAGATATGGCACAGGCAGTCAAGGCGGTGGCAGACGAACAGGATATTATTATCAAAGCTGCCGCGGTGGCGGATTATCGACCCGCACAGACTGCCGATGAGAAGATGAAGAAAAAGGATGGGGAACTAACGATCGCTTTGGAACGCACGGAAGACATTCTGGCCTATCTGGGCGCACATAGAAGAGAAGGGCAGTTTATCTGCGGTTTTTCCATGGAGACAGAGCATATGCTGGAAAATTCCAGGGCCAAACTGGAAAAGAAAAATATTGATATGATGGTGGCCAATAATTTAAGACAGGAAGGGGCGGGCTTCGGAACGGACACCAATGTGGTGACGCTGCTCACAAAAGAAGAAACCCTGGAACTGCCCATACTCAGCAAAGAAGAGGTGGCGGACAGACTGCTCACCTTTATTCTGGAGAAACAGGGAAAGAAGGCTTTAAAATGATTCAGGATCTGACGGTGGGAGATTCGCGAAAGACACTGGTTGGGTATACGGTGCCCATGTTCATCAGTGTGGTCTTTCAGCAGCTGTATAATATTGCGGACAGTATGATCGCGGGTAAATTTGCGGGAGAGGACGCGCTGGCAGCGGTGGGAGCTTCCTACCCGATCACCATGATATTCATGGCGGTGGCGGTGGGAAGCAACATCGGCTGTTCGGTGGTCATCTCCCAGCTTTTTGGAGCCAAGGCTCATGAAAAGCTGAAGACGGCCGTGTCTACCACGTTGATCACAGGATTTGTGCTGGCAGCCTTCCTGACCGTGGCCGGCCTTTTGACAACACCAGCGATGATGCGCATGATACAGACGCCGGAGAATATCTTTGCGGATGGTGCACTTTATTTAAAGATTTATATCGGCGGCTTTATCTTTCTTTTCTTATATAATGTGACCACAGGTATGTTTAATTCATTGGGGGACTCCAGGACACCGCTGTATTTTCTGATCGGTTCGTCTGTGGGAAATATCGTGCTGGATATTCTCTTTGTGGCAGTGTTTAGGTGGGGTGTGGCCGGTGTGGCCTGGGCTACCTTTCTTGCGCAGGGTGCGGCCTGTATCCTGGCGCTGATCTCCTTTGGCGCGCGGATGCGGGAGATTAAGACACAGGGACGCGCGCAGGTCTTTTCCTTTATATTGTTAAAAAAGATCAGTATGATTGCAGTTCCCAGTATTTTACAGCAAAGTTTTGTGTCTGTGGGTAATATTTTTATACAAAGTCTGGTAAACTCATATGGATCGGGTGTGATTGCAGGATATTCTGCGGCGATAAAACTCAATACCTTTATCATTACCGGATTTACAACGCTGGGCAATGGTGTGTCGGGCTTTACAGCCCAGAACCGCGGCGCCGGTAAGCCGGAACGGATCAAAGACGGATTTACAGCGGGATTGAAGATGGCTGTCTGTGTTGCTGTACCCTTCTTTGTGGCATATTTCTTCTTTGGACGCGCGATGGTGCTTCTGTTTATGGATGATACAGGGAGTGACGCTCTGTCCACAGGGATTACTTTCCTGAAAATTGTGTCGCCGTTTTACTTTGTGATAGCTGTCAAGCTGGTTGCCGATGGCATGCTTCGCGGTGCGGAACGGATGAAGGAATTTATGGCGTCTACTTTTACGGATTTGATCCTGCGCGTTATTCTGGCGTTTGTGTTCTCTGCCAGTCTGGGTTCTGTGGGCATCTGGCTTTCCTGGCCGGTGGGCTGGGGGATTGCAGCTGCGATGTCTTGGGCGTTCTGCCGGCGGGAACTTGGGAAGAAGCAGTAATCCTACGCAATGCCAGCAAGAATTACGCAGTAATTCTTGGGAAGCAAGATGCTGATCTTGCGTCCGTTGTATTATAAATGTATCAATGGAAGCCGTATGGCAGGAAGTGAGGAAGTAATGAGAATCGGAATGGGGTATGATGTACACCGGATGGTGGAGGGAAGAAAGTGTATTATCGGGGGTGTGGAGATTCCTTATGAGAAAGGACTGTTAGGGCATTCAGATGCGGATGTGCTGGTGCATGCGGTGATGGATGCACTCTTGGGTGCGGCCGCGCTGGGGGATATCGGCAAACATTTTCCGGATACGGATCCTGCCTATGAGGGGATTTCTTCTATTAAATTATTGGAACATGTGGGAACACTTCTGGAAAAGAATCTGTTCCTGATTGAAAATATTGACGCCACGATCATTGCCCAGGCGCCGAAGATGCGTCCCCATATCGATACTATGCGGGAGAATATGGCGAAGGCCCTGGGAATCGATATCTCACAGGTCAATGTGAAGGCTACCACAGAAGAGGGGCTTGGGTTTACCGGCAGCGGGGAGGGCATTTCCGCCCAGGCGATCTGTATGTTGGCAAATCCCAGCGAGATTTACAGCGAGGATGTGCAGGCCCGTGGATGTGAGGGATGCCCGGGATGCAGCAGAGCGGGTGATAAATAAGCGGAAAGATAGGTTAAGGGGTTATAATCGTAAAAAGAGTCCGGCGGACTGTTGTGGCAGGGAGTTAAACTATCATAGCCTGACAGCCCGGCCGGTGAGAGCTATATTGTGGGGAATAGCAGGGAAACAGATGAAAACCAGAATATTCAGCGTAGGGATTCTGCTTGCGGCGCTGGGGGTCATGCTCGTTGGCGGCAGGCAGATGGATGGAATAGAATCTTTGAAGCGGCAGGAAAGTGACTGCGGTAAGGACGATCAGAAAACAGAGAATGGTATAGTTGGTTATGAGACAGCCGTAGATGCACAAGAGCGGGAAGAAGCCGAAAGTACAGATGTTCAGCAGAGTACTGACGATGCCTGCATGGAAGAACCCGAAGATACAGAGACTCCGGAGATTGAAAAAGACGGGAATTACTGGATGCTGAAGATACAGGCTGAAGCCACCATAGATTATGGCGGAGAAACAGTTCCGGTCAGGCACAGCGATGAAGTGATCACTGCCGAGTATACGGATGACCTGTCTTTACTGGAATGTGCAGATGAGACAGATCATTATTATGCGTATCAGGACGGTAAAGTATATTATCGGCAGTATCATGAGGACTCTTTCGAGGAAAGCGGTCTGTGGGCCAATTATAATCCGGTGCCGGGAACAGAGAAAGAAATAGTCTGTATCGACCAGGCGGGCGTGAAGACAGAACTGTTTAAGGATGAAGGTTATGGGGCGTTCTATCTGCTTGGTGGAAGATTTTATATGAAGGAAGTCGGAAATGTATATTCCGTGGATATGTCCGGGCAGAGTCGGATTGATTATGGGCCGGGGGAGATTGTGGCAGTTGACGAAATGGAACACATAATCGTGCTGGAATTGCATGACGAAGAGCTTCGAGTCGATTTTTATGTGTTGGACTATGATACCGGTGTGTGTAAGAGTCTGTCATCGCAGGGAACTGTCCGAGATGAGACAGGAAGCCCTTTGGATTTTTGCGCTTATCAGGATGGATACGTCTATTTGCAGAAATATAAGAATCCCGAAAGGACCACAGAACTTTATGCAGTGTCTATAGAAGGAGAGTGGGAAAAAATCATAACTCTGACGCCGGATGCAGAGCATTATTATGCGGACTTTATTGTACATATGGAGATTTATGGGGACAGACTTTTCTTTACCTATGGTGGCTATGATGGATCAGAACATTGGTATCAAGGCGGCAGGATTACAACTGTGAAGAAAGATGGTTCTGATTACCGTTCGGTGAGGGGAATGTATGATGAGGCGGATTATTTCTATCTTTGTCAGAAGGGGGAAAGAACATTCGTGTTTTATCCCAATAATCATCTGGTTGCGGTGGACGCTGACGCTAATGATTATCAGCGTTATTATGTGACAGCATGGGATATTGATTCCGGGATTATGTATCCGGTTGAGATACCTTTTTCGGCTGTCCTTGCAGATGATTATTATATAGACTTTATAGAGGAGGCAAATAATGTCAGGGCTTTGCCGGACAGGACTGGCAGGATTGTGAAAGTGGTTGAACATTTGGATGATTTTATAGAAGTATTTCCGAGTGGAACTGAGGGAGAAAGTTTACATCCTCGATATTCTTATTTCTATTATAAAGACGGGTACTTATATTTTGAGGCGGAGTACAGTGTATGGAGCAAGGAAGACTGCATTGGCTGGCGGGATGGATACCGCAGGGTGCAGACGCGGCTGTATCGCCTGAAACTGGGGAAAGATAGAGCGCAGAAAGCGGAACTGTTGTATTCCTATTAAGTGTTGTTTATTGTGTAAATGTTCTTGGAGGGAATCAGATTGAAGGAAGACTATACGCAGTACAGTGATGAAGAACTTTTAGTCCGCCTGCGGGATGGTGAGCCAGGCATCACGGATCATATCATGAATAAATATAAAAATCTGGTCAGGAGCAAGGCCAAATCCATGTATATTCTGGGGGCGGACAGCGAGGATCTGATTCAGGAGGGCATGATCGGACTCTTTAAGGCTGTACGGGACTATGATACCGGGCGGGATGCCAGTTTTTCCACCTTTGCGGATCTGTGTGTTTCCAGACAAATGTATACGGCGGTACAGGCTTCCAGACGCAAGAAACATATACCGCTCAATAACTATGTGTCCCTCTATGGCAATGTGGCCACAGATCATGAGGGAGAGGAAGAGGAACTGGTCAATGTGTTGGCGGACAGGTTTGAGCAGAGCCCGGAGGAGATGGTCATCGATCAGGAAAATGTGGACCGGATTGAGATGATCATCGATAAGGAACTGAGCAGCTTTGAAAAACAGGTGTTGGATCTGTACCTGACGGGGATGGGATATCAGCAGATTGCCAAGGTTTTGGGCCGGGATGATAAGTCCACGGACAATGCATTGCAGCGGATTAAGACCAAATTGAAGAAAGCAATCAGAAAACAATAGGCGGGTATTGACAAAGCTAAAAAGGCTGTGATATACTACAAAACGATGGCAAAAGGGAAACCTTTCTTGTCAGGCTGCTGTGGCTCAGTCGGTAGAGCGTCGCATTGGTAGTGCGGAGGTCACGGGTTCGATTCCCGTCAGCAGCTTTTTGGCCGTAATGCAACAGAATAACAGGGGCGCTGGACACAAGTCCGGCTGAGATGCAGAGGTGTAATGTCACTTCCGGTCCCTTGAACCTGATCCGGGTAATGCCGGCGTAGGAAGAATATTCGACTTAGCAGTCTGTCTGTAAACAGACTGCGGCTATTTGTGCAACAGAATAGATGTCGTCTTTTTCGTACCGCGTTATACCTGACTGTATTGCGGTACTTTTTTGTTTTAGGAAACTGCTCCGCATATACCGGATCCGCGAAGCGGATCTCGCAAAGTTAAATTGCGGAGCAAATTAACTTTTTATATGGAGGAGACATCTATGACACAAAAGAACAAAATCCGCGCTCTGACAGAGGGCGCAATCATGATTGCTGCCGCAACGGTATTGGGATATTTTCGGATATTCCGCTTTCCGTTCGGAGGATCTATTGATCTGGCATTAGTACCGATTCTGGTTTATTGTCTGCGCTGGGGTCCTAAATATTCCCTGCTGTGTTGTTTTGTTAACGGCTTGCTGCAGTATTTTCTGGGCGGCGGTATCGCCATTTCCTGGCAGTCTATGTTACTCGATTATGTGGTGGCATATATGCTCGTGTTTTTGTGCGGGTTCGGCTGCGGGAAGAAGTTTGGCTGGCTGTGGGGCACTGTTTTAGGGTCTTTTGGACGCTGGGTATCGCTGACATTATCCGGCGGCCTGCTCTGGTATATGTATATGCCGGAGGTATTTTTAGGGATACCGATGAAGAACCCATGGGTCTATTCGATTCTGTTGAACGGTGTGCTGGTATTGGCGGTCATGGCGGTAGATCTGGTGGTGCTTGGCATTATGCAGAGTGTTCCGGCTCTGCGGAAGATTGTGCTGTCCAGTCAGGTGGGAGAATAGAGCCTAGCCGCCGGCAACAGATACAATAGCGCAGAGCATAATTACCAAAAGTTAATAAATAGAAAAATCAGGAGCTGCCCAAATGAGAAAATCAACTTATAAACTGATAGAAAATTATATGAATGACTGTATGACAGACAGTGCCCATGATAAAGAACATGTCTACCGGGTATTATATAATGCTTTGACAATTGCCGATACAGAGGATGCTGTTGATTATGATGTTTTGATAACAGCATGTTTGCTGCATGATATAGGAAGAAAAGAGCAATTTGAGAATCCGAACTTAAATCACGCTGAGGTGGGAGCCAGGAAGGCTTATCAATTTTTGAGGGAACATCATTTTTCACAGGAAATGGCAGAACAGGTCAGGGAATGTATCCGCAGTCACAGATTTCGAGGAGAGACGTTTCCTCAGAGCCTGGAAGCGAAAATCCTGTTTGATGCGGATAAGATTGATGTGGCCGGTGCGATTGGTATTGCCAGAACCCTGATCTATAAAGGACAGGTCGCTGAACCGCTATATTCCGTAAGGCCGGACGGATGCGTCTCTGATGGCATAAACGATGAAGAGCCTTCTTTTTTTCAGGAATATAAGTATAAACTGGAAAATTTATATTCCCAATTTTATACGAGGAAGGGTACACAGATGGCCAGGAAACGACAGCAGGCCGCGGCTGCGTTTTATGACAGTATTTTTCGCGAGGTAAGTGAGGCATACACGGATGGAGTGGATATATTGAGGCGGCAGATGGAGGAATGAGATAAAAAATGGAAGCAAAGGGGCTCGAACCCTTGGCCTCCCGCTAGTCAGGCGAGCGCTCATCCCAGCTGAGCTATGCTTCCATAAGTTATTATGAACTTGTGTCTATTATATCATGGTATTCTCATAAAGCAAACAAGATTTTGGGGAAGCCAGGAGAAATTATGATTGCAAAAACATATCAGACTTCTAAAGGAACAATTCATTATTGGGTAGGAAATAAAATAGATGGCATGAAAACGACATTAGTCTTCCTGCCGGGGCTGACAGCGGATCATCGTCTGTTTGACAAACAAATTAAGTATTTTGAGGACAAGTATAATGTTTTTGTGTGGGATGCGCCGGGACATGCTTTGTCCTGGCCGTTTGAACTGACTTTTAGTTTAATGGATAAGGCGGGATGGCTGGACGAGATCCTGATGTTGGAAGAAATCCACAGACCTGTCATTATTGGACAGTCAATGGGCGGATATGTGGGTCAGGCATATGCTCAGTTATTTCCAGATAAGCTGGCAGGCTTTATTTCCATCGATTCTGCTCCACTGCAGAGAAAATATGTGACAGCGGCTGAACTTTGGCTTCTTAAGAGAATGGAGCCGGTGTACCGCCATTTTCCCTGGAAGCTTTTATTGAAATTGGGAACGACCGGAGTAGCAGTTTCTGCGTATGGAAGAGCGTTAATGCGTGATATGATGATAGCTTATAGCGGGGATCAGGAGAGATATGCAAAATTAGCCGGTCATGGTTTTCGTATATTGGCGGAGGCGATGGAGGCTGACCTTCCTTATAGGATTGGCTGTCCGGCTCTTTTGCTGTGCGGAGAGAAGGATCAGGCAGGTTCTTGTATCCGATATAACAAAGCGTGGCATAAGAACACCGGGATCAGGCTTGTATGGATAAAAGGCGCCGGCCATAATTCCAATACAGATGAACCGGATGCAGTCAATGCGTTGATTGAGAGGTTTGTACGTGATATAAGCTAAATACAAATGGTTTCCGTTGGCATGGATGCAATCAATGGAATCTGGATATATGAAATCGAACCTATAAACGCTTGACAAAATCCCCATCTTTGCATATTCTAAATACTATAGGCAGTGAAGGAGAAGAGTACCTTCTATTCAGGCGTCAGAGAGAATCTGTCATTGGCTGGAAACAGATTTCGCAAAGGAGGAAGGGAAGTGCGCTCCGGAGTCAGGCGAGGGGAAAGGCCGCAGGCGCGGTTTAGAGTATCTTCGTCCGGTCAGCCCCGTTACAGGCTTTGAGTGAAAAACTGCAGGCAGTTTTTAAGTAGAGTGGAACCGCGGATCAATTCGTCTCTATTTCCCACCGGGAAGGACGTATGAACCGCGTTTTTTGATGTCTATGGAGGAAAGGTATGGGATTTGTCAATAATATAAAGGAAGAGATCCGTGTTGTAAGAGAACGTGATCCGGCTATCCATTCCAATATGGAAGTATTCCTTTATCCAAGCTTCAAGGTCATGCTGTACTATCGCGTGGCTCACAGGCTTTATTTGAAAAAGCATTACTTCCTGGCCAGATGGGTATCCCAGAAGGGGGTGCGCAAAACGGGTATTGAGATACATCCGGGTGCGCAGATTGGCAAGGGGTTTTTCATTGACCATGGTAACGGTGTCATCATCGGAGAGACCACGGTCATCGGTGACAATGTGACGCTTTATCAGGGTGTGACTCTGGGTGGTACGGGAAAGGAACAGGGCAAGCGTCATCCTACCGTAGGAAACAATGTGATGATCAGTACTGGTGCCAAGGTGCTTGGTTCTTTTAAGATTGGTGATAACAGCAAGATTGGGGCGGGCAGTGTAGTGCTTGAAGAGGTGCCGCCCAATTCTACCGTGGTGGGTGTGCCGGGACGTGTGGTCAAACGGGACAATATGAGTCTGCCACAGGAGGAACTGGATCAGACGCATCTGCCGGATCCGGTGCGGGAGGATATTGTGCTTTTACAGAAGGCCAATGCGGAACTGACCAACCGGCTGCTTGATATTGAAAGGGAACTTAAGCTACAGCGTAAAGAGAAAGGTAAGGAGGCAGAGAATGAAAGTATATAACACATTATCCAGAAAGAAAGAAGAATTCATCCCCTTGGAGGAGGGAAAGGTCAGTATGTATGTCTGCGGGCCTACGGTTTATAACCTGATTCACATCGGCAATGCCAGGCCCATGATTGTCTTTGACACGGTGCGCCGGTATATGGAGCACAAGGGCTATGCGGTCAATTATGTGTCCAATTTTACGGATGTGGATGATAAAATTATCAAGAAGGCCAATGAGGAGGGGACGGAAGCGTCCGTGATCTCAGAACGCTATATTGCGGAGTGTAAGAAGGATATGGAGGCTTTGAATGTGAAGCCTGCCACCACCCACCCTAAGGCAACCTGTGAGATTGACGGTATGATCGATATGATCAATACGCTGATCGAGAAGGGGCATGCATATGTGGCGGAGGATGGTACTGTTTATTTTAAGACCAGAAGTTTTGTGGAGTATGGCAAACTTTCCCATAAGAATTTAGACGATCTGCGAAGCGGTGAGAGGTCTCTTTTGGTGTCTGGTGAGGATCAGAAGCAAGATCCGTTGGATTTCGTATTGTGGAAGCCGAAGAAGGAAGGAGAACCTTTCTGGGAAGCGCCTTGGTGTGAGGGACGTCCGGGGTGGCATATCGAGTGTTCTGTGATGAGTAAGAAGTATTTGGGTGATGAGATTGATATCCATGCGGGCGGCGAGGACTTGATTTTCCCACATCATGAAAATGAGATTGCACAGTCGGAGGCAGCCAATGGGAAGCCTTTTGCTAAATACTGGATGCATAATGGGTTCTTGAATATCGACAATAAGAAAATGTCCAAATCTTTGGGAAATTTCTTTACGGTACGGGATATCAGCGAGAAATATGATCTGCAGGTGCTGCGTTTCTTTATGCTCTCGGCGCATTACAGGAGTCAGCTAAATTTCAGCGCAGAACTGATGGCGGCAGCCAAGAACGGTCTGGACAGGATCGTGACCAGTGTGGGAAATCTGAACTTCCTTTTGGAGAACGCGGGTGATGGTGCGATGCGTGAGGCGGAGGAGAAGTTATTGACAGAGGCGGAAGGGCTTGTGGACAAGTTTGACGAGGCCATGGACGATGACTTTAATACAGCGGATGCTATCTCGGTTATTTTTGAGTTGGTTAAGTTTGCCAATACGCATGCAGATGCGAAGTCCAGCGGCGTCTTTTTAAGGGATTTAAAAGAGAAAATTGTGATGCTTTCCGATATCTGCGGTCTGATCGTGGAGAAAAAGCAGGAGATGCTGGATGAGGAAATCGAGGCGCTGATACAGGAACGGCAGGAGGCCAGGAAGGCGAAAAATTTTGCGCGGGCGGATGAGATACGGAATATCCTTACGGAAAAGGGTATTATCCTGGAAGATACAAGAGAGGGCGTTAAATGGAAGAGGGCATAACGATCTTAGAAGCGATCAAACGGGAGTTTGCCTGTAAAGAGGTCGATATCAGAACCTATTCCCCACTGACACTTGCCTATATCGGTGATGCGATTTATGATCTGGTGATCCGTACGATCGTGGTGGAGCGGGGGAATACGTCCCCTAACAAGCTTCACAAGAAGACGGTGAAGTATGTCAGCGCTGTGGTGCAGGCAAAGTTGGTTGACGGGCTTTGGGAAGAACTGACGCAGGAAGAGCAGGAAATCTGCAGACGGGGGCGCAATGCCAAGTCTTACACCACGGCGAAAAACGCTTCTGTCATGGAATACCGCAAGGCCACAGGATTGGAGGCTTTGTGCGGCTATCTGTACCTGCAGGGCAGGCAGGAGCGGTTATTATGTCTGATCAAAAAGGCGATTGAGGGACTGGGTATGGAGATCTGAAGCAGAATCCGGTCTGGCGCCAGACAGGCATGTCCAAACATGTGGTTTGATAGGATGGAGGAGAGGATGAAAGAACAGAATCGAAAAGAGCGGGGCAGAGAAGAATTCCCAAAAGAAAATTCGGAATTTATAATAGAAGGCAGAAATGCCGTGATTGAGGCCTTCCGTGCAGGAAAGACCATAGACAGGCTGTATATTTTAGATGGCTGCAAAGATGGGCCCGTTATGACCATCAAGCGGGAGGCAGCCAAACAGGGAACCATGATCAAGTATATCGCCAAGGAGCGCCTGGACCAGATGTCCCAAACGGGTAAGCATCAGGGAGTAATTGCCAGTGCGGCGGCTTATGGATATGCAGAGGTGGAGGATATTTTGTTAAAAGCCCGGGAAAAAGGGGAACAGCCCTTTATCCTGCTGCTTGACGGGGTGGAGGATCCTCACAATCTGGGAGCGATTATTCGTACAGCCAACCAAGCGGGGGCACACGGAGTCATTATTCCCAAAAACAGGGCGGTGGGGTTGACTGCTGTGGTGGCGAAAGCGTCAGCAGGGGCGCTCAACTATACGCCGGTGGCAAAGGTGACAAATTTAGGACAGACCATTGAAGAATTAAAGAAAGAAGGGCTGTGGTTTGTTTGCGCGGATATGGGTGGTACGCCCATGTATCAGCTGGATCTGAAAGGGCCGATCGGGCTTGTGGTAGGTGGAGAAGGAAACGGTGTGGGGCGTTTGGTCAGGGAAAAGTGTGATATGTGTGCGGCAATCCCCATGCGTGGAGATATCGATTCATTGAATGTATCTGTGGCAGCAGGAGTGCTTGCTTATGAGATTGTAAGGCAGAGAATGTTATGAGAAGATTAAATGATATTTTAGCAGTATGTATTTTGGCGCTGACGGCGGTTTTGCTGGCGGCTCTCGGGTTGAAAGCCTATCACACGCATGTGGAGTCGGAAGAACTGGAACGGCAGGAAGAAGAGCAGATTATGGCCGAAGTGTATGCCCGGAATGTGGAAGCACACAATCGCGTGCAGGAGATGCAGGTGGAAATCCAGGAGATGACGCAGGATCATGAAAAGCTGGAAGCGTTTATTATGCAGCTTCAGGAAGAAAGCGCTCTTAGAGAGGAAGAGATAGCGCGTGCAGAGAAAGCCTCTATCGAGGAAGGCATGGGGCTTCGGGGCGAGTGGGAAAGCGAGAGCGTGTCTGACAATGAAAATATATCCGGTGAGAGTGATGGCAGCGACAGTGTATCCGATAATAGAAGTGTATCCGGGAATGGACAGGATGGTGGGAGTGTGTCCGACAACAGGAGTGTATCGGATAACAGGAGCGTATCCGATAACAGGAGCGTATCCGGCAACAGCAGCGTTTCCGGGAACCAAGGTACGTCTGGCAGCAGGACAGTATCCGGAAATACTTCATTTGGCATAACGCTGGAGGAGCGGCGGGCTGTCCGCAGTTCCATGAAAGAAACAATGATGGTGAACCGGAAAGACCGGAATCGTATTTCGGACAGCGAAATAGATTTCACAGGGAAAAAGATTGCCTGCCTGGGAGACAGCATTACGGCTGCGGCTAATCTGGAGTCGGAAGAAGATTATCAGCAGTATGCGTATCCTGCTCGATTAAAAGAACTTTTGGAGGCGGAAGAAGTCTACAATCTGGGAATCGGCGGCTCTTCTATAGGCCGCTATTGGGCAGATGCCTTTGTGGAACGGTATCAGGATATTCCGGAAGATGTGGATATCATCATTGTCATGGGAGGCACCAATGATGGATTCTGTCTCTCAGAGAATGAACTGGGCAACTTGGATGAGAGAAAACCCAGCACCTTCTGCGGTGATCTGGATGAACTTTTCAGGGGACTCAAGGAAGACTATCCGGATGCGGATATCTTTTTTGCAACACCGCTGCCCAACATTTTGCACGATTATCTGATGCGTGAACGTAGTTACCTGCTGCCGCAGAGACGGATTGTGAATGTGATGCTAAAACTGGCACAGGAATATGACATTCCTGTCATTGACATGTATAATTCCAATATTTTGGATTCCCACGATGTGGATATTGTGGAGGAATACGTTCCGGACGGCGTTCATGGCAATAAAGAAGGCTATCAGATTCTGGCGGAGCATTTTGCTGCAGAATTGGTGCGTTATTATGAGGATGGCGGATGGGAGTCCATTTCCGGGAATACCATTTCGGGGAATTCTATTTCTGGAAATGCAGCTTATGAGAGCACCGTTTCCGAAAACTCTATTTCGGATAATACGACATCAGAGGATTTTGATACGGATGATGAGCGGGAGGAAGAATCCATTTCGGATAATTCGACAACAAGGCATTCTCTCTCCGGTAATTCTTCCCGCTAACCTTGCGGTGCAGGGTGGAATGGTGTACAATAAGAAAAAGTAAAACAGGAGGAAAGGTATGGATTTCTTAGATAAACTGGGCGAAACCATCACAACGAAGAGCAGGGAAGTGTCCGATAAGGCTAAGGATCTGGCGGAGATTGCCAGCTTGAAAAGCCAGATCAATACCTGTGAAGAGGTGATTAAGAAAAATTACATTGAGATAGGCAGAATCTATTACGAGCAGCATGCGCTGGAGCCGGAAGAAGCCTATGAGGAGGCCTGTCGTGCTGTCACAAATGCCAAGAACGGGATTGCTGATTTAGAGCAGAAGATCAGGGATGTGAAAGGTATCTGAGATTATAATAGTGAAAATTTACAGTAGAAAAAGGGGTGTCGATTGCGGCACCCCTTTCTTATGCTTTTATATTATATTATCCAAACTATCCGAGTCCGCGAAGCGGATCTCGTAATCGAGATTGCTGGATTTGTTAATCTACGAAGCGAATTTACTTTTATTCAGCTGGTGGCGTATCGGCAGGAGGCGGTGTCTGTTCCGCAGCCTGTTGCTGGGCAGCCAGAGCAGCCTGTTGTTGTTCCAGAATGGCCTGCTGCGTTCGCTGTTCCAGCTCCATTCTCTGTAGATCCAGAACAGCTTCATAGTTAGGATCGGAGAAGAATGCCGCATCGTGCGGGCACATGTTGGTCTGGGCTGCGGGTACAGCCACGTTATTGACAGTGCCGTCCGGATCTACCACCTGCGTTACCGTGGAGGAACCACTCTGCAGGGAGATATCCTCAATGGGTGTTAATTCTACTACGCCCTCTGCCTTAAAGGGACAGAATTCGCTTGCCGGCAGCCCGGTGTATTGACAGATCTGTCCTGCATAGTGTACATCACAGGTATCTGAGGGTACGGTGCCTGCCGCGAAGTATTCGCTGCGGAGCGTGCCGTTGCACAGTCCTTCAATTGGAAGTTTACCGGATCTGGAGCACACAGTGGCGGTCACGATACCGGAAGGAACCGAGAAAGATTCACTGGGAAGTTCTTCGTGAATCTTGGACATCACGGTGCGCCATAACTTTTTGGCAAGGTTTTTCTCATCGCCGGAAAGTTTTACATTGTTGTCGAATCCGGCCCAGGTTGTAGCTGTATAGTAGGGTGTATAGCCTGCAAACCATACATCGTTATAATCGGAAGTAGTTCCTGTCTTACCGGCAATTGCCATATTGCCGAAGTTGACAGAACCGCCGGTGCCGCTGGTTACTACATCCACCATGGCATCTGTCAGAAGGAATGCGGTGGTTTCTTTAATAACCTGTCTGGACTGAGGCATTGTGTTATCCAGAATGATGTTGTCATCGTGGTCTACGACCTTAGTGTAGAGTTTTGGTTTAATGTAGGTGCCATGATTGGCGATACATGCGTAGGCAGCATTCAACTCTTCGTTGGTGACGCCTTTGGTAAGTCCGCCAAGTGCGGTGGTCTGTTGGATATCGGAGAAAATCTCTCCGTTGATTTCCATGCGGTCGACCACTGTTGTGAAACCAAAACTTTTCAGGTAATCAAAGCCCAGCTGTGGTGTAATCTGTGTCAAGGTCTTAACGGCCACGATGTTCATGGAATCACGGATACCATCCCTTAAGGAAGAAAGCCCCCGGTAAGTTTCTCCGTACCAGTTTGCCACCGGACGACCTGTCGCATAGTTAAACGGGGCATCATTCATGACTGTTGCCAGTGTGAGACCGGCACTGTCTAAAGCCGGCGCATAAGTGGAAACTACCTTAAAGGTAGAACCGGGCTGTCTGACAGTATCGGTGGCACGGTTTAAAGTACGGCTGGCGGATTTGGCGCCGCGGCCGCCCACCATGGCCACAATATGACCGGTGCTTTGATCCTCCACCACCAGGGAGACCTGGGGCTGGGGCGTTAAACTGATTCTTTCTCCGTACACCTCATCGCCGGAAGACATGACAGCTTCCTTGTAGGCTTCGATATCCTGATAGGCTTCTTCCTGGGAAGCATAGATCAGATTATATTTGGAAGAACGGTTTTCCCGCCAATAGGCGCGGAACATTTCCGTACTGACATTTTCCCGGTCTCCGTTAGCCTTGTCAATGGTCAACTCGTAGTTCAAATACCATTTGGTATTGGCAGGAAAATTAGTTTCATCTGCAAAGGCTTCGTCACAGATTTTCTGTATCTTCGGATCCAGAGTGGAATAAATTTTAAGTCCGCCGCTGTAGAGCAGGGTGTAAGCCTGTGTCTCATTGTAGCCCGCCGCAATCAGATCTTCTAACACATCATCTATCAGCGCATCCGTAAAGTATGTATTGATAGATGACTCTTCATTATTTTCGGAATCGGCAACCTGAATACGGGAATACACATCGTCAGCCAGCGCTTCATCATATTCCTCCTGCGTGATAAAGCCCTGCTTTTTCATGTCCTCCAGTACCTTTTCGCGGCGTTCGGCATTGTCTTCAGGATGCGTGATTGGATTAAAGCGGGAAGGATTCTTGGTAATTCCGGCGATTACGGAACACTCAGACAGAGTTAGTTCATTGACATGCTTGCCAAAATAACGGTTGGATGCCGCTTCCACGCCCAACGTATTCTGTCCGAGATTGATGGTGTTCATGTAGTTAATCAGAATGGTATCCTTATCCATGACTTTCTCAAGTTCCAGCGCCAGATACTGTTCCTGAATCTTACGCTTTACTTTATCAGCAAATGAATCTTCGCTGGTCCAGTCCGTAAAGACATTGTTCTTTAAAAGCTGCTGAGTGATGGTGCTGGCGCCTTCAGAGAAGTGCCGGTTTTTGATGCCTGTCACTCCGGCACGGATAATACCTTTAATGTCGATACCGTTGTGGTCGTAGAAGCGGGCATCTTCGATAGCGACAAAGGCGTTCTGCAGATCCTGCGGCACCATGTCGATCGTCACCGGGATACGGTTGGCATCGCGAGCCACCAGTTTGTCAACCTGATTGCCTTCAATATCATATACAAATGTTGAGAATCCGGTAGGAGTTACATCGATATTGCCGATATCCGGCGCCGTTGCGATAATCCCCTTAAAAATACCGATACCTGCGCTGATGCCGATGATGGAAATACCGATCATGGCTAAGAGAAATACCTGTATAAAGGTAAAACCTATCTTTTTACCCCATTTTTTACCTGTAGAATTGAGAGCCTGCTGTTTCTTGCGGACACCTCTTTTACTATAATTCATGCGTACTGCCTCCTTAACTCTATCTGCGTCAAGTATATAATAATCACCCAAGCTGTAAACCATGGCGACTTCAGCAAGAATCACGAAGTGATTCTTGGGACGCAGACTGCTGAGTCTGCGTCCATTATAGCAAAATTTCCCTTATAAAGGAAGTTATTTCATTTTATCTTAAGAATTGTTTACGAATTTATACACTTTTATTCCGCTTGTACGGAATCTGTGAAAATGTTATACTATGAGAAGGCCGTGGAAGGGCCAAATGGAGCATCTTAGGGAAAGGGAAGTAAGATTTACGGATATGGAATCAGGTCGAAGGTTTGAGCCATATAAAATCATAGAATATGGAGGAGTGGGCGAAATAGAGGAGAAAAAATCTCGCTTTATTGCTCAGACGCAAGCGATATCCACGGAGGAGGATGCGCAGTCCTTTATTGATTCGGTGCGAAAGCGATATTGGGATGCAAGACACCACTGTTACGCTTATATTGTGGGAGAGCAGGGACAGATTATGCGCTTTTCGGATGACGGTGAGCCTTCGGGTACGGCCGGCAGACCGATTTTGGAAGTGCTGACAGGTTCCGGAATCCGCAACCTTGTATTGGTGGTGACCAGATATTTCGGGGGTACACTGCTTGGTACCGGCGGTCTTGTGCGGGCTTATACACAGGCAGCCCAGGCCGGCATTGCGGCCAGCAGGGTTTGTACTATGCGTTATGGATGTATATTCACTGTGGAGACCGATTATACTGGTATCGGCAAGATACAGTACCTGCTGGGACAGCGGGGAATCCCTATAGAGGATTCCGTGTATGCACAGCAAGTGTCCATTACGTGTAAGGTTCCCTATGAAGAGAAAGATAAATTGTTACATGAGATCACAGAGGCCACCGCAGCAAGAGCGCAGGTGACCATCTCAGATCCCATATATTATAAGAGCGCAGGAGGCGCTTCCTGAAGACTGCACATCGGCGGATCAGGCTGATATGCAGAGCGGTATGCCGGGAAAGCCTAAAGCCTGTGCGGAAAGGCGGCATACTATGGGTGAGATCAGGGATGAGAGAGTTTTGACAGAAGAGACAGGTGCAAACCTGCATTATGAGTATGCGGATTTTGGTATGGAGGAAATCCGGGAACTTCTGAGTAAAGGACAGTATACCAAACTCAGGCAGGCGATTCAGGAGTTGAACGATGCGGATATCGCCGATTATATGGAAGAGATGGAAGAGGAAGAAGTCATTAAGATTTTCCGTATCCTGCCCAAGGATATGGCGGCGGACGTTTTTTCCTATCTGGAGATTGACAGACAGCAGTCCATCATTACCTCTCTGTCCGATAAGGATGCTGCCCGCATCATCGATAATATGATGGCCGATGATGCCAAGGAACTGATGGAGGAGATGCCGGCCAATGTGGTGAAAAGGCTGATTGCAAATACCAGTCCCGACACCCGCCAGGCCATCAATCATCTGATGCGCTATCCGGAAGATTCCGCCGGCAGTATCATGACGGTGGAGTATGTGGATTTAAAAGAGAACCAAACTGTGGGAGAGGCCATAGAGCGGATCCGTAAAGTGGGGCTGGACAGCGAGACCATCAATATTTGTTATGTGTTGGATAACAAAAGGACGCTGGTAGGCACTGTAGCATTGCGATATCTGCTCATCAGTGATGCGAATGCGATCATCGGGGAGATGATGCACCGCAATGTGGTATCCCTGCACACCCTGATGGATCAGGAAGAAGTGGCAAGGCAGTTCAGAAAATACGAATTTACGGCTATGCCGGTGGTGGACAATGAAGACCGTCTGGTAGGTATCATCACCATGGATGATGTGGTGGATATTCTGGAAGAGGAGACCACGGAGGATATCGAAAAGATGGCGGCCGTGATGCCTTCTGACAAGCCGTATCTGAAGATGACGGTGTTTGACGCCTATAAGAAGAGGATTCCCTGGCTGTTACTGTTGATGATCTCAGCCACTTTTACGGGAAGTATTATTACATCTTTTGAGAGTGAACTAAGAAAATATGTGGTGTTGACAGCTTTTATCCCCATGCTGATGGATACGGGCGGCAACGCTGGTGGACAGGCATCGGCCATTATCATACGTGGTATCTCCCTGGAAGAGATAGAGTTTGGCGATTGGCTGGTGGTGATTTGGAAAGAGATTCGCACGGCGGTTTTGTGCGGCCTGACATTGTCAATCTGTAACTTTGTAAGGCTGATGATATTTGATCAGGTGGGTGTGCAGGTGGCGCTGGTAGTCTGTATGACCCTGTTGACGGCGGTTATCGTGGCGAAAGTGGTAGGCTCAACGCTGCCGATGCTGGCTAAGAAGATTGGACTGGATCCAGCGGTGATGGCGAGTCCGTTTATCACCACGATTGTGGATGCGATTTCATTGTTGATTTATTTCAGGGTAGCAGAATTGGTGTTAGGGATATAGATGGGGGATGCTATTTATGAAGAAACTATTTCAGGCAATTCGCAAAAAGGATATTGAGCAGGTGAAACAGATCATCGAGCATAAGCCGGAATTGGTCAACTGTGTTGCGAAGCAGCCTCCCAAAAAGGATGACGGGCAGTCTCCTTTGCAGGTGTCTTTGAAGACCGGCGCTTTTGAGATTGCGGAATATCTGATTGATAAGGGGGCTGATTTGAATTTTATGGAAGACAGTTCCTGTTGCAATGCATGGAGAGCACCCGTTATTCATGACGCTATCAATGCTGCTGTTATGAACAGCAGATGGAATACCAATGATAATATCCGAGGATTCAGAGTGTTCTCTACAGAACAGGATGCCAGAAGGGCCTACAGGATACTCGAAAAAATGCTTACGCTGGGGGCCGATGTCAATGCATTGGATTCCTATGGTAATTCGGGAATCTGGCGCTTCTGTCTGCAGGCGGCCCAGATATTGCCTGCGTATCACTATAGCAGTCACTGTGAAAGTGATGAAAGAATTTTCACCAAAGAACTGGAAGAGGATCTGACAAAAATATTACATCTGTTATCTTATTATCATGCTGATTTTTCTTATGCGACTCCCAATACTGAACGAAACGTTCTGGAATTTTACAAAGAAGGATCTATGGCCAAGCTGTTGCAAAACAGGGAGGGTGGGAAAGTAAAGAAAAGGAAGAGAAAGTTCTGGTGATGAAACATGATGGAATATTTGGTAGCGGCTGAACAAGACATAGAACAAATTTTCATGATAGTGCAAGATACCATACAGAAAATTTATCCGATGTACTATCCGGAAGAAGTGGTTGCTTTCTTTTGCAGTCTTCATTGCAAGAAAAATATATATGAGGATATAAAAAGGGGCTTTGTTGGAATTTTGAGGGACAGTCATACCATTGTGGGAACGGGCAGTTATAAGGATAACCATATTACAAGGGTATATGTAAAGCCAGAATGTCAAAATAAGGGCTATGGAAGTTATATTATGCAATGTTTGGAAGAACAAGTCGCTTTGCAGTATGATACCGTATATTTGGATGCCTCACTGCCCGCAGCCCATTTATATGAAAAAAGAGGGTATCGGACGATAAGGCATGAAAAATGGAATGTAGAAAATGGAAGGGTACTTGTTTATGAAGTCATGGAGAAATCGTTGTCAAAAACCTCAGCTTGCAGGGATTGACTTAGTGCTGGATTGATATTTGACGGAGGGATATGATATGAGCTATCAAAATTATATCAAAGCGATGGAGCTTGCACCGAAATGTAAGTTTTATACAACCGCAGGCGGAAAAAGCCAGGAGGAAATAGGAAGATCCGAAGAACTGCTAGGTATTCAGTTTTCCAGACAATGCAGGCAGTTTTACGAGCAATATGGATATCTGTCTTTCTTTGGGAATGAGATTTTTGGAATCGATCCCGATGATTTTGACGAATTAGAGGGAAATTCCGTTGCGTATGCTTTAAATGACCGGAAAGAATATGGGCTGCCCATTAGATGGATCCCAATCTATAACTTTGACGATGGATTAATGGCATATTTGGACTATTCAACAATAAATGATGATGGCGAGCCTTGCGTTATCATGGCTGGATTCAATGGTTCAGAGTATCAGATTGAGGAAACGATTGCGCAGGACTTCGGAGATTTTGTTCTTGGGCTTGTAATGCAGCAGCTTGAGGGCTGATTTCCGGTTTGGCTGATGGGAATTGAGTAGCCTGTTAGATGACGAAAAATGATACGTTTGATTACACGAAATGGCAGAGACAATATTTTGATGCAAAGACACCGGAAGAAATCCGTATAGAAGCTGATTGCTTTGAGAAAGAGAAGCCTTTTGTCAGTGATGCAGTAAGCTTTTGAGAAGTGGACAAAACGGAATTAGAGGTTATTAAAACATGATACTTGAAACAGAAAGATTATATTTGCGAGAAATGAACCAATCTGATTTTAATTCCTTGTGTAAGATCCTACAGGATGAAGAAACAATGGTTGCTTATGAAGGCGCATTTAGTGACAGCGAAGCGCAGGAATGGCTGGATAGACAGATTTTTCGTTATCAACAATGGGGATTCGGCTTATGGGCAGTTATTCTAAAACAAACGAATGAAATGATAGGACAATGCGGATTGACCATGCAGCCGTGGAAAGATAAGGAAGTTCTTGAGATAGGTTATCTTTTCAATCGTTCATACTGGCACAAAGGGTACGCTATTGAAGCAGCAATGGCCTGCAAAAAATATGCTTTTGAAATACTAGAGGCAGATGAAGTCTGTTCTATCATCAGAGATACAAATATTGCGTCCCAAAATGTAGCTATCAGAAATGGTATGACAATCGTGGATATATGGACAAAGCACTATAGAGGTGTTGATATGCCCCATCTTTGTTATACGGCATACCGTTGATAAATCGGGAGTTGCGGGTGGGAATTAGAGAGGCAATATATTCAATGAAAAGACAGTTTATTCCGTTTTTAAGTGCATTACCGAGCGTTTTGTCAGGAAGCTTAATAATGTATATTTGCGGGACTTCAATCAATATTTACATACAAAATATTATATACTTGATTTTGTTTAGCGCTTTAGCAGGTACCTATATTTCAAAAAAATTTGTTATCAAACAAAGCGTATGTTATTTAATAACTGTTATAAATATTTTACTATTATTTAGTTCGTTAATTTTTAATGGAATATCAGGTGTCCATCGATGGGTTAATATTGGGCCAATTGCCTTAAACATAGCATTTATTGCAGTGCCGATTTTGTTGATTTGCATCTACATCTTTTCAAATAGTGGTCATTTACAGACTTGCTATAGTCTGATTTTGTCCATAGCTGTAATATTGTTTTTGCAGCCGGATGCATCTATGTTAACCGCTTTTTTTATGGCCCTAATCCCGTTTTATCGTTCAAATAGAAATAAGTTTTGGAAATATAGTTGGATTCTATTACTAATTTTATCAGGTGTTTCTTGGATAAGAACAGATACTCTTGAACCGGTCTCCTATGTAGAAGATATACTTATTATAGCAATAAATATCAGTTGGGGGTATTTGTTTTGTTTCCTATTTTCGTTTGGGGTTTTGCTATGGCCCTTTTTCAAAAGGAATAATTGTAAGCAATACAGAGAAATATCCACAAGTTTAGGACTGTTTTTCTTGTGTCTCATTGTGAGTACTTTATTTGGGAATTTTCCAGTTCCTTTAATTGGCTATGGAATTTCTCCAATTATTGGTTATCTGGCATCCGTTTCCTATGTTGAAAAAAATAGAACATAATGTATAAAAATCTTTGCTCTAGTATTGCATGTATGGTACACAGTTTGCTTTTTGACGGGAAGATGTGCTATGCTTAGCTCCTTAACGGACAAGGGAAGGTATATAAGCCTCTTCAACAATGGTTGGACTTAACTTTCATTTCGCTGGAATGAATGGAAGATCATTAGTCTTGAAGATGGATACTCCTATTATGCCATTTCTATGGAGAATGGGTATGTTGTTTATGGAAGTGAACCGGATTTTGAAGAATGTAAAATAGCTGCTAAATTATCTGAGGATTTTATGACAAAAATTATGAAATGCGAGATTGCAATATAACAAGTTCTGATACAGGTAAGGGAATTTGGAGTAGCTATAGACACAGGCGATTTGAGAGGAGTATGAAAATGTATTGTATATTAGTGACAGGTATTCCGGCAGCAGGAAAAAGCACTATGGCAGAAGTCATGTCAGAAAGGTTGGAACTGCCTGTTATTTCAAAGGATACCATAAAAGAGTTGCTGTTTGACAATGTTGGTTTTCAGTCGAGAGCAGAAAAAGTAAAACTTGGAATTGCCAGTATGGAAATCATGTATTATGTCGCAGCACGGCTTATGAAAGCAGGACAACCTTTTATCCTGGAGAATAATTTTGAATATTCGTCAGAACAGGGCATTAAAAATCTTATAGAAAAATATCAATATTCCGTATTGACCATTACCTTAACAGGCGATTACAAAGTTATCTACCAGCGTTTTCTGAAACGGGAAAGCAACCCTGACAGGCACAGGGGGCATGTAGTGAATGACTGTTATCCGGAAACGAAAGAGCATCAGCTGAAAACTCTAAAAGCAAACCCTATTTCTTATGAAAACTTTGTTTGTGGAATAGAAACGAGGGGATTTGATGCTTTTTGTGCTGATGGCAGACAAATCAAAGTTGATACAACAGATTTTTCAAAAATACATATGGAAGAGTTATTTTTACAGATTGAGGCATGGAAGGAGGAAATCCCGTAAATTTTGTGTTATAATGTTTTATGTGATTTTGTTGTCTACGCTCCGCTTCGGTCGGTACAGAGCAGATGTCCACTGGACATCTTGTGCCTTCATTTTCCACGATTAAGGTTCGTAATGCCCTGTGGGTAGATATCATACAAGGGAAACTTTAAGGGAAAGTTCACCTGCGATAAATTTAGTGTTTTCATAATCGGAATTTGTGAGGAAAAACATATGATTAGAATAAGACCGTATAAAGTTTCGGATGTAGATACGATATTATCGTGGTGTCAAGATGAAAAAGCATTTTATCAATGGACAGCAGGTATACTCGGTAATTACCCTATAACACAAAAAGAATTTTGTTTTGTTGATTCTTTAATGCCGTTTACTGCATTTGATGAAACAGGAACTGTTGGCTTTTTTACATTAAGGAACCCTGATGAGTCATTGGATGAATTACGCTTTGGATTTGTTATCGTAAATCCTCACAAGAGAGGAAAAGGCTATGGAAAAGCTATGCTTCAGCTGGGGCTAAAATTTGCATTTGAAATATATGGAGCCCAAAAAGTATCATTGGGTGTTTTTGAGAATAACCTTCCAGCTTATTACTGTTATAAAGCAGTCGGTTTTAACGAAATAGTTCTTGATACAACAGAAAAATATTGTATTCTTGGGAAGGAATGGAAGTGCATAGAAATGAATTTGCAGAAGAAACGGGGGAAGGTATAAATGGTTCTAATGATTGATACAACAACAGAACATATAGGAAAAGTAATAGCAGAAGAACTGATTCGCAGTGGTGATCATGCAGCCGGCTTTGAGCTGATTGACACCACTGGGATGCACATTTCACACTGTATTGGATGTAATTATTGTTGGCTGAAAACGCCGGGGAGATGTGCTATTCAGGACGATTATGAGCCAATCTTGAGAAAAATAAGCAAAGCTGACCAGGTTTGGCTGGTCTCGGATACGCACTTCGGATTTGTTTCCTGGCAAACCAAAAACATTGTAGATAGAATTATGCCGCTTGTCACCATGTATCTGCAATTCAAAGACGGGCAGATGCGTCATGTAATGCGCTATGATCACCAACCGGATATTGGGATTATCTATACCGGAGACGGCGACCAGGCATATCTTGAACGGTGGTGTCAGCGTACTACGCTGAATATAGGGAGCCGTTCACTGGGAGTCTTTTCTGAAAGCAAAAGAAGGGAGGCGGTTTCATGCATGTTGTAATTATCAATGGAAGTCCACGGGTACAGAAATACAGCAACACGGAGAAAATCATGGCTGCCTTTGCAAAAGGACTGTCAGAAAAAGGAAGTACCTTTGAAACATATGCAATTTCCGATCGAAAAACATGGGACATCATTCGTGATGCTTATATAAAAAACGATGAAATCCTCATTGCACTGCCGTTATATGTAGAGTGCGTGCCTGGGCTTCTTTTGGAATTTTTAGAAACTTTTCCTCAAAAGGATGAGCATACAAGACTTTCCTTTCTTTTGCAAAGCGGCTTTGCGGAGGGATGCCAGCTTCGCTGCGGCGAGGAATTTCTGGCAAAATTACCAGAATATTTGGGCGTTCGCTATGGCGGTTGTTTGGTTAAAGGGGGTAATTTTGGCATCCGATTTTTGGGTGAAGAGCAACAGGAGCGGGTCACAAAACCGTATCAGGCGATGGGTGAACTATTTACAGAGGGAGACGGCTTCTTCCGTGAGGAAGCTAAAAAATTTACCGGCCCGGAATATTTTCCGCTTCCTATGCGTCTGATGATGGGATTGATATTCAAAACCCTTGCGAAAAGGGAATTTCAGAAGACGGCAGCATCGTTGGGGTGCAGTGTGCCGCTTGATGAAAAAGTCTGGGAAACTTAAATGATAATAGCTGTACTGATTATATCTTTTTTCATTGGAACAGGATTTGAAGTCTATTTCAATCGTCCTTAAGGTGGATATGAACTTGTTCTGAAGAAGGATTATGGAACTGGTGAATGGGAATGTCCAACTGATTAAATCGGGATTTACGGAGGCATTATGATAAAAAGGGTAGCTTTGACACTAAGTGTAGTATTCATCATTTTAACATTGACCGGGGCTATATATGTTCTTACTAATGGCGGGAAGGCTAATGCTGGATACGCCTGTATACCGATGGTTTTTACATTGATTTCCCTTTCTGTTTATCGAAAATACAAACAATCTGAAAAGTCTTGATTTGTGGAGGTATTGCAATGAATTCACGTATAGAAAAGCAATTAGCGTTTGCCTTAGAAATAGACAAGGCAAAAAATATCTTCAGACAAACGCATCTGTCTGGTAACGGCAGGAACGAAAATGACGCTGAACATTCCTGGCATATGGCGGTAATGGCATATCTATTCAGGGAATATGCAAACGAAAAAGTAGATATTGCAAAGGTAATGCTTATGTGTCTGCTTCATGATATCGTGGAAATTGATGCAGGAGATACGTATGCTTATGATGCAGAAAGTCTGCTAACACAAAAAGCCAGGGAAGATGCCGCAAAAGAACGTATATTTTCGATTCTTCCCGAAGACCAGAGACAGGAACTTATTGCCTTGTTTGATGAGTTTGAGGCATATGAGACGGCGGAATCCAAGTTCGCACATGCGATGGATAACTTCCAGCCCCTCATTTTAAATAACAGTAATGATGGCGGCGATTGGCGGGAACATGATGTTACGGCAAAGCAGGTATATACAAGACAGGGTAAAACAAAACTAGGTTCGGAAAAGATATTTGAAGTAACAGAGCAGATCATTCAGGCTCATATACAAAAAGGCAATTTGAAATCCGAATTGTGAGGGACATCATATTTGACTTATACTTTTTTATAATGTTGATCTGTTGGGGGATGTGTGTGATATGCAGTTTGAATGGAGTGACGTTGAATGATAATTATTTGCTGTATGTTCCCTATCTGTTAGGCGGTTGGTCACCCACAATTGCTTCCTTTCTATCATTAAAGAAAAGTGTATTATTTCATTGTATTGTGAATTCTTTGTCGGGAATTTATGTAATTAACGATAATATTTGGGGGAATGTCATAACAACAATACTTTTGATCTTATGCTCTTATATTTTTATAAAAGGCAATGAAAGAGTAAATGGTTTTTTCAATTAAGTATTTGACGGAGGAGATAATCTATGATTACTGTTTTCAATCGAAGAGAACTGATTGTGACAATGGATATGAAGCGGCAGGCGGATATCCGTAATATTCTGTCTGATAACTATATTGACTATGTTGTAAAAACAACCAACCTCCAGAGCGCATCAGCAAGGAGTCATACTGGCAGCTTTGGAATCGATCAGGATTATTCGTGTGAATATAAAATATTTGTTCATAAGAAAGACTATGGGAAAGCGGAGGCTCTGATTAGATAAAGCGGAATTTGGAAGGCTAAGCAGATTAAGGAGAGATAGAAATAAATATGTCAGAATTAACATCCATGATGAATATTGGTAAAGAAATGGAAAGAAAACTAATATCTGTTGGTATTGAATCTTCTGAGAAACTGATTGAGGTAGGTGCAAAAGATGCATTTTTTAAGCTAAAGCAGAAATATCCAAATGTGTGTCTGGTGCATTTATATACATTAGAGGGAGCAATTCATGATACAGAATATAACAGACTTTCAGAAGATACAAAAAAGGAACTGAAAGAATTTAGTGATTTTTTAAAAAAATAACAGCAATGTAAATTTGCAGGTTGAAAAAGGAGCATGGTTAAGCGAATTGACATGACCCGGCGTGCCTTAGCTGCTTCCACAATGACCGGTTAATCATACAACTGCTTGTTTGCGGGCAACGGAACAGAGTGAAAGTTGGGATTTGGAGGAAATTTTAAATGTTTCACTTTATACCAGGCGAGATTGATTTTTCAAATGAAGAAACGTATAATCAGATACAAAATCAACTCAGTTTAGCACTCCAAAGTATTTTAAACAGCGAAAAATACACATTTGAACAGTTGGAAAAGCTGTTGTTTTATACGCAATCATGGATAGAGCCGTTTGTCTCTCAAATATTAGATTTTGATAGTTTAACCCCTTTTTCTGAATTGAAAAATGGATTTGAGTATGTGAAGAAGCATTGGGAAATGTCTGCCGAAAGGCCATATCCCCAATTGAAAGTTTATTGTGAGATGTGTAATCAAATCGCATGTATTGCTGACAGCCATGATGACCCTGAATATCTTGCTTCTATACACTTTTCAAAAGAAGTGTATGATTTGTTAAGTGAAGCATATTTTTCTGAGCTTCAAGAAAAGGATAGTATATCTCATACGATCGCTCATTATAGCTACTCCATTTTTGAAGTTTATTACTATTTTATGAATTACTTTGTTGCCATTAGCGATAAATCTCATATCATTGACAGGTGTATTGTACAAATTGAGAATATTCTTTTTAATATTTTGTGGCGGCTTGACAGCGATTTAGAAAATAATGCAGAAACCTCATATTTTTTGAAATTTGTTCATGAGCTTTCCTCCCATTTATCGGGAAGCTAAACTGGGCAAAAATCGGGATTTAGAGGAGTGATTTATATTGAAAATTGAGAACAATATTCTAAGATACTATCTCAAAAATGTATATTTCATTACGGGTACAGCTTACGCCGGAAAGTCAACAACAGTAAAAATGCTTGCGAATCGGTATGATATGATTTTTTGTGGAGAAAACTATCATAGTACAATATCGGATATTGTGGCCACACCCGATATGCAGCCTGATATTTGTTTTACCAAAAACCTTACTGATTGGAAAGATTTTGTGCTTCGTTCTCCCGAAGAATATGAACGATGGATATATAGCACAGGAAGGGAAGCGGCGGAGTTTGAGATAGCTGAACTTATATCAACAGCAAGAGATAGAAAGGTGATAGCAGATACCAATATCCCCATTGATATACTGAAAGAAATTTCCGATTATAATCGAGTTGCTGTTATGCTTTCGCCGCAATCCATGAGTGTTGAGCGTTTCTTTGACCGAAGCGACCCCGATAAACGGTTTATCCTTAATGTTATCGAAAGCTGTGATAACTCCGAAGCCGTTATGGAGAATTACAAGCGTGGTCTTGCGCTTATTAACAGTCAAAAGCACTATGATGAATATGCAAACAGCGGGTTTTTTACTGTTGTTAGACAAGATAATGGAAGAGATACCAGAGAAGAGGTATGCGATGTAATTGCAAAACATTTTGGATTAATTTAGCAGACTTCGGTTTGTATTACGACACATAAGCAGAAGAATTTAAGGAGGTACATAAGCATGAAAGATATGATTGCGTATTGCGGTCTGGACTGTGAAAAATGCGATGCTTACCTTGCGACAATCCATGATGATCAAGCACTGCGTGAAAAGACTGCAAAATTATGGGCGGAGTTAAATGATGCGCCCATTCTGCCTGAACATATCAATTGTGAGGGTTGTCGTCTGGATGGAGTTAAAACGGTATATTGTGAGAGCCTTTGCGGTATACGTCAATGTGCGTTGAAAAAAGGTATGATGACATGCGGTGACTGTCCAGATATAGAAACGTGTCAGGATGTTGGAGCGGTTATCTCGAATGATCCGGACGCTCTGAAAAACCTGAAAGGATAAAAATAAAGAACCGGTTTGTGATCATTGTAACTTATGCGTAGGTGTTTGTTCTGTAAAGTCCTTGGAGATGACGAAGAAAAACAGACATTAGATTAGGAATGGAAAGAACTGATATACTCACGTAGATAATGCTGTTTTAATAAATGTTAATTTGTGTTGCTTACCGCAACGGGATTTCCTTCGTATAATGACATTGAAAAATGAAAGGAGGGCATCCTTAATGCTAAACGAAAACATCAAAGCAATCAGAAAATCCAAAGGGCTTTCGCAAGAGGAACTTGCTATTAAATTGAATGTGGTGAGGCAAACGATTTCTAAATGGGAACAAGGTCTGTCGGTTCCGGATGCCGATATGCTGATTTCCATATCAGAAGTATTTGAGACGCCTGTAAGCACACTGCTTGGCGAGAACATTGCCGAGACGAGGGATGATGATCTGAGAGTAATTGCTGAGAAACTTGAGGTCATAAACCTGCAGCTTGCGCATGGAAAAACAATGAGACAAAAAACGGTTCATTGGCTCTTTATCTCATTGTGTGCGGTTATAGTGGCTGGTTTTGCAGTCCTGATCGTATTAAATAGTCCTTACTTGGGTTGGGATTATAGTCATCCCGAAACCGCAGTTGTCGGAGTAGCGTTTCATGCGTTTGAGTGGCTGTTTATAAGAATAGCACCGTTTGCCTTGATCGGAGCAATCGTTGGCGCTTGCCGGAGTGGTTACAAATGGTACAGAGCACGATTGTAGAGGATGTAAAACAATTTCGTAGGTATTTTTACTCAAAACTTGTCCTTCTCAGAAACAGGCTGGATCATGGCTTCCCGAAAAGCTGTAGGAGAGATGCCTTTGACCTTCTTAAAAGTACGATTAAAGGCAGAAATGCTGGAAAACCCACATTCGAAGGCAATATCAATCATCCTCTTTTTGGGTCCCAGAAACAGTGATTCCGCTTTGTTGATCCTCTCCTGGATAAGATAATCGATAAAGGTCATCTGGGTATAATCCTTAAACAAATGAGAGAAGTAGGATTTACTGATGCCGAGCTGATGGGCGACCATATCCAGTGTCAGGGGTTTCTCAAAGTTCTGGGAGATATACAGGCAGGCTTGTGCCATAAGTTTGGAGGACTTATACTGTGTGACCGTATAGCCGGGGTCTGTAGCTTTGTTTGAATGTAAGCAGTATTGTCCAAACAGGGAAAAGAAGGTTAGTAACAGGGAATAAATATTAACTTCAACAAATGGATGTTCCGATTTGCAAAGAACATCTATTTGTTTTAATGTCAAGACCATTCTGTCATTTTCCACATTACAGGAATCATAGGCGCAGTAGGGCGTTTTCGATAAAACGGGGAGAATACGGTTGATCTCACTCATCACGGTAATCAGGCTGATCGGGAACTGAATGATCAGGAAGGATTCTTCGGATACATTTTTAACGGAATGCAGTTCTCCCGGATAGACAATGATGAGATCGTTGGACTTTAAGACATACTTATTAAAATTGATGGTAACGGTGTTGCCGTCTTGGAGACTTAAGAGAATTTCCGCGTAAGGATGCCAATGCATGGTGTCTACATAGTCTGCATAAATTTTTTTGGCGATATTAATTTTTCTGCCTTCCCCAAAGGACAGGTTTTCATAGTATTTATCTAATTGCATGACAATATGTCTCCCATCATTTTTGCTGTCTTTCACCTATGTGCGAAGAATGAGGTTGCAGCAATTATTTGGTATGCATGATATCTGCGAAAGTTTCATAAAGAATATCATTTATATGTTAAAAAAGCAATATATAATACTTCCCGATACAGCGAGGATGGATATTTAGAAAAAGCAAAATCCTCACACATATACAAGAAGATATGCCCAGCATTAACGGCCCATATTGACTATAATAAAATGTAAAATATTTGGAGGTATATCTATGAAAATTAAAAATCCGGTTCTTTCAGGCTTTCACGCAGATCCCTCTTTCATTCGGGTGGGAGATACCTATTATATTGCCAGTTCGACTTTTGAATGGTTTCCGGGAATCAGAGTCCATGAATCCAAAGATCTTGTTCACTGGAATCTGACAACCTCTATTCTTGACCGTATTGAACTGGTGGATATGAAGGGAAATCCCTGTTCCGGCGGTATCTGGGCCCCGGATCTGTCCTATGCAGACGGGAAATTCTGGTTGGTTTATACAGACATTAAAATTGTGAACGGCGCATTTAAAGACATGTATAATTATCTGACTGTGGCGGAGGATATTCATGGTCCCTGGAGTGCACCGATTTATTTGAACGGTGTGGGTTTTGACGCATCTTTATTCCATGATGAAGATGGCCGGAAGTATCTGATTCAGCAGACTTGGGATCATCGGGAGTACCATCATGCATTCCGCGGGCTGACGCTTACGGAATATGACCCGGAGGCGAAACGGCTCAAACCGGAAACGGCAAAAAATGTTTATGAGGGAACCAGTGTTAAGTTAGTAGAAGGACCACATCTTTATAAGATTAACGGGTATTACTATATTTTTGCTGCCCAGGGAGGAACCACCTGGAGTCATCAGGAGATTGTGGCCAGATCCAGAGAACTGTATGGTCCTTATGAAAGTGAGCCGGACGGCCCTTTTATCACTAATTTTGACACGCCGGATCATTATCTGCAGAAGCAGGGACACGGCGCGCTGGTGGAGACGCCTTCCGGGGAGTGGTACTATGCCTCCTTATGCGGACGTCCCCTGCATCATCCGACCGAAAATTACCATGATCCCAGAGGGTGGTGTACGCTTGGACGTGAGACCAGTATTCAGAAGGTATATTGGGACGAAGCGGGCTGGCCGAGGATTGAGGGCGGACATGGTGGACTTGTGGAAGTGGATGCCCCCCAAGATGCGATTGTGACTGAGGCGCCCGAAACCCATGCGGCGTATGATGATTTCATGGCAAAGGAATTGGACGGTGAGTGGAATACCCTGCGGGTACCCTTTTCAGAACATATGGGCAGTGTTGGCGGAGGCAGCCTTAAGCTGACAGGGCGGGGGTCTTTGTCAAATCGGTTTGACCTGTCCTTTGTAGCCAGAAGATGGCGGGATTTTATGTTTGCTGCAGTCACCAAAGTAAAATTCGATCCCTATAGCTATCAGGCGATGGCGGGGCTTGCCAATTACTATAATAATGAGCATTGGTCGTGGATTTTTATCACCAAAGATGACAATAACAACCGGGTTATTGAAGTGGCGGAGTGTGATAACTGTAAGTACACTTCCATGCTCAAAGAAGATGCTGTGATCATTCCGCAGGACGTTGAATGGGTCTGGTTTAAGACCGTGGTGGATCATCTGGATTACTGGTATGAGTATTCCTTCGATGGAGAAGAGTGGCACAGGATTCCTGTAAAGCTGGATGCTATGGTATTGTCCGATGATTACGTGATGTCCCATTACGGCGGATTTTTTACCGGAGCGTTTGTAGGGCTTGCGGCAGTGGATTATTCCGGTTATGGCTCCGAGGCTGAGTTTGGATTTTTTGAATACCTGGTGAACGGCTAACGGTTATTTGATTTGCGATCCTGAATATACATCAGTATGCAGACGATTGCTAAGATAGCTTCCACAACAGGCTGGGCCGCGATCACGCCATTTAGTTTCCAGAGATAATTCAGGATGATCACGCCGGGTATAAACAGGAATGCATTTCTTAACAGGGTAATGGTCAGCGATTTTACTGCTTTGCCTAAAGCCTGAAAATAACTCGTTATGATGTTAATGATACCCAGCAAAGGAGCCGACAGACAAAGAACTTTCAAAAAGTATCCTGTCTGCTCGATCAAAGCATTGTTCTGCAGGAATACAGAGGCAAGCGCTTTTCCCAAAAGAATGAAGGCTGCAGTAAATACCGCACCGATTAGAATACCATACAGCATCGTCCATTTCACAATATCGGACATCCTTTTTTGCTCATTTGCCCCATAACAATATCCTACTAAAGGGGCAACGCCCTGTGATAATCCTACTGATAATAAAATCGGGATCATATCAAGTTTATAGGCGATTCCATATGATGCTACCGAATCGGATCCGTAAATGCCGATATAGTTGTTGAGTACAATGTTGGAAACGCTCATAAGAACTGTAATGAGAGCGCCTGGAATACCGATACTTACGACATTGCGTATCATCCTTGCATTGGGTGCAAAATATTTAGGAGCCAATGGTACCAATTGATTTCCCTTGTGTCCTTCATGGATCATGCAGACAATATAATATATGGCGGCGCATACAAATCCCAGAGATGTTGCAAGGGCGGCGCCTGCAGTTCCCCATCCTAAGATGGCAATAAATACATAATCCAATACCATATTGATCACATTTCCAAGTATCAATCCAATGGTGCCTTCTTTGATCAGGCCGATGGAACGGAACAAATGAACAAACCCGTTTGCAAGCATAATGAAAGGAGCTCCGATAAAGATCCATTTCAGATAATCACAGGTATAGGCCATATTGTCTGCATCTGCACCGGATATTCGGGCCAGTGGATGCAGGAATGCCAGTCCCAGAACAAGAGTGATAATGCCGGCAGCTGTCATTGCATATACGCAGAAGTTCATGGCAGCGCCGGACTCTGTTCTTTTATCTTCTCCCAATAATCTGGCAATAACGCTGCTGCCTCCCATTCCGAATACACAGGCGATCGACATGATGATCAGCAGTACCGGTGCGCACAGCGTCACCGCAGCGATCGTAGCAGGTTCTTTTGTCAGGGAAACAAAAAAGGTGTCGGCAATATTATAAATAAGCGTTGTAAGCTGGCCCAGCATAGCAGGCAATCCAACTCGCATGATTGCTTTGGAAATGTTTTTTTCTTCAAAAACGGACGTCATATTATCTTTCCTCCCTTGCAATTTTTAGCATTATAATATAAAATAAATCCCAAAAACGAGACAAATGTCCTGTTGGGAGGGGTTTATGGAAAGAATCTATGATAAAAAGAGAATTGCAGACTGCATTGCCCAAAGTAAATACCATGCTGTGCTTGATTCATTAGCTATAGATTTTTATTTGATAAAGTATGAGAAAGGTGAACTGGTATGTTCCCCTTATGAAAGCGAGCTGCTATTTAAGATTGTGGAACAGGGGGCTATAAACATCTATTTTATCCGTGATGATGGCACCCGTTATTCCTTGTCAAACGGAACCACGGATTACTTTCTGGGAGACATGGAACTCTTTTATCCTCCAAACGGTAATATTTATGCTGAGGCGGCCGAAAGTCTGGTCTGCATTTCGTTTTCCATTGAGAAGCACAGGGAAACCCTTCTTTGCAATAATAGGTTTTTGCAGCTTATTTGCAGCAGTCTGTCAGCCAAAATCGGATCAATGACTACCATGGATGCCGCTCCTGCGTCCCTTACGGAGCGCGTAGTGTCCTATATGAAGTATAAATGCAGTGATGGAACCTTAAAGGGAATAGAGCAGGCGGCCTTTCATCTTCATTGCAGTGCAAGACAGCTTCAAAGAATTTTAAATCAATGTGAAAGTGCCGGATCAGTCAGGAAAATTGGGAAAGGGACATATAAACTTTTGCAGTAAAATCCACAGGCTGCGAAAATGCAAGGCATGTAGCTGTTGTAATAGAGTTAGATGTGAGAAAAAGATATGGTTTGTGCCGGGAAGAAGAACAAATTGACAATCACAAACTATGTGTGTTAGTCTATTAAAAGATTTGGTAGGAGGATTTAGTATGTTAATTGTTGTTGTAACGGAGAAAATTGCAAAATAAATATTGCAGGAAGAACCTGAGTGTGACACTCGGAGTCTGCCCGTATGTTGTCAGTGTGAACTGTCAGCATCTTCGCCTTACAACTGCTTTATAATATGGTATTTATTTTCAAAAAGTATGAAAGCATGACGGCATGGTTGTGCTTTTTCTTTTTGAAAGGGAAGATTCGCTATAGAAAGATGATAGACCATGGTAGCATTGCTTGTCGGGCTGCCATGGCCTTTTTCGTATCCTGCGAAGCCAGCAGCGGGTTTTTGTAAGGTTTCAGGATTCTCTGTTTAGTGACAGAGAGCAAAGAGTAAAACAAAAATTATTATTAGAGAGAGGAACCAAATACATGAATGATATCGTAATCCATACAGAGAATTTAGTAAAAACCTATCGAAGATACAAGAAGGCAGAAGGACTCTGGGGCAGTATAGCCAGTCTCTGGAAACGAAACTATGAAGAAAAGACTGCGGTAAACCGCATGGATTTATCTGTCAGGGAAGGCGAGTTTATCGGACTGATCGGTCCTAACGGCGCCGGAAAGACCACACTAATCAAGATGTTGACGGGAATTATTGCGCCTACGGACGGGAAGATTGATGTGCTTGGATATTATCCGAACGATCTGCAAAACGAATTTAAGAAACAGTATGCCGTAGTGATGGGACAGAAGAGCCAGCTGTTTTTTGAACTTACCGTCAATGATACCCTGCGTCTGTTTAAGGAGATTTATGAGATTTCAGAGCAGGAATTTCAGAGGAACAAACATTATTTCGTAAAGCTGTTTGGCGTTGAGGAATTGATGGATGTGCAGGTCAGGACACTGTCGTTGGGTGAAAGGATGAAGATGGAGTTGATTGTTGCCTTACTGCATAATCCCAGGATTCTGTTTCTGGATGAGCCAACGATTGGTTTGGATGCGGTGGCAGCGAAACAGATTCGCGCCTTTTTAAAGGAAATCAATGAGAAAAACGGTACGACCATTCTTCTGACTTCACATTATATGGAAGATATTCAGGTGTTATGTCAGAGAACGGTTGTCGTCAACCATGGTGTGAAGATTTATGATGGTTCCACAGAGGAACTGTTTGACAGATATCAGAAGAATAAAAGGATTATTGCATCCTTCGGGAAACCGATGAGAAAACTCCTTCTGGAAACAAAGGATGCCCGGTTGGCGGAAGATACACCCTACAAAAAAGTATATGAGGTGCCCAGGGAGTCGGCCAGATGGTTATTGGCAGAGTTGATGAAATATGAGCCAGGAGATATTGTGGTGGAAGAAGAGGAGATTGGCGTCATTGCAGAGCGGATTTATCAGGAAGGGAGTGAATATCTTGGGTAAATATCTTGAAGTTACCAAAACATATATGAAGACACAGCTGGTATGGAGAGCCGATGTGATATTGAATATGGTTTTTACGGTCACCAAAATTATTTTTGCCTATCTTTTATGGAAGATGGTTTTTCAACAGAGAGAAATGGTGGGAGAATTTACATTTCATGGCATGATGTCATATTATATCATCAGTTCGTTTTTGTCACAATTGGAGATGTCAGAGGGAATCGGCAGAGAGATTCATGAGAGGATACGCAATGGCACATTTTCCAAATATTTAATCATACCGGTTGGGATAGAGAAGTATTTTATGGCCATGGAACTGGGAATTGTCCTGTTTTATGTGGTATTTGATTTTATCGCCGCTATGGTGTGGGTCTTTATATTCCGGATTCAGTTTGTGTTTGCTGCGGACAACGGGGTGATTGTATGTGCGGTGGTAATGGCGGTTCTGGGCATGGTTTTTATGGTACAGTTACATTATTTTCTGGGGTTGTTAACGTTAAAATATCAGGGGATTGGCACCTTCTTGATGATTAAAAATAACCTGATGGCGCTCGTCACAGGTACGATCATTCCGCTTGCGCTATTTCCGGAAGGGATTGTAAAGATGATGCGGCTGCTGCCTTTTTATTATGTCATATATCTTCCGGCTATGTTATTGAGCGGAAAGTGTGAGGAGGAAGCCTGGACGGGACTGGCGGCGATCGTCTGCTGGTGTCTTGTCATGCAGTTTATCATCCATGGTACCTGGAAGAAATATCTGAGAAAGTATGACGGGGTGGGAATATGAAGAAAAATGATAAGAGAAGCGGGAAGAAGGCAAAAACAGATATAAATGTAAATAGGAAGAGAACTATAAAGAAAAACATGTGTGTGCTGCGGGAATTGTTTTATTTGCGGATGCATGGGCTGATGGTGTTCCGACTGGATTTTTTGGCACCTTTCTTTGTTGACGGTTCTCTGTTCGTGATCCAGTTATTGGCATTTGGGGCGGTCTACAGCCATGTGGATGTCATCGGAGGCTGGGGAAGGGGTGAGATGATACTGTATATTGGGACCTTTTCCCTGCTAAACGCCGTAAATATGACAGTCTATTTCTTTGGTGTCAACAGCATACCCTATAAAGTCAGGTCGGGGGAGTTGGATCTGTATTTATCAAAACCTGTCAGCCCTTTGTTTCGCCTGACTTTTGAGAATATCAGTCCGGGTTCTGTGCCCCTGATTCTGATGAGCCTCTGTATCGTGGCGTATGGGATCTGTACATTGCGTATGCCGCTTACGCTGCCGGTAGTTATCAGCTACGGTTTTTGGGTACTTGTGATGACTGTCCTGTATTATGAACTGGAAGTGGTCATCCGATCCGTTTCTTTATATGTGGTATCCATGGCTCGTCTGGAACAGATTGAGGAGGCTGGCCTTGAACTGTGCATGAAGTTGCCGGGAATTGCCTTTTATGGTGTGTATAAGGTGATTTTTTATCTGATTCTGCCGTATGGGATTATGGCCACCCTGCCGGTGCAGAGCATGATAGGGGAAATGAATCTGCAGACAGCTGCCTATGGAATCGGGGTGGTGGCTCTGTTTACCGCAGTCACGGCAGCTTTGTGGACGCAGGGACTAAAGCATTATAACAGTGCAAGCTCATAAATCCTATTCTTCCATGGATTAAGAAATGGGGCGGAAAATCCGCCCCACTGTTAAGTTCGCACTTAGAATAGCGAAACACTCACTTATAGAGTTACTTCTTCGCTGCCGCCGAGATCGCTGCCCGCTTTCTCAGGGTAGGATCCAGAATCTTCTTGCGGATCCGCAGGCTTTCAGGCGTCACTTCCAACAGTTCGTCCGTATCGATAAACTCAAGCGCCTGTTCCAGGCTCAAGACCTTGGGCGGTGTGAGACGAAGCGCCTCGTCCGCGCTGGAAGAACGGGTGTTGGTGAGCTGCTTTTTCTTACATACATTTAACTCGATATCTTCTCCGCGGCCATTTTGTCCTACGACCATGCCGGAGTAGACCTTGGTGCCGGGGCCAATGAAAAGAGTGCCGCGTTCCTGGGCGTTGAAGAGGCCATAAGTGATGGCTTCTCCGGCCTCAAAAGCAATCAGGGAACCCTGTTTGCGGTACTGGATATCGCCCTTATAGGGGCCGTAGCCGTCAAAGATAGTGTTCATGATGCCATTACCTTTGGTGTCAGTCATGAACTCGCCGCGATAGCCGATGAGGCCGCGGGAGGGAATAGAGAATTCCAGACGGGTGTATCCGCCGGAGGCCAGCCCCATGTTTTTCAGTTCACCTTTGCGCAGGCTAAGCTTTTCAATGACGGTTCCGGAGAATTCTTCCGGTACATCTACGTAGCACAGTTCCATAGGTTCCAGTTTCTTGCCATTCTCATCTGTCTTATACAGTACCTCTGCTTTGCTGACAGCGAACTCATAACCCTCGCGCCTCATATTCTCGATCAGCACGGACAGGTGCAGTTCGCCGCGGCCAGAGACTTTGAAAGCCTCGGTGGTGTCCGTCTCTTCCACCCGCAAAGATACATCCGTATTAAGCTCCCGGAACAGTCTGTCGCGCAGATGACGGCTGGTGACGTATCTGCCCTCCTGACCTGCCAGCGGGGAGTCGTTGACAATAAAGTGCATGGCGATGGTGGGCTCTGAAATCTTCTGGAAAGGAATGGGCTTGGGAGCATCGGGGGAACAGAGGGTATCACCGATATGGATATCAGTGATGCCGGAAATCGCCACGATGGCGCCGATGCCGGCTTCTTTGACTTCTATTTTATTCAGGCCGTCATACTCATAGAGTTTGCTGATCTTTACTTTCTTCAGTTTGTCCGGTTCGTGGTGGTTGACGATGACCACTTCCTGATTGACTTTGACGGAACCGTTGTCCACTTTACCCACGCCGATACGGCCCACATACTCATTGTAGTCGATGGTGCTGATCAGTATCTGGGTGCCGGCATCGGGATCTCCCTGGGGCGCCGGAATGTGTTCTATGATAGTGTCAAAGAGGGGTGTCATGTCACCGCCCTTTACGGTAAGCTGTGTGCTTGCCGTGCCGGCCTTGGCGGAAGCGTAGACGAAGGGGCAGTCAAGCTGTTCATCATTGGCATCCAGATCCATGAAAAGTTCCAGCACCTCGTCCACCACCTGAATCGGTCTTGCCTCCGGTCTGTCGCATTTGTTGATGCATACAATGACGGACAGTTCCAGTTCCAATGCTTTCTTTAAGACGAATTTGGTCTGGGGCATGGGGCCTTCAAAGGCGTCTACCACCAGAATAACGCCGTTTACCATTTTTAGGACCCGTTCCACCTCGCCGCCGAAATCGGCGTGGCCGGGCGTGTCGATGATATTGATCTTGACACCTTTATAGGTGACGGCGGTATTCTTAGAGAGAATCGTGATACCGCGCTCTTTCTCGATATCATTGGAATCCATGACGCGTTCCGCCACTTCCTGATTCTCGCGGAATACGCCGCTTTGCTTCAACAACTCGTCCACAAGTGTGGTCTTGCCATGGTCTACGTGGGCGATGATTGCTATATTTCTTACATCTTCTCTTGTCTGTCTCATGTGTTACCGTGCCTTTCTTGAACTTACTTACAAACAATAAATGCTTTTAAACTCGGACATTATATCACTTGTTTCCCTTTCTTGCAAGAGTCTGGGAACATGTGATAAAATGGGATAAAGTGTTAAGGCAGGAGGAACAGCATGAATACAAGAGTGGAAGAGGCGGTCAACAAAAAGATGTGTGGCTATAACTGCGCTCAGGCAGTCGCCTGTACTTACTGTGATCTGGCGGGAGTGGATGAAGATACCATGAAGAACATCACGCATGCGTTTGCAGTGGGTATGGGAACCATGGAAGGAAACTGCGGTGCGGTAACAGGTGCCGGGGTGGTGTTGGGAATGCTCAACAAGGATCAGAGAAAGACGTTTACCGATATCAGGCAGATTATGACACAGTTTAAAGATCGAAACGGTACCGTGATCTGCAAGGAATTGAAGGGACTGGAGACGGGCGAGGTACTTCGGGAGTGCAATGACTGCGTCAGGGATGCGGCGGAGTTTCTGGAGAAAGTTGTAGGATAAACAGCATGCCATTCAGCCTGCCGCGCGACCATTAACAGTTCTATTTTCTCTCTTCATCCTATATATTGATAATACAATACTAAAAGGGATTCCTGCGATCACGCAGTGTAGAAGGGAGAAAAAACATGACAGATAAGGTAATTGAAAACAACCAGGTGGCAATTATGGGGGAGATCGTGAGCGATTTTTCCTTCAGCCACGAGATTTTTGGAGAGGGCTTTTATATGGTGGATATCAGCGTGGATCGACTCAGCGAGTCAACTGATATCATTCCAGTGATGGTGTCCGAACGCCTCATCGATGTGAATGAGGATTATAAGGGCATGAAAATCTGTATTACAGGACAGTTCCGCTCCTACAACAGACACGAAGAGAGAAAGAACAGGCTGGTGCTGTCTGTTTTTGCAAGAGAGATTGAATTTGTGGAAGATATCGGTGAGGGTGCGAAGACGAACCAGATTTTCTTAGACGGCTATATCTGCAAGGAGCCGATCTACAGAAAGACACCGCTTGGCAGGGAGATCGCGGATCTGCTTCTGGCGGTCAACAGGCCCTACGGCAAGTCGGATTACATACCTTGTATCTGCTGGGGCAGAAATGCCAGGTTTGCCAGCAATTTCGAGGTGGGAAGCCGCTGTGCTATCTGGGGGAGGATCCAGAGCCGTGAATATATGAAGAAATTGTCGGAGGAGCAGCTTGAGAGACGGATTGCCTATGAAGTCTCGGTCAGCAAGTTGGAGATGATAGAAGACGAATGAGCGGGCCGGAAGTTTGATCTGCAATACAGATTCTGTGGCTGCGCAGACTCCGCTTTATAAAATAATCAGTTGCATAAAGGGAACAGTTGTGCTATGATATGCAAACGTAGGTTTTTATAAGGAAACGGATATGAGGTATCTGTATGGAAAAGGGCATGATTCAGATCTATAGCGGGGAAGGTCATGGGAAATCCCCGGCGGCATTGGGCAGGGCAGTTCAGGCAGCATGTGAGGGAGAATATGTCGTTATCATTCAGTTTTTAAAAGGGAGAGGGCTGGCGGAGTCGGAATTTGTAAAGCGTCTGGAGCCGGAGATTAAGATATTCCGGTTTGAGAAATCGATGGAAGACTTTTCGCAGTTGTCGGAAGAACACAAAACAGAAGAAAAGCAGAATATCCGTAACGGCCTTAATTTTGCCAGGAAGATATTTAACACGGGAGAGTGTTCCCTGTTGATCTTAGATGAGGTGCTTGGCCTGATCGACAACGGGATCATTACGGTGGCAGAACTCAAGAACCTTCTTGCCGGCAAACCGGAGGAGATGGAGATCATCATGACTGGAATCACCATCAATGACGAGGTGTGTGCGCTGGCGGATAATGTGACCAGGGTGGAGACCATGCATTTTAAGATATGGGAGTAGGGAGTATCTGTCCGGGTATCTTTTGATTGACAGAAAGAAGCCTGAGTGCTATTATAAATTCAATATTATAGAGTTTGATAGAGGTTGCGTTTTTTATCAGTAGGGATGCAGATGCGGCAGGAGCAGGGGAAGCGTCAAGAAAGGAAAAGACGCCGAAAGGGGAGCCGCCTGTTCGTCTCTGCCTTGGGCATACAGTTAAGAGCTGTATGACTGTCATCTTTCGATGGGGCGCTATCCAGACCAGAAATGGCAGACTATGAAGACTGGCCCTATGAGGTCAGTCTTTTTTTAAGAGCAGAGGGCGCGCCGGAGAACCACATCATAGCGGGAGGAAAAGATATGGCAATTTTTAAAGGGGCAGGTGTAGCGATCGTCACACCGTTTCACGAGGACGGGAGTATCAATTACGAGAAATTTGCGCAGCTTGTGGAGTTTCAGATCGCAGGCGGCACGGACGCGATTATTGTCTGTGGCACTACGGGGGAATCTTCCACATTGACGCATGAGGAACATCTGGATATGATTCGGTTCTGTGTGGAGACGGTAAAAGGCAGAGTGCCTGTGGTGGCCGGAACCGGTTCTAATTGTACTGAGACGGCAGTCTATCTGTCGCAGGAGGCGGAGAAATACGGAGCGGATGCGTTACTGTTGGTGACACCTTATTATAACAAGGCCACCCAGAACGGCTTGTTTGCACATTATAAGAAGGTGGCGGATTCTGTGAAACTGCCAATCATTCTGTACAATGTGCCCAGCAGGACAGGATGCAATATCCTGCCGCAGACGGCGGTAAGACTGTGTACGGAAGTGGAGAATATCGTGGGAATCAAGGAAGCCAGCGGCAATATCTCCCAGATCGCAAAATTACAGTCCCTGGCAGACGGTAAGGTGGATGTGTATTCCGGTAATGACGATCAGATTGTGCCGATCCTGTCTCTTGGCGGCAAGGGCGTGATTTCTGTGTTGTCCAATGTGGCGCCCAGACAGACACATGATATCTGTCAGAAGTTCTTTGACGGTGATGTGGAGGGCAGTATGAGAGAACAGCTTCGTGCTATTGATCTGTGCGATGCCCTGTTTTGTGAGGTAAATCCGATTCCGGTAAAGGCGGCGCTCAATCTGATGGGCAAGGAAGTGGGGCCGGCACGGATGCCGCTGTCTGAGATGGAACCGCAAAATGTGGAAAGACTTAAAAAAGCCATGCAGGAGTATGGAATCTTATAGTCTTCAGGATTATAGTTTCAGAGTTTGTGATAAGCAGGAACCCCGAAACGTCTGCTAAAGGGATATTTAGCAGACGTTTTTATGAAAGCAAAAGGCGCCGGCGGCGCGGAAAAGAGGTAGATTATGGTAAAAGTGATCATGCACGGATGCAATGGCAAGATGGGACAGACAATTTCAGGACTGATTGCGGCAGATGAAGAGATAGAGATCGTGGCGGGAGTAGATGCCAGGGATGAGGGCAGCAATCCTTATCCGGTGTTTGCTGATATTGCGGAGTGTACGGTGGAGGCAGATGCCGTAATCGACTTTTCTGTGGCGGCGGCAGTGGACGGACTGCTTGACTATTGTGTGGAGAGGCAGGTTCCCTGCGTATTATGTACCACGGGGCTTTCAGAGAGACAGCTTGCGAAGGTGAAAGATGCTTCGCAAAAGGTAGCAGTTTTGAAATCGGCTAATATGTCCCTTGGCATTAATATGCTGTTAAAACTGTTGAAAGAGGCGGCAGAGATTCTGGCGCCGGCAGGATTTGATATAGAGATTGTGGAGAAACACCACAATCAGAAAGTGGATGCGCCCAGCGGTACAGCCCTGGCGCTGGCGGATTCCATCAATGAACAGATGGATCACGCTTACGAGTATGTATATGACAGAAGTCAGGTGAGGGAGAAGAGGACGGATAAAGAGATCGGTATCAGTGCGGTCAGAGGCGGTACCATCGTGGGCGATCATGATGTGATCTTTGCCGGAGCGGATGAAGTGGTGACTTTCTCCCACAGGGCATATTCCAAGGCCGTGTTTGGCAAGGGTGCCATTCAGGCGGCGAAGTTCTTAAAAGGGCGTCCGGCCGGTATGTATGATATGGCGGATGTGATTGGATAAACTCTACCATTATGACAGAGTTTTACAAAAAATGTACAATATGGGGGAACAGATGGACGAATTAGAATTAAAATACCTGAAAAGTTTATCGAAACAATATCCAACGATCGCAGCGGCGTCAACAGAGATCATCAACCTGCAGGCAATCCTGAACCTGCCTAAGGGCACGGAGCATTTCATGACGGACATTCACGGGGAGTATGAGCAGTTCAACCATGTCTTAAAGAATGGTTCCGGTTCTGTGCGGCGTAAGATTGATGAGGAATTTGGCAATACCCTCAGCATTAAGGATAAGAAGAGTCTGGCTACGCTGATCTATTACCCGGAAGAGAAGCTGGATATCGTGATGCAGGAGGAAGATGATAACTCTATTGAGGATTGGTATAAGATCACGCTCCACAGACTGGTGCAGATTACCAAGCGGGTTTCATCCAAGTACACCAGATCCAAGGTGAGAAAAGCGCTGCCCAAGGATTTTTCCTATATTATAGAGGAACTGATCACGGAGAAGGCGGAGATTCAGGACAAGGAAGCCTATTATAATGAGATCATCCACACCATCATTAGGATCGGCAGGGCACCGGAGTTCATTGTAGCCCTGAGTAATCTGATCCAGCGGCTGGTCATCGATCAACTGCATATAGTGGGAGATATTTTTGACAGAGGACCCGGTCCGCATATCATTCTGGATACACTCTGCCAGTATCATTCCGTGGATGTGCAGTGGGGCAATCATGATGTGGTCTGGATGGGGGCGGCCAGTGGTCATCTGGCATGTATTGCCAATGTGATCCGGATGGCAGCCAGGTACGGTAATCTGGATACGCTGGAGGAGGGCTATGGCATCAATCTGATCCCGCTTGCCACTTTTGCATTGGATGCCTATAAAGATACGGATTGTGAGGCATTTGCCATCAAATATAATACGGATTATGATACCAAGGATCTGAGCCTGGATATGAAGATGCACAAGGCCATTGCTATTTTGCAGTTCAAACTGGAGGGGCAGCTGATCATGCGGCGGCCGGAGTTTGCCATGCAGGACAGACTGCTGTTAGAGCATATCGATTACGAAAATAAGGCACTGGTCATCGATGGAGTATCCTATCCCATGAAAGATGTGGACTTCCCGACCATCAATCCGAACCGTCCTTACGAACTGACACCGGAGGAAGAACAGGTGATGGAAAGGCTCCGACAGGGATTTGTGAAGTGCGAGAAGTTGCAAAAGCACGTGCGGTTTCTTTTTTCCAAAGGCGGACTTTATAAGATTTATAATTCTAATCTGCTTTATCATGGCTGTGTCCCCATGGATGAGGCAGGCAATTTCAATAAGGTTAATGTTTATGGGGAAGAATACAGCGGCAAGCAGCTTTATGATGTATTGGAGCATTATGCGAGAAAGGGCTATTATGCCCATAACAATCTGCAGGAAAAGCTAAAAGGCCAGGATATCATCTGGTATATCTGGGCAGGGCCGAATTCCCCGGTCTTTGGCAAGGACAAGATGGCTACCTTTGAGCGGTATTTCCTGTTGGATAAGGACATGCATAAGGAGACTAAGAACAGCTACTACAGGCTGCTGGACAATGAGGAGATCATCAATAAGATTCTGCGGGAATTTGGACTGGATGAGTCCCATTCCCATATCGTGAACGGACATGTGCCGGTGGAATTGAAGAAAGGAGAGACACCCATCAAATGCGGCGGTAAACTGCTGATCATTGACGGCGGATTTTCCAAGGCTTATCAGGATAAGACCGGAATTGCCGGATATACGCTGGTGGTCAATTCCTATGGTATGCGGCTGGTGGCCCATGAGCCTTTTGAGTCCACGGAAGCGGCAATCCTGCGTGAGTCAGACATCTTTTCGGATTCGATTATTTTAGAGACGATGTCTTCCAGACAAAAAATTGCGGATACAGAAATCGGTATGGAATTGCGGGAGAGCATCCACCAATTGGAGGAACTTCTGCAGGCCTACAGGGATGGTATATTGATTGAAAAAGGCGTATGATAAAATATTCCCAGACGTTACTGCAGCGTCTGGGAATATTTCATGTTGCTAACGGTTTTTGGAATTGGTGTTTGTATTGTTGTTAGTAGTATTGTTGCCAGTACCTGTTACATCGTCAACCATGTTCTCAACACCGGTAGCCGCATCGTCAATGATGTCGGAAGCAGCGTTGCCGGCGTCATCGATCGCATCACCGACAGCACTTCCTGTACCGTTTGTGCCTGTATTATTGTTGTCACCGGCTGTTACATCGTTCACATTATCGTTATTACCGATGCCGGTAGTACCATTATCTGTGACACCGGTGCCGTTATCTGTACCGGTCATACCGTCATTTGCGATACCGTTGTCAGTTGTTACAGTGCCATTGTCTGTACCATTATCTGTACCTGTGGTGGTGTCAGAAGTGGTTCCGATACCTGTCTGTGTGCCGTTTGTGTTATTTTCATTACCGGCATCATTGTTTCTGCTGCCACAGGCGGTGATCACGGACATGGTCAGTACCATGAGAGAAACAAATAGCAGTGTTCTTACTTTTTTCATGATTTCACCTCGTTTCTGCGCCGTTTTGCGCATAGTTTGCTGATATTGAAACAGAATGTTTGGTAAACTTCCTGTTCTTATGTTATTATGTCTGTTAGATAGCAAAATATTCGCTGTGTATTTTTGGGAATATAAGAAAATAGTAATAAGAAAATAATAATAGGAAGTGAAGGAAGACAGACATGGAATTTCGTCCCTGTATCGATATTCATAATGGCAGTGTCAAACAGATCGTAGGAGGAAGCTTGAAAGATCAGGGAGATCAGGCCAGTGAAAACTTTGTAGCTGCGCAGGATGCCGTTTTTTTTGCCAGACTTTATCAACAACATGATGTCAAAAACGGACACGTCATACTCTTAAATCCGGTCACATCACCTTATTATAGGAAAACAAAACAACAGGCGCTTGAAGCCCTGCGCGCCTATCCGGATGGGCTGCAGGCAGGAGGCGGCATTACACCGGACAATGCGGGTGAATTTCTGGATGCAGGGGCAAGTCATGTGATCGTCACTTCCTATGTGTTCCAGAACGGACAGATTCAGTATGAGAGACTGCGGGAACTGGTACAGAAAGTGGGCAGAAGGAATCTGGTGCTGGATTTGAGTGTCCGCAAAAAAGAAGGACGTTATTATATTGTGACCGACCGATGGCAAAAATATACCGATGTGGAACTGACTGAAAGAACAATGGAGGAATTGTCTCTTTATTGCGATGAATTTTTAGTTCATGCGGTGGATGTGGAAGGAAAAGCATCCGGAATTGAGGAACCTGTAGCAAAACTTTTGGGGGATTGGGGTAAACTGCCTGTTACCTATGCGGGCGGCGTCCACGACTTTCAGGATTTGGAGCGATTAAAGATATTAGGGAAAAACCGCGTGCATGTAACCATCGGCAGCGCGTTGGATCTGTTTGGAGGGCATATGCAGTTTGAGGAAGTGCTTCGGTTTACCGGATATACTACAAAAAAGAACCTGTCACATTGACAGGTTCTCTTTTTCTCTAATCCGTTACAACAATATTGCTGATTCTAAATAAAATTTACAATTTATATTTAAGAACAGGCACATCGTGATACTGATTATCGATGTTATAAGTCCGATGCTTATAACTTTGTTACATTTACGGCCTGAGGTCCTTTTTCTCCGTTTACTACTTCATACTCAACCTCAGCGCCCTCTTCGAGGGACTTGAAGCCTTCCATGTTAAGTCCTGAATAGTGAACGAATACGTCATTACCCTGCTCATCGGAAATAAAGCCGTATCCTTTTTGGTTGTTAAACCACTTTACTGTACCTTTGTTCATTATGATACCTCCACGAATATTAAAAAGTACGTTGACTCGGCAACACCCATAGAATAGCATATATCCTTATAAATGTAAAGCGTTGTTTTCTGATTATTTAAGGGATTTTTAAAGAAAAAATTTTATGTAAACAAACATTGCTATCTATATGTCATCTGTGGTATAATGGGAACGGGATTCTCGACATATCGGAGGTAATCTTTTAGTGAGTGCATCAGAAAACGGGAAGAGGAAGAGAAGATTTAATTATACGATCATGATCTTCACGGACTCCAAAGAAGGCAGTATCAGGCAGCTTCGGATCGATCCCGGGGTAATTGAAACATTGTTCATAGTCCTGCTTGCAGCTATCATCATCTTAGTGGTTGTAAACAGCAGGCGGGGTGATATGATCACAGCGCTTAAAGAAGAAAAACAAAAGCAGATGGAGCAGATAGAGACGCTCGAAGAAGAGAACCAGAACCTTGTGCTCTTGCATGATGAATTGTCGGATAAAGTTACGATTTTAAGTGATACCATCAATCAAAAAGTGGAACAGGAGGAAGCGAAGGAAGCAGAGGAGGCACAGGCGCATATGCCGGTAGGGTTCCCGATGTCTTCTTCCGCGTCCATGCAGGAGGCAGACACAGAAGAACCCATGGTGAAGTTAAACGGTTCGGAAGGCGCCAGCATCGTTGCTTCGGGAGCCGGTAAAGTTCTTTCCATCACGACAGGCAGTTCCTACCTGCACTGTGTCAGGATCGATCATGGCAACGGCTATGTCAGCATCTATCGCAATGACGGCGAAGTCATGCTCAAAGAGGGGGACGAGCTGGTCAGAGGATCGATTATCTTCGTGATTGGTGAGGAAAACACCGAACTGGGATACCAGATTACCTATGACGAGAAATACATGGAGCCCATGGAATTATTAAATATAGATGGTTGATGGATGCATCTGGCGGCAAAGCTATTTCCGAATGCAATTACTTTTGGGTGAGCCGCTCAAAAATCAGATCATATCCATCATTTCCATAGTTAAGGGACCGGTTGACACGGCTGATTGTAGCAGTGGAAGCACCGGTCTTTTCTGCGATTTCCAGATAAGTCTTATGGGATTTTAACATGGAAGCTACTTCAAAGCGCTGGGACAGCGAGAGCAGCTCATTGACCGTACACAGGTCTTCAAAAAAATCATAACATTCGTCCACGGATTCCAGACAGAGGATTGCCCGGAACAGATGATCCACAGCATCGTTTTTAATCTTTTTATTCATAAAGAACCTCCTTATACTTTCATACGTTAAAACTTTACAGCTGTTATGTATCAATATAACACGGATGGACTGTTTTGTAAACAGCAAAAGCATCGTAATAAATTACAAAAAGGGCTTATAAAATAAAATACTTGTCATGTAGTAATAAAAACTATATAATAGAGTGTAAGTATTATTATAGAAGGTTATAGAAGGTGTAAAAATGACAATCAACATGGAAGATTTGTTGAGCAGCATATTAGGCAGCCTGGACAGGCTTGAGTATATTCGTTCGGAGGATATTCCGGATATTGACCTGTATATGGATCAGGTGACGACCTTTATGGAGTCCCATCTGAAAAATTCTGTCAGAAATCCGCTGAGTGATAAGATTCTGACAAAGACGATGATCAATAATTATGCTAAGAATGATCTGCTGCCGCCGCCGGTCAGGAAGAAATATTCCAAAGACCATGTACTGCTTCTTATTTTTATCTATTATTATAAGGGAATCCTGTCGATCAATGATATCCAGGAACTTTTAAGGCCGATCAAAGAGAAGTTTTTTGACAAGGGAACGGCTTTTAACCTGTCTTCCGTTTATGAGGAAGTACTGGGATTGGAATTGGATCAGACAGCGGTGATGAAGACGGATCTGGAAGAGAAGTTTCAGATCGCCCAAAAGTCGTTTGCAGATGCACCGGAGGATTCGCAGGAATTTCTGAGGATTTTCTCCTTTATCTGTATGCTGAGTTTTGATGTCTACATCAAGACCCTTTTGATAGAGAAGATGATAGATGGATTTGTCACCAAAAAGAATGAGAAGGAACACAAAAAGACAAAGCCGCAGGAAAAGCAGAGCAAAAAGGAAGAAACAGGCCATTCCGGCATGGAGGACTAAATGAGACAGGTACGGACGATTGATGATCTGGCGGACAGAGGGTTTGATGTACAGGAAGGTATCGCGATGTGCGCCGGGGATGAGGAACTTTATCTGGAAGTGCTGCAGGAAGCGTTTGAAGAGGGTGAGGAGAAGATTCCCCTGATCAGAAAACTCTATGAGCAGCGGGATTACGAGCGCTATATGGTGGAGGTGCATGGGCTGAAAAATGCCATGCGTTCCATTGGGGCCATGCATCTTTCCGAGGCTGCCAAAGAGCAGGAATTTGCGGTAAAAGAACAGGATTACGGCAAGGTTGACGAGAAGGTAGAGACTTTGCTTGCCGAGTACCAGGATGTGGTGGATGCGCTGCGGGAACTTCTGGATGACTAGAAAGGATGACAGACTTACGGAACGCCGCAGGACATTCGGAGAAAAATATTTAGTTTACATAATATAGAAACGATATAGAAACAACAACTAACGCCCGGCATATAATCTGTCGGGCGTTAGTTTTATAGAATAGGAAAGTTCTTTGCCTATTCGGTGCTGTGACTGCTTTATTTCGCTGCCTTTTGGGCAAAAGAGGGGTCTACCAGATCCGCGTAGGGAACTCTGCCATCCAGTTCGCCGGCTTCTTCCAGGATGTTCTGCAGAAGCGTGAAGCTGTCTTCTTCAAAGATCAGATCTTCTTTCCAGGTATCCTGGGCGGCATAACGCCCTACGATGGTTTCGATGGTGGCAAGGTCGGTCTCCGCGAACTGCGGCTGTATTATCTTTGCAATCTCTGCGGGGGTGTGCGTTTGTACGTAGTCCATGCCTTTTTGTAAAGCCCTGGTGAAGGCTTCAATCACAGCGGGGTTTTCCGCCAGATAGCTCTTCTTGGCGGAGAAGGCCGTGTAGGGCACATAGCCGGAATCTTCTCCCAGAGAGGCGACCACATAGCCATCGCCCTTTTCTTCCAAGGAGGTGGCGTGGGGTTCGAATTCAACAGTGAATAATTTTTACTACTCCAATCAAATCAGAAAATTAAAACCGCTTATCTGGTGCGTATCACGGTCTATTTCTATACTCTTGATTGTGCTCTTCCAGAAGGCTTGTTTATGAGGTTTATCAAGCTTCTGGTATATTTCCTGCCAGTCACCGCTAAAGGCGGCTAAAAGGCTGTCGTAGGAACTCAAGGGTATTATCTTATCAGTCTTATCACATTCCTTTAACTTCTGATCGAGCAGGTCGTACTGCTCATCGTAATAACTCTCACTGATCCGTCCTTTTTGAAAAAGAATGTTCAGACGGTCAAGTTCTTTCCGGAGAGCATCCGCGTCATGGGGCTTGTGTTGCTGCTTATTCTTTAGCCGGATCTGGGTGATTTCTTCCTGCAGCCTGGCAGAAACATGGGTGAGCATATATTCTTCAATCTTGTGCTCTGTAAAGTGTGCGCAGCTGTGCCGGCCGAACTTGTTACCACATCGGTATTTTATATAGATGCTCTCGCCGCCATTCTTGAGTTTTTGCTTTTTCCTGTAACCGGTGTAGTTATTGCCGCACCAGGGGCATTTGATCAGGGAAGAAAAAAGGTATGGATCATAGCGGCCGGCCGTATAGGTTTTCGCAGAAGTGATCTGCCGGAACTTCTGCAGTTCTTCCCAGGTTATGTATGGTTCGCAGTAATTAAGATTATCCTTATCCCTGCCGGCATAGGTCTCATTTTTGAAGAGCCGGTCAACCTTGTTACAGGACGGAGCCCTGTCGCCGTACTTTTCTTCCAGGTATCGGAGTGTATTCCGGATGGAATAGCAGGAACGGTAGTGGTCGTAGGCGTCCTCTATGATGTCAGAGACGGCCTCATCCTTTACCAGCCTTTTATCAACAATCTTGTAGCCATAGCAGGCACACATGCCGCTGGTGACTTCGCCAATGGAGCGTTTGTAGTCAAGGACCGCTTTGATACGTTCGGATGTACGGTCACATTCGGCCTGGTTGACGGAGAGCATGATGTTGATGACCATCTGGCCGTTGGCGGTGGAAGAGTCGTAGTTTTCATAGATGGTCTTCCAGTAGCAGTGATGAGCCTGCAGGATCTCTTCGGTGATGTTGTAGTCCTTGATGTTCCGGAACCACCGATCCAGCTTGGTGACCAGGATCATGTCTATCTTATCCTGCTTCACATCCTCCAGGAGCCGGAGCAGGCCTTTGCGGTGCTTCATCGGCTTGCGGGCGGAGATGCCTTCGTCTGCGTAGCAGTCTATGACTGTGTAGCCGTTTTTTTCAGCATATTCGGTGAGTGCCATCCGCTGTGCCGGCAGGGAAAGACCATTGAGATGTTGTTCTTCGGTACTGACACGGATGTAGATGGCACATCGTTTTACTTTGTTCATGGCTAGCCTCCTGATGATAGGGTGATATGTAGGCTAAAACATTGCAAATAATTGAACCAGATAATCACCATTTATATCTGTTTCGTCTCGGTCCAAGGTTCTTTTACCAAATATTTTAAAATTATACCTTGTGTAAAATGACAGTAGCTTTTCGTTATCCTCACATTCGAGGTACATAAATCTTCCGCCAATCTCTCTTTGGATTTTGCGGATTTTGTTGACTGCCAGATAAAGCAAGTCGGATCCGGAGATCAGGGTATCATTACCATTAGAAAAGTTTTTTCCTAATTGTGCAATCAGGGGAGCAGATACGGTATATTCTTGTTTGGCTTCGTCATAAACGCCCTGATTTTTAAGTTTTTTAGCTTCGCTATTGCTCAGTGCATTTCTATCAACAGTGATGACTTTAGATGTAATTGTATAGTATCCAACAAACTCACTATATTTTTCATCGTCTGTTTGCCAAAAGACTAAATGCGTTTTAGCTGTAGTTCTTTTTGAAAATTCAATAGCTTTATATTTTATGAAATTTTCGATGTCTTTATTTAATGGACACGAAAAAGAAGAGAGGATGGTTTTCGTCACATCCTCTCCCAGTTGGTCAATTATATTACTTAAATTCATTTCTACAAAATGTGTTTTGACAAACTTTTGTTCCATATCATATGTGTTTACCAAAGAATTCTTTGATATTGTCTCCCGTAAGTTCTTTACATTCTCTTGTAAGTTGTGCCGGTTTATACTTACGTCTTTCCGCTTCGCCTAAAGCGGAAACAAATGTATGGGCAAGCTGTTTGTCTCTTATTTTTATATTTTTTAAGATGCTTTTAGTTGCCATACGTATCACCTCCAAAATACAACGGCATATTCTCTGTTGTTAAAATACGCTTACACTATAGCATTTTTTCTTGATAATAACAAGAAACAGATGTTCTTTTTTATATATTATACGTAGCTGGATATGTACATATTCTATTTTCAAGGTGCAGATTGCTCAAAAAACTACAATGTGGATAAGTACACCTACTGACATGTCAAGGTATTGCATCCCACAAAGAATAAAAGATACAAGGGCTAATACCATTTTCATTTAGGAAAGCTCCCATCTTTCTTGATTACTTAAAACAGATACCGCAACGAGAATATCCCTGTTCAATTAACTCTTCGACAGAGGCATTTGAAGTAGAATAATTTTGCGGTGCAATTTTTTTTACACTGTCACAGGTTTTATAGTGTATTTTCATACTGCTGGTGTTTAATACGTATAAATCATCTACCTGTTGTTGCGCTTCATTGTCATAAGTATTAAAATTATTATTTCCGGAAGCGTCTGCTGGTTTCGTAGCAGGTTCTACTGTGTTATCCTGAGAAGAGGATGCTGGAATATAAGTTACTTCTCCGGGCGATTCTTCCGAGGATTCAGGAATTATTTGCTGCCCTGAATCAACCGGCATCACATCAACAGTATTTTCGACTGGAATTTCGTATTCACCGACATCTTCACTTACAGATGATTCGGCAATATCCGGCTCTTCAAATGTCCAGTCTTCGTTCATATCCTTATCTTGCGTAGATTTTATTGTTTTATTGGTATGCGTGTCTGAGGGAACATCTTCCTGATAACTGGCCGGGGGCATATTATCAGATTTTTCAGAAATGATATTGTGATCATCAACAGCTGCCTCGGCAATGTCAATTGGTAATGTAACATCTTTTTTCTTTGGAGAGAAACCTCCAAAAATTTCAGAGTAAATTAATATAAAACAGACTGACAAAAAAGCACAGACGCCAATTGATGCTACGAGCAGTGTTAGCCAGTGAAGTATACGGCTTTTCTTTTTCATTAGAGAAACTCCCAATTTTATCTTTTTTTCAATTAATTGACTTTTTCATGGCACAATAACCGCTCATACCAATTCAAACACGCCCAGAACCGGCTCGAAATATATAACATAGTTGTCGATCGTGACAAAATGGCCATACTTGCTCCGATAGTACCGTATCGCTTCTGTAAGAAATTCTTCTGTTACATCCAGATAATCGGCAGTATCACTGAGAGAACGGCATCCATGTTTATAAGAATTTACAATTCCTGTCAATCCGATCAGGCGGTTATAGGCCCATCCGCGTGCCCTGAGTTCCTGGCGCCGGTCTGCATCAGTTGTCTGGCCAACAATATCGCCGACAGTAGTGTGGTAGTGCCCGAGTTCTTCGGCAAGTATGCAGGTGCGCTTGCGGGAAGTGCGAATGTTCCGGTTTATCCCTATGACATTGCCGTTGATAAGGCCCTCAGCTTTTGATCTAAAATCAGCATTTTCTATTATATAGATGTCATTTATCGTACTTTCTTCAAGTAATTCTTCGTATTTCAATCTGATCACCCCAGGTATTATGTATTTAAAACTTATGGTTTATCCCGCTCTGCTTCATGATGGCATTTGCAGTATGCCTGGATTTTATCTTTGTATCAACAGTCACATGACGTTGGGTTATGGGGCTGTACCAGATGTCATGATCGCCTTTGCCTCTGCGGTAAAAGGTACATCCATTTTGGGCAAGGATCTGACGTACTTTCTTTTCATATTCTGCCATTATAAGAGTATCCTTTCATGCCGCTCTGATTTGATGGTAAGAGAAAAAGGCTGTTGTTCTGATGAATTTAATGACAAAAGTTCCGGGATTGCAAAGCGTGTACGCTCTACAAGGGCGTCATATGAGCCGGATTCAAGGACGAGTCCAGGGATGTCATTGCTGGTGGCTATCCATACAGCGGCTTCATCGTCCCACGTGAATGTAATGATATAATCCATAGTGCGTACCTCCTGATTCTTGTTTTATTGTTTCCTTATGTCTTATTGATTACTCACTTATGGGCCAGAGGTTCTTATTTTAGTTTTTGCGATAGATGGTTTATCTACCAGCATCCGGCCTCTTGAGGTTCGCGAGGTCATCTCTCATCTTTTCCAGTTCACCGGGCTCATCTATGTAGTCATTGTGCGCGGCTTTGATGCCGAGTGTGTACTGCGGGAGATAAGTCAGTTCCTCTACGCGCTTTTCAGCTTCGTGTTTTCCGATATCGTTGAGCTGGTTATAGTACTGGATGATTTTGGGTGGTACATGTGAGGGTAATTCCATAACATCAGACTTCCCAATAATCCAAGCAGGGTTTACACCCAATGCTGTAGCTATAGATTCTACAACAGGTATTTTTATATTGTTTATTTTTCCATTTTCATAGCGCTGTACGGTTGATTTAGTTACGCCTACTTTTTGAGCAATATCATCTAAAGTAGCCGCTCTTAAATCTCTGGCATGTCTTATTCTGTTTCCAATTTCAGCGTTTGTCATGCGTCTTTCACTCCTCTGTCTATGATTGCATTATATTACAATGAATTGCACAATGCAATAGAAAATTAAAAAAATATATAAAAATGTTGCATAGAGCTATTGACAAGAAAGTTGCACAGTGCTACTATTGAAGCACGAGAAAGGAGGGACGGACTTGATTAACACAAATAAGATTAAAGGAAGAATGGCAGAATTGCAGTTGACACAGAAGGACGTGGCACAGGCATTAAACCTTGCACAACCAAGTGTTAATCAAAAGATTAACAACATTCGACCTATGGATTTGACCGAAGCGGAAAAACTGTCTGAATTATTATGTATTCCGTCTAATGAATTCGCAACCTATTTTTTTTATAGAGGAAGTTGCACAGTGCAAAACTGAAAACAGACTAACATAAAGGGAGGAGAGAAGAAATGCCAGTATTTTTAAAAGTAATTGAAAGCTGTTTTACAGAGAAGCAGATTCCAATCTTAAAACAGGCCCTTCGGACAGGAACAAAGGTGTATCTGTACGGAAGCGGCCTTGGGAAATCCCTATTGGCAGAAACATTCCAGAACGCTGGATATGCAGTATCTGAGCCTGGTGATCGTATGGACTCATTGGGGGCAACGGAACTGCGGGATGAGGAGGGGCTGGTTGCAATCTGCGTGAGGAACACCCCGAAGGAAAGGATACCAGATATATTTGATATCCTCTTAGGGTGTCGTGACGAGATCTTAGAATGGGTTAATCAGTAAAGCGAACCTTCCCAACGTTGAAGTACCAGTTAGGCTCTTTGCAATTTGGCACAAGCACAGCCCTATATCCGGATTCGATCATAGCTTCCATAAAGCATTGGGAGGTTATGTGGTGTTTCTTATTAGGGCCGGTCAAACGATTGAACCTTGCTTTGAGGCCGTAAGCCGTGTGGTGGCGATTGATGTTCTGTACCTTTTTAAAACTTTCATCAATGTAATTTAGGAGCATAATTCGGTCTTCTTGGCACAGATCAGCGAGAGAATCTGCATTTGGCATCGTTTGTTCATTCATTGGTATATTTTCTCCTTTTTTATGTACTCGGCTTTGGCAGAAGCCTGTAGGGAGATTATACCACAAGAATAATTAAGCAGGTAGTGGGAGGTGAGAAAAGTGAGAATCGGAGGAAAAGAGTATTCAGAAATTCTGATCGGTGATGGTGAAAATAATCTGATTGTGAGCATAACGGATGAGAACACCATCGAAGAGAAAGGCTGCAAGGTCACGTGGATACCGGCCAGGGAGAAGAGTGACAGGATCGAGGAATTGGCAAAACCTCTTATCGATTATCTGAAGGATAACTACCACCCGTATACTTCCATAGTGATAACACCAGAAAGGGTGGCAGTCATCGAGACGATTCAATCGATACCGGAGGGATGCATCGGTTAGTTGACTCTGCTGTATCTGTGAACCTTGTCCAAGCGGGATAGTGCAGATCCGAGGGAAGGCGATCCCAGGAAAGCGCTATATTCAGCTTGGCTCACATCGTAGTATTGGTATACTGCACCGTCTGGAAATCCTACTTCCATGACATTATTTTCCCAGCCAACAGAACTGATCCGGCTGGATGATACGGGTTGCCTATGCATAATATGTGCCCCCTTTCTATAAACTCGGCTGGTGCAACAGCCTGTAAAGGAATTATACCACAAGTGTAGGATTGTTCAAACTCAAAGGAGGATAACATGAGTGATAGCTATTATGACTGTTCGACATGCATACATCGCCATATACATTTCCCAGATATGAGCGATGATGAGGTATCCATGCAGGAATGCCTGTGTGATGGTGAGGATTATCAAGAAGGGTAAGGGAAACACCTAGGCAATTTGTACAACCGGTACGTCATAAGGTTTAGTGAAGGAGACTAAGCGGAGGAGAAGTGTATGGAAAACCAGAAATTTGATATGGAAGTAACTGATGAGCGGCTTGCATTTATGAAAGATCAGTTATTGAGACTGTACGCGGATCAGCTTGGTATGGAAGTGGTCAGCGTGAAGGTCACACCGGTCAAGAAAGAAAAAGAGGGAACCGCTTAGGCGGTTTCATGGAGGACAAGCATTGAAGAGGATGAGGATTATTCTGCTTATAACGGTGATGCTGCTGATACCCAGCAGGGCTGTGCAGGCTACGCCCATGCAGGTGCCGGAGGATGTCAAACAGTTATCCGTTGAACTGGGCGAACAGTACAACATCTGTCCGGAACTGATCCAGGCAGTGTGCTTTAAAGAGAGCAGCTTCGATCCCAGGGCGGAGAATGGCGGATGCATCGGGATCATGCAGGTGAACCCAGCATGGCATAAGGACAGGATGGAACGGCTGGGCGTCACGGACCTGTATGACGTGCGCCAGAACATGATGACCGGTGTCGATTACCTGCATGAACTGTCGGAGGAACATGAGGATATCAGCATCGCATTGATGAGATATAACGGGGACAGTAGTGCAGAGGATGTGGAGAACGGTACGGGAGATGTATCGGAGTATGCCGATAGCATATTGCTGCTCTCAGAAGAACTGGAAAGGGAGAATGGCAAATGAGTGCACTTGTCGTCTTGTGCCTTTTAAATAAAGAGAGGAGGGAGTAAGGGTGAAGAAATACGAGTATACAGGAGAGACACGGACCGCGGGTGCTCTTGGGAATGTCATAGTCAGAAGGATAAGAGCGACTATCTCATTCGGGGCAGTGAAAGCTGGCGATCTGGGCGGATGGATAGAAAAGGATAGCAATCTTTCTGATGATGGTAATGCTTGGGTCTACTGTAATGCCAAGGTCTACTGTAATGCCAGGGTCTACGGTAATGCCAGGGTCTACGGTAGTGCCGAGGTCTATGGTGATGCCGAGATCTACGGTGATGCTTGGGTCTACGGTGATACCAAGGTCTACAGTAATGCCGAGGTCGGCGGTAATGCCGAGATCGGCGGTAATGCCAAGGTCTACGGTGATGCTTGGGTCTACGGCAATGCCAGGGTCTATGGTAATGCCGAGGTCGGCGGTAATGCTATTGTCGGTGGTAATGCCTGGGTCGGCGGTAATGCCGAGATCTTATGCGTAAGTCATTTATTAGTGGTCGGCCCAGTCGGCAGACGGAGTAGTTTCACAACGTTCTTTAAAGATAAGGACAATGGGATCACGGTCAGATGTGGCTGTTTTCTTGGAAAAATAGATCAATTTTTAGAAAAGGTGGAACAGACTCACGGAAAAAGCAGATACGCACTTGTTTATAGAGCGTGTGTGGAGACCGCCAAGATGCAGATCGATCTAATCCGGGATGGAAAGGAGGACGACCATGGGATATAAGACATGCCCATACTGCGGGGCGCATCTGGATCCGGGTGAGATATGTGACTGCCAGGATGAGATTGCGATGTCGCAACGGGAAGAACAGAGTAAGGGTAACAATGATGACAACAATAAAAAGAAGGAGGAGAAACACGATGAATGAATTTAAGATCAATGTCGAGATCAAGGGACTTGAGGAGTTGACAGATGCGGTAAGGGCGTTGGTGGGCATACCGGGAGGACAGGCCGTTCCTGCACCTGCGCCGATTACAGAGGTACCCAAGGCAGTATATCCGGCTCCTACACAGGCGCCCGCGATCCCGCAGAACTATGTCCAGACGCCTGTACAGCCGGTAACAGCACCTGCCGGGATGGGCATGCAGCAGCCGGCAGTGCCTGTCACACCGATGCCCGTACCTACCACAGCGGTGGCGCAGACTTATACCATCGAGCAGTTACAGGTAGCGGCAGCAGGTCTCTCCAGCATGGGGAAGATGCCGCAGGTGATGGGTATCCTGCAGCAGTTCGGTATCCAGGCGATGACGGAGCTGCCGCCGGAGCGATATGGGGAGTTTGCCGTGGCGCTCAGAGAGGCAGGTGCACAGATCTGATGGGAAAGAAGGAAGAAAAAGCGCATGCCCTGTTAGCGGCATCCAGCGCTAAGAAGTGGATACACTGTCCGCCTTCAGCCAGGCTTGAAGCGAGTATTCCGGAAGAAGAGTCGCCTTATGCAAAAGAAGGCACCCTTGCCCATGCGATTGGTGAGTTAAAACTGCAGAAGCTGTTCACGGATAAGAACATGACTGACCGTACTTATAAGAGCCGACTGAAAAAGCTGCAGCAAGATGAAGCATACGCATCGGAGATGGAAGGCTTCACAGATGAGTACGTGGATTATGTGTCAAACATTGCCTTTGGCTTTCCGGCATCGCCCTTTATCTCTATCGAGAAGAGGCTGGATTACAGTCCCTGGGCGCCTGAGGGATTCGGTACGGGGGACTGCGTCATCATCTACGGCAAAGACCTGCACATCATCGACTTTAAGTATGGAAAAGGTGTCCCGGTAAAGGCGGAGGGCAATTACCAGCTGGCATTGTATGCCCTGGGTGCCTATCACGAGTTTGGGATGCTGTTCCCGATTGAGAACGTTCACCTGCATATCGTACAGCCGAGGATACCGAACAACTCTTCTTGGAGTACTCCTCTGAAAGAAGTCCTTTCCTGGGGAGAACTGGTCGTAAAACCTGCAGCAGAGAAGGCATTCAAGGGAGAAGGCGATTTCCATCCAGCAGAATACTGTAACGGGAATGCTGAAAATTACTGTAAGGCTGGATTCTGCAGGGCCTATGGGAGATGCCGGGCGACAGCAGAAAAGAACATGGAGCTTTTCAAGGAAGCCTGGGATGAGGGGAAGAACCAGAAAAAACTGCCGCCGCTCCTGACCTGGGAAGAGGCGGGTGAACTGTTAAAGAAAGCGATGTTCTTAAAAGACTGGGTACAGAAACTCGAAGATGCCGCCCTGAATGAGATCGTATCAGGGGGAGGGGTTCCCGGCTGGAAGATCGTAGAGGGGCGGAGCAACCGGAAACTCTCTGATGCAGATGCCGCCTTCGCGGAACTGGTACAGGCCGGATACGATGAAGCCGTCCTTTATGAACGGAGACCCATAGCCCTCGGGGAACTGGAGAAGACACTCAGTAAGGAACACCGGCAGGATATCCTGTCAAAATATATCACGAAGCCGCAGGGCAAGCCTACCCTGGCACCTGAAGATGATAAGAGGCCGGCCATGGTCCTGCAGAGGGTGTCAGCGGAGGAAGCTTTCGGCGGGGATAACACATATGTAGATAAGGGAGGGAAATGATATGGCGATCACAACAGGAAAGGTCAGGGCCGGCTATGTAAACATCTTTCAGCCGCGGGCACAGAACGGGGGAGAGCCCAAATATTCAGTCACACTGCTGATCCCGAAGAACGATACGATGACGATCAACAGCATCTACGCGGAGATGGAAAGGGCAAAACAGGAAGGGGCACAGAAGGTGTTCGGCGGGAATATCCCGCCGGTATGTAAGATACCGATCTATGACGGGGATGGGGCTAGGCCGTCTGGGGAGCCCTTCGGGGAAGAGTGCAGGGGCCATCTGGTGATGACGGCATCCGCGAAGATGCAGCCGTCCATCGTTGGGCTGGACATGCAGAACATCATCAATCCGGCGGAGGTATACAGCGGCTGTTATATCAGGGCAAACATCAACTTTTTCGCCTATAACACAAATGGCAATAAGGGAGTGGGATGCGGGCTGAACGCGGTACAGAAGATCGAGGATGGGGAGCCGTTGACGGCAAGGGTATCTGCAGAAGAGGCCTTTGGCGGGATTAATTCGTATGGGGCCGCACCCGGACAGTACGCGCCTGCAGGACAGTATGGGCAATATCAGACAGGAGCAGTATCGGGAGGCTATGCCCAGGCACCTGTGCAGGCGGTCCATCCGCAGGTGTCAGCACAAGCACCTTACGCACAGCAGGTACCTGCACAAGTACCTTATCAGCAGCAGATGCCGATACAGACAGCATACCCGCAGCAGGCACCCACACAGGCAGCCTATCCGGCGCAGGCGGCATACACGGCACCTATGCCGGATCCGATCACAGGAAGACCGATGCTCACAGGAGGGGTGATGGGGTTACAATGAAGACCTTGCATATAGACCTTGAGACTTATTCAGATATCGATATCACGAAAGCTGGGCTGTACAGATATGTACAGTCCCCGGCCTTCGAGATCATGCTCTTTGCATATTCTTATGATTATGAACCTGTCCGGATCATAGATCTGGCGGCAGGCGAACGGATCCCTGCGGATATCGCACGGGACTTAAATGATCCAAACGTGAAAAAAGTAGCCCATAATGCGGCTTTTGAGATAAATTGCTTAAAAAGGTATCTTCCTACGGAGATATATCAATGGCACTGTACCATGGTGCATGCTTACTACTGCGGTCTGCCGGGACAGCTGGGGCAGGTAGGGAAGGCACTGGGACTGCCGGAGAACCGCCAGAAGATGGCAGTGGGAAAGCAGCTCATCAAATATTTCTGTACACCCTGTACTCCCACAAAGAATAACCATGGCAGGACCAGGAACCGCTGGTATCACGACAGACAGAAGTGGGAGTTGTTCAAGTCCTACTGCATCCGTGACGTGGAGACGGAGATGGAGATACATAAGATCCTGGAAAGGCATCCGTTCCCGGAGATGGAACATTTTAATTGGGTGCTGGACCAGTATATCAACTTGAATGGTGTGGCCATGGATCAGGAACTGATCAGCGGGGCGTTGGATATTTCAGACCAGATACAGGGGGAGCTGTCGAGCCGTGCGAGAAAGATCACCGGGCTCGACAATCCGAACAGCGTAGCACAGTTAAAGCAGTGGATACAGGAAAATTCGGACTTAGAATTGGAGGACCTGAAGAAGCAGACCGTGGCAGAAGTCCTGGCGGATAAGTCCGGGGATGAACTCATAAAGGAAGTGCTCCGGATCCGGAAGGAACTGGGTAAGACTTCCGTAAAAAAGTATGAGGCCATGGCGGCATGTATGTGCGAAGACGGGAGGATACGGGGACTGCTGCAGTTTTACGGAGCCAACCGGACAGGACGCTGGGCCGGCAGGCTGGTGCAGGTACAAAATCTGCCGAGGAACTATATCGGTACATTGGATACGGCAAGGGAACTGGTAAAGAAAAGGCAGACTGACGCCCTCAGGGCGATCTATGGGAACGTGCCTGATACCCTCTCTCAGTTGATCCGTACCGCTTTTGTTCCGAGTCACGGATATAAGTTCCTGGTGGCTGACTTCTCTGCCATAGAGGCCAGGGTGCTCTCGTGGTTGGCCGGGGAGCAGTGGCGTCTGGATGTCTTCCGGACACACGGCAAGATATATGAGGCTTCTGCATCAACTATGTTCGGTGTGGACATGGACCTGATCAAGAAGGGAAATCCGGAGTATGCCCTGCGCGGAAAAGGAAAGATCGCAGAGCTGGCACTGGGGTACCAGGGTGGGAAAGGATCCTTGATATCTATGGGAGCACTGAATATGGGGCTCTCCGAGGAAGAACTGCCAGATATTGTAAGACGCTGGCGGGGCAGTAATCAGCGTATCGTAGATTTTTGGTATGCTGTGGAACGGTATGCACTGGATACGGTGCGGCATGGTGGGAGCAGATTTATGCCCTGTGGGATTGCCATTACCCGGGATGAGGATTACCTGTCCATCACGCTGCCGAGTGGAAGGAGTCTCTACTATTATAAGCCGGAGATAAAGCTGAATGATCTTGGACGGGATGCGATCCATTTCAAGGGAGTAAACCAGAAGACTAAGAAGTGGGAGGCAGTATCCACCTATGGCGGAAAACTGACCGAGAACATCGTCCAGGCGGTAGCCCGGGATCTGCTGGCCAATTCCCTGATGAACCTGTATCGGGAAGGATTCCGGATCGATTTCCATATCCACGATGAGGTGATCCTGGAGGTACCGGAAGGTTCCGGCAGGACACTGGAAGAGGCTGTCAGCATCATGTGCCGGCTTCCGGGATGGGCAGAGGGGCTGCCGTTAAATGCGGACGGTTTTGAGTCCCATTATTATAAGAAGGATTAGGAGGGGCGCTATGCAGAATGATAAGATCATCAAGATCAGCACAGGGACGAGCCGAAAGGCGACAGCCTGGAACGGGCAGGAACTGTACTGGTCAGATTTCCTGCAGAGACTGTCACAGCCAGTAAGGACACTGGAGAGTCTTGCACAGTATAAGGCCCTTCCGAAGCCGGAACAGGATAAGCTAAAAGACATCGGGGGATACGTAGGCGGCGTGTTAAAAGGGCAACGCCGTAAAAATGAAAACGCAGGGGAGCGTTATCTGATCACCTTGGATGCAGATACGATCGAACCTGGCGGCACGCAGAAGGTATTGAACATAGTGTCCGCCCTGGGATGTGCCTATGCGGTCTATTCGACCAGGAAGCATGAGGGCGCCGCACCGCGGCTGCGTATCATCCTCCCGTTAGATGAACCATGTTCTGCAGATGAGTATGAGCCTATCGCACGTAAGGCGGCCAGTTTCATCGGGATGCAGATATTCGATCCCACGACTTTTGAGCCGGTCAGGCTGATGTACTGGCCAAGCTGCAGCAGGGACAGCGAGTATGTCTTCTTATACGAAGATAAACCTTTCCTGTCAAAGAGCGGGATGCTCGGATGTTACCGGGATTGGCGGGATGTGTCAGAGTGGCCGGAAGTGCCGGGAGCGGCAAAGATCCGTGACCGGTCAGCGAAAAAGCAGGGGGATCCACTTGAGAAGAAAGGTATCGTAGGAGCCTTTTGCAAGATGTTTTCCATTGAGGACGCCATGGAACAGTTTATTCCGGGTACTTACGAGCCCTGTGCTGATCCAAGCAGGTTCACGTTTGTGGAAGGCAGCACGGTAGGAGGGGCTGTCCTGTATGAGGACGGGAAGTTCCTGTACAGTCATCATGCAACGGATCCCTGCTCCGGCAGGCTGGTCAACGCTTTTGACATGGTGAGGCTGCATCTGTTCGGGGAGGAAGACGATGAGGCAAAGCCGGATACCCCTGCAGGCAATCTGCCGTCCTTTAAGAAGATGTGTGAGTTCGCATCGGGGATCCCAGCCATAGCGGAGATGATGGCCAAGGAGAGGTATGAGGCAGCAGTACAGAGCTTTTCCAATGCGCCGCCTGCAGGACAGGGGGCGGAGGATGCCAGCTGGGTGTTGAAACTGCAGGCGCACCCCAAATCGGGAGAACCGCTCAATACGATACAGAACGTCCAGGTGATCCTGGAGAATGACCCAAGGCTGAAAGGCAGGATATATCACGATGAGATGGCCGGCAGGCCGATGGCGGTATCGCCGCTCCCGTGGGAAGCATATGGGCAGGCTTGCGGGGTGAGGCAGTGGACAGATGCAGATGATTCCGGACTGCGCGGGTATCTTGAGACAGTCTATAAGATCACCGGAAAAGAGAAGACTATGGATGGGTTTGCGGTATATGCACTGAATAACAAGGTACATAGGCTGAGGGATTATCTGGCTGCACAGGTGTGGGACGGTGTGCCAAGGGTGGATACCTTACTGATTGATTATTTTGGAGCGGAGGATAGCCCCTATACCAGGGAGTCCATACGGAAGACCTTAGTGGGCGCTGTTGCACGGATATTCTGCCCAGGGATCAAGTTCGACACGATGCTGATACTGGCAGGGAGACAGGGAATGGGAAAAAGTACCTTTTTCCGGTATCTGGGCCTTGACTGGTATTCAGACTCATTGGTCACTTTTGAAGGGAAGGATGCGGCGGAGCTCTTGCAGGGTTACTGGATCATAGAGGCCGGGGAACTGACAGGTATGTCAAAATCTGAGATGAACACAGTCAAGCAGTTCCTGAGTAAAGGAGATGATGTGTACCGAGCGGCATATGGCCGGCGGACGGAAAAGCATCTGCGCCAATGCATCATCGTAGGGACCACAAATGAAGCGGAGTTCCTAAAAGATTATACAGGCAACAGGCGGTTCTGGCCGGTAGATTTGGCTGGCAGGAAACATAGAAAGGATATATGGCGGGATCTGCCAGCAGAAGTACCACAGATATGGGCGGAAGCTTTGGCGTTGTACCGGCTGGGTGAACCTTTGATACTGTCCGATGAGGCGGAGAAGATGGCCGAACATGCACAGGAAGAACACAGGGAAGCATCGTATTCAGAGGGAGCCATTGTAGAATTTTTGGAAAAGAAAGTGCCAAAGGACTGGTATAAGAGAGACATGTATGAGAGGCGGAGCTGGCTGGATTCCGGGTTCGACCAGAAACAGGCAGATGAGAGCCAGCTGATGTACAGGGATAGGATATGTGCCTGGGAGATATGGAACGAATGCTTTAAGATGCCGGGCTATACACGGATGAAGAAGTCCGATTCCAAGGAGATCAACAGCATCCTGGAGAGGCTGCCAGGCTGGGAGCGGCAAAGGAGCGCGGTCCGGTTCGGAGGCGAATACGGATCCCAGAGGGGATTCATAAGGGTAACATCCGAGGCGTAAACAAAAGGTCGGGCAGAAAATGTTGACAAGGGCGGTGTCAACATGCAAACAGGGTGCAACATTCTAGTGTTGACGATGAAAAGCCGATGAACACTGAACAAAATGGTATTTATAAACAAGTAAACATTCTTCTATATGAAATAAAAATACAAGGGAAATAAGGGATATATATACCCTTGATACCCCTGAACGCGTATAAGTATATACGCGTGTACGCGCGCGAAGAATGTTGCAGGGACAGGAGGCAGGAGATGAGAGAGAGCGAATTGGAGAGGAGATTCCGCAGGCTCGCCATGCAGGCAGGCGGGAAGGCGTATAAGTTTATATCGCCCGGGAATGATGGCGTGCCAGACAGGATCGTGATCCTTCCCGGCGGGCGCATCGGGTTTGTCGAATTAAAGCGCCCAGGGGAAGCGCCCAGAAAGCTACAGCAGTTCCAACTCGGCGAACTGGAACGGCTGGGATGTTACACTGCGGTAGTGGACAGTATGGAGCAGGCAGAGGCAGTCATCTCCGAGATACAGAAACAATCCCCTGCGACTCATGCGCGGGACAGCCTGTTTTTGGAGATGGTGAACCGGACGCCCGGCGGCAGGACGGGGGTGATCCTGTGAAGTTCGTACCGCACGATTATCAGCGTTACTGCATCACCCGCATCATCCAGGACGAAGCTATCGCCCTGTTCCTGGACATGGGCCTTGGAAAGACGGTCATCACCCTGACGGCGGTATGCGACCTGATCTTCAACCGCTTTCTCGTGGGCAGGTGCCTGGTGATCGCGCCAAAGAAGGTTGCAGAGGATACCTGGACCAGGGAACAGGATAAGTGGGATCATTTGAGACTGCTAAAGATACAGCCGGTGCTTGGGGCGAATGAGAAGCGTATCAGGGCACTGAACAGCCCCGGAAATGTCTTTGTCATCAACCGAGAGAATGTTCCCTGGCTGGTGGATTATTACCGGAATGACTGGCCGTTCGACATGGTGGTCATCGATGAATCAAGCAGTTTCAAGAGCCATCAGGCGAAGCGGTTCAAGAGTCTCAAGAACATCCGCCAGCATATCAGACGGTTGGTAGAGCTGACCGGCACGCCATCCCCGAACGGACTGACAGACCTGTGGGCGCAGCTGTATCTCCTGGATGGTGGGCAACGCTTGGGCAGGACACTGACAGAGTACCGGAATAATTATTTTATCCCCGCTTCCAGGAACGCCACCACCATCTTCTCCTATGCGCCGAGGCCGGGAGCGGATGAAAAGATACAGGAACTCATCCGGGATATCTGCATCAGCCTGTCGGCAAAAGACTATCTGAGCCTTCCGGAACGGATAGACAATGTCAGGTACATCAAGCTGGATCCTAAGGCAAGGAAGGCTTATGAGGAGATGGAACGGGAGCGGATCCTTGAACTCCCGGAAGGGATATTGGATGCCGGGAGTGCGGCAGTACTGTCAGGGAAACTCCTGCAGCTGGCAAATGGGGCGATCTATCACACCACGGAGTCCATAGTCTGTGACGAGGTCGTGCAGAGCCGCGAAGTGGTGGAGATCCATGACAACAAGCTGGAGGGCTTCATGGAACTGGTGGAGGAGCTAGGTGGGAAGCATGCGCTTGTATTTTATAATTTCCAGCATGACCTGGACAGGCTGCACAGGGTACTGGCAAAGACCAGACTGTCAGTCAGGGATCTGAGGGACAGCACGGATATCGCAGACTGGAACGCAGGAAAGATAGATATCCTCTTAGCCCATCCCGCTAGTGTGGCATATGGGCTGAACCTGCAGGAGGGCGGCAGTGATGTGGTCTGGTTCGGACTGAACTGGAGCCTGGAGCTCTACCAGCAGGCCAATGCGAGGCTGTACAGGCAGGGGCAGAGGCATACGGTCTATGTCCACCATCTTCTTTCGGCAGGGACCGTGGATGAGGATGTGATGAGCGCCCTGCAGTCAAAAGGGGACTGCCAGGCAGCACTTTTGGAGTCGCTTAAGGCAAGGGTGGATAAGTATTTTCAGGCGAAAAGGGCAGAAGTGAGGATGACGATAATGAAAGATGATCAGGAAAGAGAGGGCGTAAGAGTATGAATGATGTTGCAGCGGCAATCCGATTAGAGGCAGAGTATACGGAATTAAATACGGAGATAGGTCGGTCACTGAAAAGGTCAGCTTCGGAAGTTGTGCGTCTGGGTTATCTCTTGAGGCGCATGATGGAGGAAAAGTTGTATCAGGCATACTATGCCGACTTTGATTCGTATCTTCACGAGGAACTGCACATGGATTACACCCTCGCGAACCGCTTTATGGGGATCAACCGGAAGTATTCCCTTGACGGGAACAGCGAGGAAATAGATGAGAAGTACATGGAGTATTCGCAGGGACTGCTTGTCGAAATGCTGAGCATGTCTCCGGAACTGGAAGCAAAAGTCGAGCCGGACATGACTGTTAAGCAGGTACGTGAGATCAAGCGTCAGGCCAAGCAGAAATCTGTAGAGCCAGACCTGACGGAAAAGGATCAGGCCGAGCCCGAGATGATCGTGGACGGGGAGTACAGAGAGATCGATACACCAGTATCGGAAAGTACAGAGGTGGCAGATATTGCGATGTCGCAACCTGAGGGCGAAGTGCATGATGAGAAGTGGTTCGTTGAGCAGTATGTGAAGTTTGAGCCAGAAGACTCTGCAGAACTGATAGAGGTCTGCCGTAAGGTGAAAAATGATCCCGACAGGGCGAAAGTGATACGAGGGAACATCGCCATGTATGGGTACTACGATAAGAGTTGTTGGGCATACAGTTTTAGGTTCCATGATTTTCCAGAAGGAGTGGATATCTGCATCGGTGAAGAGGAGACACACCTGACATATGAGCGTTTCGCTTTAGAACTGATGCGTATAGCGGAGGGAGATATTGCGACATCGCAATCAGAAAAGTCTGCATACGGGCTTGAAAAAACGGAGTATCCAGAGGGGAGCCTTTTGACGACCGAAGGATGCGGGCATAAGCATGACTGTTTTTCCTGCGCGCAGGACTGTAATATACGGCAGAAGGATAGATACTGCGTGTTAGCCCCGTTAGGGAATCCTTTTCCATGTACAACGATGAACGTCCTGGAAGTTCTAAAGAGGGAAGTAGGCGATAAGTGCCAGTTTGTAAATAATGACCTGGCGCCGCATACGGCGGGAAGTGGGGAGGCAGATCCATGTTGCAGGAATTGTCAGGAACTCTGTGGGTATAGATGCCAGCGGGCACCATTGCAAGAAGAAGCCCGTGAAGTTAATACAGAGCTTCAGGACTCAACAGACCAAGAGCCGGTGTATGAGATGAGGCTGTTACGAAGTATGCTTGAGGAGGCAAAACGCCTTTTGCAGGATTACCTTGATTTGGGAGGTTTCCCGGAGTTAACGGTACATAAGCAGAAACTACTGGTAGGTGCCCTTGCGAACATGGCCTGCGAACTGGAAGAGTTGCAGGAAAAAGAAGAAGCCGCTGCAGAAACGCAGCAGGAACTTCCGTTGTTGAAAAATGATATTCAGCGGAGACAATGGCTCAACGACTATAAAGCGTGGGGTCTCTGGTACCGGGATGACAACATCGATGTAAATTATTATAAGTTTGATTTTATAGATGGGAGCAGGCTGGTAGTGGCAGAACACCCGCAGAGACATTCTTACTATAGCAGGGAAGTGCGAGATGAGGCCTTCTATCATTTGATCCCAAAGAATAAGGCGACATCTGGAAAAGTTTATGATGAAAAATATCGTCATGCGACACACTCAGGTACAGAACTTATAGAATTTCTCAAGAACTTGCAGAAGAAGGGATGATTAGTTATGGGAAATATAGCGGAGATGAATTTTAGAGTATGGGATATTATAAACAAAAGAATGATGAAATGGGAGAAAGTTATGGATCTTCCAGCGTGGGAGATCTTTCCGGGGACGCCGGAACAGAGAGCGTACACCGTTCTGAGGTCAACCGGAAAACTGGATAGCAACGGTCAGGAGGTCTTTGAGGGAGATATCATTGAGAACTTTAATGGGTTTAGGATGAGAATCCGGTTTGGTACTTACTGGGCATGGTGCCCGTTGGACGAGCGTTATATGGACAGCGTTGGGTTTTATGCGGAAGCTCCGGGATTACCGCCGATGCCTATCGGGAGTATAGAGACATATGGGAAAGTCATAGGAAATACGTTTGAAAGCCCGGAATTAATGGGAGATTAGCATCGGAGGAGGTAATAGATATGGACAAGCAGATATTGGATGCCTGCTGTGGAGGCAGGATGTTCTGGTTTGATAAGAACGACCCACATACGATCTTCATGGATAACAGGGTCATGCACGAAGTACTGTGTGACGAAAGAAAGTTAGACGTTAATCCCGACATCATCGGAGATTTTAGAGATATTCCGTTTGGCGATGATACATTTTATCTGGTCGTATTTGATCCGCCGCATCTGATAAAAGTCGGTGAGAACTCATGGTTGGCCAAGAAATACGGAAGACTTTCCGAAACATGGCGGGAGGATTTGAGACAAGGATTCTCAGAGTGTATGAGAGTGCTGAAACCTTATGGAGTTTTGGTATTCAAGTGGAATGAGGGGCAGATAAATTTTAGTGAGGTTCTCAAAGTAATCGGTCAGACGCCACTATTTGGAGACAGAAGAGGAAAAACACGTTGGGTTGTGTTTATGAAACAGCAGAATGAGAGAAGAGGAGGGGAAGACTATGATTCATGCAATATGTGACTTTTGTGGGAAGGAAGCACAGGGCAGGCCCGTATTGCTCTCAATGACGCCTTTCTTCGGGTTTGCGAGAGAACATACTGATACAAAGCCTTACGGGGTAGAAGAGAAAACAAAGAGTTTCGTCATTTGCTGTGTGTGTCGAGAGAAGCATAATCTGCCAAATCCGTATGAAACGTATTCGGGGGTCACCGCGCAGGAGGTAAAGTATGAGAAGACGCTTGATAGTTACACATACAAGGATTTGTTAGCTGACGATGAACGAGATGAAAAGTCTTAGTGGAGGTGGAGGGATGCGGGCTTACAGGGTGTCCAAAGAATGTAATAGTCCAACGGATGAGAAAATCAAATTGATAAAGGAATATGATGTGGCTGACTTGCTTTATGTACTCCGAGACATAGAGAGGAATCCTAAACGGTATGACGAGTGTGTTATAAAAAATGTTGTGGATAGGCTTTATGACGCAGGGATTATGTGTATCTGATTATAAATTTTAAAGAGTGTATTAGTGGAGGCGGCAGGATGAATCTGGAATTATTAAAGGAGTATAAGAGCAAAAAGGAAGAAATTGCTGAGCTGGCATATAAGCTTGAGCATCTTTCAAGTGATTTAGTCGGTAATAGTACTATCTTAGATTACCAAAAGGGTTATCCAAGGCCACAAGCTGTAGTCGGGACAGACCAAGAGAGGTTTTATCGATTAAACGCCCAGTGGCGCCAAAGAAAGGAACAGCTTGAGGATGAGTGTAGTAAGGTGGAGGACTTTATAGAGGGTATACCGGATAGTCTGACAAGGAGGATATTCAGGATGCGCTATATCGATAATATGTCGCAAAGGCAGATTGCGGAAAAAGTACACATTGATAAAAGTACGGTTTCCAGAAAAATTGAAAAATTTTTTAAAGTTGCACCCAATGCAACAAATGCAACATTATAATAATACTTAGGGAGTCCAGCAGAGCCCCCTCAATTGGATACCAGCAGAAAGTTCCGTCCCAGGTTATCAGAGAACTGAGGCGGAACTTTTATGTTTTTTGAAAATGTGTATAAAATACACATAAACATATTGACGAATGTGTAAAAAATGTGTATTATATATACATAAGGAGGGCATAATGAAACAGAGAGACCTAATAAAGAAACTGGAAAAAGCGGGATTTGAACTAACACGGCACGGTGGCGGTCACGACATATACAAGCGCGGGAGTGACGAAGAGCAGATCCCAAGGCACCGAGAGATTGACGAAAGATTAGCGAGAGCGATATTGAGAAAATGGGGATTGTAAGATCCCCACATCTCAATATAAATATAGACAGGAAACGAAGAGAAGAGGAAAAGAAAGAAGAGGAAGAGAAATGAAGAATGTATATCCTGTAATATTTACACCGCTGGGTAATGATAAAGATACCGTATTGATAGAGGTTCCAGATTGGAATATACTGACAGAGGGGTATGGGATGGCAGATGCCATGTATATGGCCAGGGATGCGATCGGGTTAAAAGGCATAGATTATGAGGATAACGGAAAGGAGATTCCGGAACCTAGCGCGATAGGTTCGATCGATGTATCTAAGGGAACCTTTGCGGACGATGGAGAGGGCTACGTGTCTTTAGTGGACATTGATTTTACAGAGTATCGCCGTAAAGTGGATAATAAGACTGTACGCAGGAATGTCACGATCCCGAATTGGTTGAATCAGGAGGCAGAGAAAGCGCATCTTAATGTATCAAGAGTTTTACAGGAAGCCTTGATGGCTAAACTGGATGTTTCAAGGTAAACAGCGGCATGATATAATAGAGCAAGAGAAAAACGGGTAAAAGCATCAGGGTGATCTGGTGCTTTTATTATGCTGTGAATATCGATATTTCAAACAGATAGGAAGGTGAGGAGGTGGCCGGGTATGAGAACATAAGAGATAAGGGATTTGATAAACGAACTACGGAGGAACTACGGGAGATCACTTCCAGAGCCGGAAGGGCATCAGGGGAGAGCAGACGCCGGAAGGCGGATTTCCGGAAAACCTTAAATATGTTGTTGACTGCCGAGATTGATAATCCTGAATGGACGCCTATCCTGCAGGAGTTAGGACTTGACAGTACATTAGAGTCAGCAGTGAACATGGCTATGATCAAAAAGGCATTGCTGGGAGATGTAAAAGCATATGTCGCAATACGTGATACACTCGGACAGACGACCAAGTCAGAGAGGGATCTCGAGGAGCAGGATGAGAAGATCAAGTCTGCAAAATTGGAGAATGAAGAGAAGCGCAAAAAAGCAAAAGAGGACGAGAGTAACAGCCTTAGCGATATCATAGAAAGGGCATTTAATGGTAGAAAATGAGTATATCAGAAGAGGCCATCAGGTATTATGCCAGAAATCCAATCGACTTTGTAGAAGACATTATCGGTGCCAAGCCGGACGATAACCAGAGGGCGATATTGAGGAGCGTAGAGGCAGAACCTATGACATCTGTCCGTTCTGGTCATGGAGTCGGAAAGAGCGCTGTGGAGAGTTGGGCGATCATATGGTTCCTGTGCACAAGGCCGTATCCCAAGGTACCGTGCACAGCGCCTACCCAGCATCAGCTGTTTGACATTTTATGGGCAGAGGCGGCAAAGTGGATCAGGAATAATCCGGCACTTAAGAAAGAGTTGATATGGACAAATGAAAAGATATACATGGCGGGGCATCCGGAGGAATGGTTTGCGGCCGCACGTACTGCGACAAATCCAGATGCATTGCAGGGATTTCACGCGGAGCATCTGTTATTTATCATAGATGAAGCCTCCGGAGTGAAGGATATTGTCTTTGAACCGGTATTAGGGGCCCTGTCGACAGAGGGAGCAAAGTTGTTGATATGCGGGAACCCAACACGTTTGTCGGGTTTTTTCTATGACAGTCATCATAAGAACAGGGCAGATTATAATGTGATCCATATTGATGGACGTACAAGTTCAAGGGTGGATCTAAAGTATGTCAGCAAGATGAGTAAGATGTTCGGTACTGACAGTGATGTATTTCGTGTGAGAGTTGCCGGCGATTTTCCCAAACAGGAAGAAGATGTATTTATCGGATTGTCTATGGTTGAGCAGAGTTGTATGAATGACCTTCCGGAAAATAGGGAGATCCAACGCATATCTTTTGGCGTTGATGTAGCACGATATGGGAATGATGAAACGGTGATAGCCCAAAATGTAGGTGGTAAGATCACTCTGCCGGCTATACTTCGGGGACAGAGCCTGATGACGACAGTTGGAAAAGTCGTTCAGCTGTATAGACAGACATTGGCAGAATATCCCCGGTACGATGGAGATATATACGCCAATATTGATGATACTGGCTTGGGTGGGGGCGTTACAGACCGCTTAGAAGAAGTCAAGGAGGAGGAACATCTCACGAGGCTGATAGTCGTCCCTGTCAATGCGGCTGGAAGGGTTCCCGATGAGGTAATCTCTGATGGAAAGAGTAAGATCAGAGCGAGAGAGGTCTATGATAATCTGACCAGCTATCTGTGGGGAACGGTTAAAGAATATTTGAGGAAAGAAGAGATTGCGCTGCCAGACGATGAGGATCTTGTAGCGCAGTTATCTTGCAGGAAATATAGATTGACGAGCAAGGGTAAAGTTCAGCTTGAGAGTAAAGAAGAGATGAAAAAAAGAGGAATAAATTCTCCAGACAGAGCGGATGCAGTCGCACTTTCTTGTTATGAAGGAGAAAAGGTATTCAGTATTGAGGGATTGCTGTGATAACAGGGTGGGGTGTTTGTGCGAGATGAAAAATAGTGTAAGTGAATATACCCGGGAAAGAAATGGCAGGCGCATATTGGACATGAAATATTCTGACGCTGGGGAAGAAAAGGTTAAAGATTATGATTTAGGAATGATGACTGGTCAGGGTATGACGATACGCCATGACGGCTATAAGAATATGCTGACGAAATATGGAACAGCACAGGACAGTTCAACGGCATACTCCTATGTCATGGAAGATATCATCCCCGACTTGGATCTGACGGAACAGTATTTTGGAAACGGGTTGTTTGCCAAGATCATAGATTCGCCTTCGGAGGAAGCTGTTAAGCATGGTTATGATTTTAAGCTGAGCGATCCGAAGATAGAAGACTTTATTTCGGATGAACTCGATCGCCTTGATTGGGAAGAGACAGCAGCCACAGCCATCAAGTGGACCAGACTTTATGGTGGTGCAGTCGTAGTGATGCTAGTCGATGATGGATGTGACCTTGAGGAGCCGCTTGACTGGGACAATGCGGAGGAGATTGAGGAACTTCTCGTATATGAGAGGGCGATAGTACAGCCAGACCAAACATCTTTATATACATATAACCCCGGTTCTGCAAGGCGATATGGCAGCAGGTTTCAGAGGCCAGAGTTTTATACTATTAACAGCAGGCACGGGGCATTTAGGGTACATGAAAGTAGGTGCCTTGTCTTCCAGAATGGAAAACTTCCGGAAACAGGTGTATATCCCACGTATCTTTATTTTGGAATCCCTGAGTATCTGAGGATTAAGGATGCATTACGGGATGCGGTCGTGTCGCATTCTACAGCGCCTAAGATGCTTGACAGATGTGTACAGGCCATCTATAAGTTGAAAAATCTTTCCGAGTTGTTACGGACAGACGAGGGAGAAGATAAGGTATTAGACAGGATAGAACTTATCGATCTGGCAAGGGGACTTTTGAACACTCTTGTTATCGATGCAGATGGTGAGGACTATGATTTTAAGAGTATGTCCCTCGCTGGTGTCAAGGACGTTATTGACACTACATGCAATATGCTCAGTGCCGTGACGAATATTCCTCAAACAATTTTGTTTGGACGTTCTCCCGCTGGTGAGAACAGTACTGGCGACAGCGACATGGAGAATTATTATAACTTCGTAAATAAGATCCAGAAGATGATGCTGAAGAAGAATATGCGCATCCTTTTGGATCTTATATTTAAATGTGGGCAGCATAAAGGTGAGATTCAAGAGATACCGGCCTATAAGGTAGGGTTCAAACCTTTGTGGTCCATGAGTGAGACTGAGCAGGCGAATGTTGATGCAATGAGAGCAACAACAGAACAGACAAAGGCGGCGACAGCCCAGGTTTACGTTGATATGCAGGTACTTGATCCATCAGAGGTGCGTGCAGGTCTGAAGAAGTCAGAAGAGTATACGATCAACGACCTTTTAAACGAGGAGGATGATCTTGATATTGCAGACCTTTTAGGGATTGAGGATTCCGAGGGAACTGTAACGGAAAAGGCACAGATGGATGCGCAGGCAGATGATATTTCCCTGCAGGAAGGTGTTGGGGTTATCGTCATACGAAACGGTAGGATCCTTGTAGCTGAGAGAATCGATGGCGGAGGCTTGTGTGGTCCAGGTGGACATGTGGAACTGGGAGAGACACCTGAAATGGCAGCAGGCAGGGAGACTGAAGAAGAGTTTGGCATTATCCCGCGGGAATTGCTCTATTTGGGAAGGGTTGAGCCTGAGTGTCCAGAACTGATTTCACACATATTTTTATGTACGGAATACAAGGGCTGTCCGAGAGCTGATAGCATAGAGATGAAAGATGCCTGTTTTATGACACTTAGCGATTTAGAGCATATGGAGAATCGGTTGTTCCCGCCATTCTTTGAATCGCTCATGCTGCTGATATCTGCTTTGGGAATGAGGCATGATGAGGGAAATAGTAATTCGGGTAATCATGGGCATAAAGGAAGACCAGGACAACTTGGCGGTTCTGGCGGCGGTGGCAGCAGGCAGGGTAAGCCTTTATCCGCTCAGCAAAGAAAAGAATATGAGCAAAAAATCGTTGGACAGAGGACGAGTAAAGGTGTTACTATTAAGAAGTTATCAAAGCATACTTGTGAAAGATGCGGACAGAGAAGGATATCCGCGAATAAGGTGATGGAGATTATCCAGCATCCGGAAACGGTAAAACGTGATAGCACGCATGAGGGAAATAAGTTTCGATATCAGAAGGGACGTACTGTCGCAGTCGTAGATCATGATAATGGTGAGATAGTAACAGTATTTAAGCATTAAGGAGTGTGGTCGTATGAATGGGGAAAAAAGATTGACAGATCAGCAAAAAGAATTTGTCAAAAAGGAACTTGGCTTAACGGAAGAGGAATTCTTTTGTAGGAAAGAGCACGATTATGACCAGCTTATTGATGATTTAGCCGATATAGAGATAGAAGAGACAATAAAAGCGGGTGATAATGATTTGTCTCCAAGAGGCATAATGGCGGTAGAGATGGTGGATTTTATTCATGGGCCGTATTATCCGGAGGATGACGATGAGTGGTAGCAGAGAGGAAAACGCTCCGCTGATGAAAAAGTAAGTATTGATTATTAAAGGCGGCAGTCTGTGCAAAGTGCATAGGCTGTTTTTATTTGGAGATGGGGGATAGATATGGATGAAAGACTGCGGCAGGAAGCAGTACAGGAGCTTATTCGGAAGAAATTTCACGGGCATGATATCCTGATATCCAAATATACACCGGCCTTTCCAGCGGGCATAGAGCGAGAGTATGCCAGGGTATCGCGGCAATACATGAGACTGTTCAAGGAGTCTATTGAAGAGGAGATCCCGGTCTTAAAGGAGCAGATCATGAAAGAGCGCGGAACATATCACGCGGATGGTATCAGCGATGTGATGGCGCTTCTCGAAAGAGTACTCGACAGGATACAAAAGAGGTTTGCCGAAAAGGAAGAAGGATATGGTCTAAGACGGAAACTGGAATCCCTGGCAAATATGACCAGAAAGCTTACAATCCGGGAATGGAAGAAAGCCGTGGACAGGACGCTCGGTGTCAATATCATGGAAGATTATTACCTGGGCGACTTTTTTCAGATTGCGCTTGATAGATGGGTGGATGAGAATGTATCCCTGATCAAGACGATACCAGCGGATACCCTGGATGATATGAGGATGATCGTAAAAGAGGGGTTCATGAACGGAAAGTCGACTACCCATATTATGAAAGAGATACAGCATAGATACAACGTAGGTAAGTCGCATGCCAGATTACTGGCAAGAGATCAGATAGGTAAGCTGAACGCATCGATCACTGAGGCACAGCAGAGGGATGCCGGGATAGAAGAGTATATCTGGGATGACTGCGGAGATAGCCGTGTAAGAAAATCGCACAAGGCATTGAATGGCAAGCGGTTCCGGTGGGATGATCCGCCAGTGGTCGATCAAAAGACAGGGCGCAGGTGTCATCCAGGGCAGGATTATGAATGTCGGTGCAGGACAAAGCCGGTATTTAAGTTCGGGACGTTTAAGGCGCCGATAGCAAAAAAGTAGAGGAGAAGGACAGATGCTTGCATTAGCGAAGGATTATGAAGAAGAACTCGTAAAAAAAGAAAGAGAAACGTGGGAAAATAAAAAGTACTGGTATTACAATGCTTCCTCTTATATGAGGCCAATAGAAGTGGATGAAAACACATGGGATAGGATGCAGTATGTTTCGTTGAACAGTTCCGGGGAAGTGATAGGTTATCTCGGATATGGGGTAGAACGGCAGGCACGATATGTCAGCAACCTTTGGATCGTTAATTTTGCGGACGATAAGTCTTTTGGGATTGATATCATGCGTATGGTAAAGGATATCTTTGAAAAGTATCGTTACAGGAAGATAGTCTTTTCCGTTATCATAGGAAATCCGATTGAAAGAAGTTATGACCGTTTGATCAAGCGTTATGGCGGACGGATTGTTGGAATACATAAAGAACACGTAATGCTGCCGGACGGAAAGCTGTATGATGAGAAATTCTATGAGATATTTCGGACAGATTATCTCGAACGAAGGAAAAATGTGAACAACGCCGAATAGGCGTTTTTTATATGCCTTGAAGGAGGTGTGAAAGAGTGAAAAAGGCAGAAAAGAAGAGTTACAGGGCAGATGAAGGGAAAAAGAAGAGTGATGCACGACTTTATTCCATATGGGAGAATATGAAATCAAGGTGCTATAACAAAAACGTACCTAAATATGAGACTTATGGGAAAAAGGGTGTCAGGGTTTGTAAAGACTGGAAAGATAGCTATGATACTTTTCACGATTGGGCTATATCTCACGGATACAAGGATTCTTTATCGCTTGATCGTATTGATCCAGATGGTAATTATGAGCCATCTAATTGCCGATGGGCTAACAATACAGAACAGGCCAATAATAAGAGGAGTTCCCATAAGGATGGTGTCAAGCAGGAGAGTGCTCACCGTTTGGATAGCCTTAAGATGGATCAGACCTATTATACGGATGAGGGATACCTCGTAGACCATCCGGTTGTGACCAGGTGTGGTATCTTTGAGTATTCCGATCCGGACAGTGAAGATGGTATCCGGCGGGAATTACGTCTTCCGGAGGAAGTGTTTTCAGAGGAGAGCCTTGCGAGTTATGAGGGCAAACCGATTATCATCACACATGATGCGGGCGAGATAGACAAAGATAACGTCCATGAAGAGCAGATAGGGACTATCCTCAGTAAAGGCTATCGGGATGGAAATAGAGTCCGCTGTAAGATTGTGATACACAATACGGATGCACTCAAGCAGTGTGGCCTGCGGGAACTATCACTGGGGTATAGCCTCAACCTGGATAAGACATCAGGCGTATATCATGGTCAGGAGTATGACTCGATACAGCGTGATATCGAAGTAAACCATCTTGCCCTGGTCGGTGAGGCTAGAGCGGGAGACCGCGCCCGGTTGAACATCGACCATAAAGATACAACGACAAAAAAATATTTAAAAGGAGGGCCAATGATGTTAGGCACAAGGAAAGGAACAAAGAAAGTACAGAGTAAGAAGAGGTATGACGGTGATCTTTCCCCAGAGGAACTGGAACAGGCGATAGCACTGTTCAAAGCGCAGAGAGATACTCCTTCTGCCGTGGATGAGGAAGAAGAGGTCAAGATGGATGCAGGGGACATCGTCAGCGGAGTCCGTGAGAGGAAAGACCGCAGGGATTCTGATGAGGAGCAGATGGATGCAGAAGAGATCATTTCTGAACAGGAGGGGGATATTGAAGCGCTTCTGGAAGTCATTGATGAACTTCAGGCGGCTGCTGACATGACGGCAGCAGACGAGGATGATCCTGCGGTGAACGATGATGAAAGCGATGACCCGAATGAGAACAACGATGAGGATGATTCTGACAGCAATACGGAGGATGATGACATCAACGAAGATGAAGAAGATGCAGATAGGCCTATGAACAAAGATTCTGTCGATCGCCTTGTCGGAAAGAAACTCCGTGACTATCTGGATGTCTGCCGGGTGGCCGACAGGCTGAACCTGGACGGCGTGGAGAATCTGAGCCTGATTAATGCCAGGAAGAAGGTCATAAATGCTGTGAATCCGAAACTGCGACTGGACGGAAAGTCAGATGCCTATATCAGTGCAGCATATGATATTGCGAAGCAGAGCGTGGCAGAACGAAAGAAAGTAGATGACCAGCGGCGCCGGATCATGTCTAAGAATAATCTTGACAGCATGGATTCCGGGGCAAAGAGTTCCGCGGCAGCAGCGCGTGAGAAGATGATAGCAAAGAGAGAAAAATGTAAGAATGGAGGAGAAGACTGATGGGAGTACAGACAAGTTATAATTATGGGACTTCAAAAGGTATCGCGGGCGGCCTGTATGATATTACAAGCTATGAAAACAATACGTTCATCACCCCTGGCGGTATCCCTTTTGGATCAGGTGTCGTGAAGGGGGCAGCCCCTGGAAGCGATGTGAAGTTGCCTGATGCAGACAGCACAGCAGAAGATTTTGAAGGTGTTGTGCAGAATGGTTTTACGACCATGCAGGATATGAAGGGTAATGCGGTGCCTGAGAGCGGACAGAGCATCGGTGTATTAAAGCAGGGTAAGATCTGGGGCATTGTCGGAAAGGCAGCAGTCCCGGCATACGATAAACCTGTCTACCTGATCACGAGTGGAGACGAGGCAGGACGTTTCACAACGAAAGAGGATACATCCACAAAGATTGCCTTGCCGGCAAGGTTCATCAGTGGAGCGGATAACGGTATCGCGCCGATCCGCGTACAGGCAATCTGTGTGGCTGAGAAGGAGGAGAGTAAATCATGAAAAAAAGAAAAAAGCATTTAAATTATGATGGAGCAGATGCCAGGGCACTCAAGAATGGAAATGTTTGCCAGGCCTTGACAGGAGGAGATACAAGGTTTGATAGTGTGGAGCAGGCCAGTGTGTTCTTCGCAAGAGAACTCGATCATGTAAAGACAGAGACTTACGATGTGGAGTATCCGGAGATGACGGCACTCGCAATCTTCCCTGTGACGAGTGAGATACCCGAAGGCGCTGAGACATTTACGTATTACAGTTATGACAAGACTGGAATGGCAAAGATTATCAACAATTATGCCACTGATCTGCCCAGGGCGGATGTCAAGGGTAAACCCGTTACGGGATATGTGAAGTCAGTCGGCGACAGTTACGGTTATTCCGTACAGGAGATGCGGGCGTCCAGACTGGCTGGGAAGTCTCTGGATGTACGTAAGGGAGAAGCGGCCAGGTATGCGATGGATTATATCGTCAATAAGATCGCCTGGGCCGGGGACAAGGACAATGGACTGGTGGGTATCCTTTCTGAGGACAATGATATCCCTAAGTACGTGCTGTCTACCGTTACAGTAGATGGAAAAGAACACACGGAGTTCCGTTATAAGAACGCGGACCAGATTTTGGATGACATCAATGGTATGCAGAAGTATACTTCTCAGATTACAAAGAATGTGGAGAAACCGGATACTCTGGTACTTCCGTCTGATGTCTATATTGATCTGGCTACCCGCAGGATTCCTGATACGGAGACAACGATTTTGAAATTCGTATTGGATCACGCTCCTTACCTGAAAGAGATCCGCGAGGCTAATGAACTGCAGGCAGAATCAACGGATATCAACCCTACAGGCAGTAACGTGATGTTCCTTTTCACGAATGATGAACGCAAGATGGCACTTGAGATCCCTATGCATTTCTACCAGTATCCTTTGCAGGAGAAAGGGTTGGAGATTGAGATCCCTTGTGAGCAGAGAGTTGCTGGCATGATCATCTATTACCCGCTTTCTGGATTGCTGGCAGAAGGCGTCTGATAAAGATACAGCATTTGATGATATCCCCCTTTGGCATTGGCTGGAGGGGATATTCTTTATAGTTAAAGGAGGAAAGACTATGGTTTTAAAAAATAATTCTTCAAAAATCATTGGAATCGGCGGAATAAGTTTCTTACCTGGGGAGTCTACGGAGTGTCCTAAGGCATATGAAAAGAATCCTGTGGTACGGAAGTATATGAGCAATGGTATTTTTACAGAAATCAAACCTGAAAAGAAGGGGAGCAGTACGCAGAAAAGTGATCCTGTAAAGACTACTGATCCTGCAAAAACAGGAGATCCAGGATCAGCACCCGGATTGGATGACGCGGGTAAACAGGCAGATGCAAAATAATAAAAGGGGGGATAAACCTATATGAAGATTGATAAAGCGAGAAAGGTCATATCAGTCATCAAGAAGGTGGCCCCAGAATTCGAGGATAAGACTGAGGATGAATTAAGGGACTGGATAGAGATTGCAGAACCCTATATTAGTGAGAAGCGTTTCGGAGGACTTTATACACAGGCGGTGGCTTATCTGACGGCGCATAAGATGACGCTCAATGCTCCTGCACCAAAGAAAGAGGGGGAGATAAGCATCTCTCTGAAAGATTCCATGGGCATCGCATCTTTTTCCGAGGGCAGCACGAGTGTGTCATTTAATAATTCTGCTGCGGGCAGCAGTGGGGCGTCTGGTGCGGATGCGGAATATCTTCTGACGGCATATGGGTTACAGTTCCTAGCGATCAGAAAGCAGTGTATTGTGCCGATTACCATAGCGGGTATGAAGAGGCGGTGATGAGAGGTGGGTAAGGTAACGGACAGCTGGACACCAGAAGGGGAGCGGTTTATGAAGACACTGCAGGAACTTGCGGGGTTAGAGGTCAGGATAGGGTACCAGAGAGGAATTGTTATCTCCGATGGCGGCAGTTCACGTGCAGATTTGGTGGATATTGCTCTGTGGAATGAACTAGGGACGGAGAACATTCCTTCGCGTCCTTTTATGCGTGACAGTGTAGATAAACACAGGCAGGAGATTGGGAAAGCAATAGAGGCACAAAAGGCTGCACTGCTCAAAGGTGCTACCACAAAAAAGGTGTTGTCCGCACTGGGGCTTTTTCAGCTGGATCTCATACAGACCGAGATAGATCAGGGTAGTTTTGTGGCTAATGCCCCATCAACAATCAGGAAGAAAAAATCTGATAAGCCACTTATTAATAACGGGCATTTGAAAAGTCTTGTACAATATCAGATTGTAAAGAAAGGGAGTATGGACTGATGATCCTGGATATCTTTAAAAAGCCGTATACCCTACGGAGGTTTGAAAAGACGCAGATTATACGGGGGCGTTCCCGTGCGGCATATACGGACAGCACGGTCAGTCTTAATGTCCAACCCATGACATCGGATGATGTTATGACGCTCCCGGAGGGGATGCGGAGAAAGAAGAATGTCAAGGCGATTGGCAGAGTAGCGATTCGGACAGCAGATGAAAAAGCAGGCATATTGGCAGACAGGATATATTATCACGGTGAGTGGTATGAGTGTACCGGGGCAGATATCTGGGGGAATACACCAGTTGGGCAGACCGAAGCTGTCTTTGGACTGGTGCCACTGGAAGCGGGGGATATTCAGTCAGCACCCTTTGTGGCAGAGGATGGCGGAAAAGACAGCGAAAGCGCGGACGGAGGTGGGGAAATATGACATTGTCTGGTCTTAATGACTTTATATATGATCTGATAGCAGAGCGTTTCCCGAAGGACAGCGCGATATGGGCCGAGCAGTATACGCCGCAGCTCCCACTCCCGCAGATCACACTCAAAATGAAGGATGTATCGATACCGAAGCATCCGGTCAACACGGTAAAGGACGGTATAAATTGTTCTTTCTATGAGTGTACAAAGATACTGGAATTGAACAAGTATGCGGACAGTGTGTCCGGCAGCAGTGGAGAGATATATTCCATGGAAAACCCCGCAGTGGATGATCTGACGGGGTTCTTACTTTTCTTGCAGTCTGATGTGGGGATAGAGCGGATGTATGCGGCGAACATATGCATAGAGGCTATGGGGCCGGTACGGGACTTATCAGAACTTGACAGGACGCATTACAGGTACCGAGCCATGCAGGAATATACAGTCCGGTTTGTCTTAGAGTATGAGGATAGAGGGGCAGCAGTACATAATCCCAATGAAAAAGAGGGATGGGAGGCCGTGACAAGTTCGGAGGATATTGGATATTTTGAGAGTGTAGAAATGGAGGAAAGATATGAGTGAAGTATTGGACAATATCGTGAATTGTAATATTTCCATTGAGTCACCGGTCGAAGATTCGGCCAGTTTTGGAACGATCATGCTCATCGGGGACGGGCCGCTCAAGGGCGGAAAAGATCTGAAGGCAGTAGATAAGTATGCATCCCTGGCAGAAGTCACTGATGCAGGGTGGCAGGAGGATGAGGCAGTCTATAAAGCGGCGAGGATTGCTTTTATTCAGGAACACAAGCCGGATCTTATCTATATCGCAGTGAGGCAGGAAACTGCCGGAGCAGCGGTTGAGACTGATGATACAGAAGAAAGGCTGACAAATCTTGAGAAGTTTTCGGAGACGGTAAAACGTGTCATTGGCGCAGCCGGGTGGTATGGCCTGGCACTGGTCGGGGAAGAGGATACAGATATCAATGAGGTGGCGGAACTGATCGAGAGTACAGAGAAGATATTTGCTTTTTCAACGCAGGAAGAGGAAAATCCTCTCACACGGAAAGACTACATGCGCACTTTTGGTATCTATTCGGAGTCAGCAGATGAATATATGCATATCGCATGGTTGGCGGAAGGATTTTCTTACAATCCGGGCAGTGAGACGTGGGCTTATAAGATGCTGAAAGGAGTAACGGCATCTGAATTGACTACAAGAGCGATGCACAGTCTTGAAGAAGAGAATCTGAACTATTATATCCCCTGTGCAGGTAAGAATATCACACGTGATGGCAAGGTAGTTGGTGGAGAGTGGATTGATGTGATACGGTTCCGTGACTGGTTGAAGAATCAGATGCAGATCAGGATATTTGAATTGTTCATCAAGAATCCTAAGATACCGTATCTGGATACTGGTATCACCCTCGTGGAAAATCAGATGCGGGCGGCCTTACAGGCAGGCCAGAAGGCAGGAGGCATCGCAGAGACAGAGTTTGATGAGAATGATGAGCCTGTGGAAGGTTATACCGTGACCGTGCCTCGCGCTGCATCTTTGAGCAGCGCACAGAGAGCCTGTTAGCGCCAATGATAAAATGTAAGAAAACGCCGAAGAAAAAATGTAGGTTTA